>JAJXUC010000008.1 GCA_021783435.1 Pseudomonadota bacterium | reverse complement strand
CATGCCGCCCGCCGGGGGCTGCGGCATCGGCATCGACCGCCTGGTCATGCTGCTGACCGACGCGCCGAGCATTCGCGACGTGATCCTGTTCCCCGCGCTGCGCCGCGTGGCGGAATGACGCCGGCGAGACCACCGACCGCCGCCATGAAGCGCTCGCGCCAGCCGCCCGGCAAACCCTTCATCTGCCAGGATCGCGGCGAAGTCTCGCTGCACTTCGGCATGGCCACCGTGCAAAGCCGCATGCGCGTGGGCGCGCCGACCAAGCTGGTGCTGGACTACACGCGCAGCATGATGGCTTTCCTCCTGCTCAAGCCGGAACCGCAACACATCGTGATGCTGGGTCTCGGCGGAGGCTCGCTGGCGAAATACTGCCACGAGCGCCTGCCGGACACGTGCTTCACGGCCCTCGAAATCAGCCCCGAAGTCATCGCCATGCGCGAGCTGTTCGCCATTCCCCCCGACGACGCGCGCCTGCAGGTTCTGTGCGTCGACGGCGCGGCCTGGTTGCGCGACAACCCGTCCTGCTGCGACGTGCTCATGCTCGACGGCTTCGACGCCGGAGGTCTGCCCCCTCAGCTCTGCAGCCAAGGCTTCTACGACGATTGCGCGGCGGCCCTGGCGCCCGGGGGCGTGCTGGCATCCAACATCTGGGCCCGCGACAGCTTGCGCGACACCATCGTGGAACGCCTGCGCCGCAGTTTCGGCGATGCCGTGCTCACCATCCTGGCCGAAGATGGCGAGAACACCATCGCCCTGGCCTGCAAGGATGCGAACCTGCCCTCGGCATCGCTGCTGCGCGAACGGGCGCGGCGCCTGACCGCGCAGCATCCGGTCGAGCTGGAGGCCAGTGCAAGCAAATTGGCTCTGGCCCTGGCGGATGGAGCCACCGCCAACCGGCTTCAGACCCTCGAGTCCTGAGCCCGGCGCGGCCCTCAATGCGCCCGCAGCAAGGCGACGATCTCGTCCTTGATGCCCAAGCGGTCGTGGCGCAAGGCCTTGAGCCGTGTCCCGCTCGCGGGCTCCTTGCCCCGCTCGATGCGCACGATCTCGGCACTAACCGCGTCGAAACGCTCACAAAGCGCGTCGAAATGCCCATTACCCGCCCGCAAGGCGATGATCGCCTGCGCCTCCTCGGGAAATTCCCGCAGCAAATCGTGATGATCCATCCACATGGTCAGGCTCCACAGTGCTGAAATGCTGATGTACTGCACCATACCAGCGCGGGAGGTTCAGTACGTATCGATTGAGCCTTGGTCCCGTGTCAAGGACGACCGTCCGCATCACACTGTCATCACGGTCCGCTAAATTCCAGCCTCCGCCCGCGAAATAAAATCGACCGGGGGGGCCATTCCTCAACCGGGACCCATGCCGTCATGACGACACCACTGCATGTGATTTTCTGGCGCCACGCCGAGGCCGAAGATGTCGACGCCAATGCAGGCGCCGCGGCAGACCTGCGACGTGCCCTGACTCGCCAGGGACGGCGCGACGCCAGCCGCATCGCCGCCTGGATCAAGGCGCATGTGCCGAAACCCTGGGTGGTCTGCGCCAGTCCCGCGCTACGCGCCCAGCAGACCGCCATGGCCCTGGTGGACTACCCGGTGGAGGATGCGCGCCTGGGCCCCGAGCGTGGCGTGGACGACCTCATGTCCGTGATCGCCGACCACCAGGACAGCCACAGCGCCCTGGTGCTGTGCGGCCATCAACCCACCATGGGCAGCGCGGCCCTGCGCTGGTTGGCAGGATGCGACGGGCCGTTCAGCCTACGCAAAGGCGGCCTGATTTGGGTGGCGGAGCGCCAGCGCGAGGGCAGCACCACCCGCATTCTGCGCGCCTGCGTCAGCGCTGAACTGCTGGATTAATGGCAAGGCGGCCAGGCTCCGAAGGAACTGAACCTGGAGGGCGTGGCATTCCCAGATCGCCGAAACGGGCAGCGGCAAGAAGCCGAAACCGCTCCCGCCCAAAGACGGTATCGAGCCTACGGCGCCCACGCATGACCTCCGGCTGAAACGTGTCATCACAATGACATGTGAACTTCATCGAACTGTCATGTCTCATCCGTATCGTACGGGGAAGAACAGGAGCAAGCCGATGCAGGAACACGATGAATCCGGCCTGATGGCCCTGGCTCTTCACGAGCCGGACCTCACCCGTCTGGGTGCCATGCGCAGGGCCCATACGGAAAAAACCGCCGCAGCTGCGGACACCAACGGCCTGAACATCGCCTGGGCTCGCCATCCCCATCAGGTCCTCGAAGCGCAGCGGTTGCGCTGGAAAGTCTTTGCCGAAGAGCTTGGCGCCCGCATCAACACGCCGACGCCGGGCTATGACATCGATCTTTTCGACCCCTATTGCGACCATCTCCTGGTGCGCAATGCCGAAGGGCTGCTGGTCGGCACCTATCGCGTACTGCCGCCGCATCAGGCCAAGTGCGTGGGCGGCCTGTACTCCGAAACCGAGTTCGACCTCACGCGCCTGGTGCACCTGCGGCCGCGACTGCTGGAACTCGGCCGTTCGTGCGTCCATCGCGACTATCGCAGCGGGGCCGTCATCATGGCGTTGTGGGCGGGCCTTGCCGACTACATGCAACGCAACAAGCTCGACGCCATGATCGGCTGCGCCAGCGTGTCCATGCGCGATGGCGGGCATTACGCCGCCAGCCTCTGGGCCAAGCTGCGCAAGACGCACCTGGCGCCGGTCGAAGACCACATGCAGCCCCGGCTGCCCTTGCCGGTGGAAAGCCTCAGGCAGGATCTTCCGGCCGAGGCCCCGCCCCTGCTCAAGGGCTATCTGCGCGTCGGCGCGCGAATCTGCGGCGCGCCGGCATGGGATCCGGACTTCAACACCGCGGATTTCCCGCTGTTGATGCGCCTGGCCGATGTGAACGCGCGCTACGCGCGGCACTTCCTCAACGTCGCCTCGATCGCCTAGGGCCTGTTCACGCCCCGCCCGGCTGATGGTCAGGCGGTGGGCGCGGCCCGCAGGGTGAGTTGCACACCCGAACGCTGCCACTCCGCCACTTCCTGCTCCAGGCTGAATTGCGTCAGCGGCGAGCCTCGAAGCCATGTCGGATCAGCCAGCATGGTGACGCCTTGCAAGCCGACTTTGCCGTTACTCGGCAGCAGGCGCAGGCCATCGACATTGACGTCCCTGCGGTTGCGCGCCAGCAGCACGGACAAGCGCAGGGCCAGAACGGCCCGCAGATCGAGATTCAATTCGCCCAGGCTGCCCAGTTTCTTGAGCTTGCCGCCGTGACAAAGCACCATATCAGCCATGGAAGCCTGCTCGCTGCGCGAAAAGCCCGGCATGTCGGCATTGGCCACGATATAGGCCGAGTGCTTGTGATAGGCGCTGTGGGAAATGGAAAGTCCCACTTCATGCAGTTGCGCCGCCCAGCGCAAGGCTTGTTGCTCGGCCGTGCCGGCCTGGGGATGCAACTGCAGGAACAGGGTCAGGGCCAGGGATTCCACGCGCGCTGCCTGCCCGACGTCCACGCCATAGCGCTGCATGAATTGCTGCACCGTGAGTTCGCGCATATCGTGTTGCTGCTCGCGGCCGAGCAGGTCATAAAGGACGCCCAGACGCAGGCCGGCGTCGGTGGCTTCCATCTCCCTGATGCCGAGCTCCTCGAAAATCGCCAGCATGATGGCCAGCCCTCCCGCCGCAACCGGCACGCGGTCGGGTTTGAGCCCCGCCAGCTTGAGGGTCCCCAGGTCGCCCGCGCGTGCGTAGAGTTTGCGCAATTCGCGCAGGCCGACGCGTGTGATGCCCAGCGACTGCCCAGCCGGATTGAGTTGGTTGCCCGTCAGGATGTCGGCCAGCGCACGCGCGGTTCCACTCGATCCGACGGCGTTGGTCCAGCCGGCCTTGCGGAACTCGCGCGCGATGATCTGCACCTCGCGCCGCGCCGCAAGCTCGGCCGACTTCATGCGCTGCTCATCGACCAGGCCGCCCGGGAAGAAATCCCGGCTCATCGACACGCAGCCGATATAGAGCGATTCCATCATCTGCGGCTCATGTCCCTGGCCGATGATGAACTCGGTGGAGCCGCCGCCGATGTCCACCACGAGCCGGTTGCCCGCCGCCGGCGCCACGGAATGCGCGGCGCCGATGTACACCAGACGCGCCTCCTCGCGCCCGGCAATGACCTCGATCGGAAACCCGAGCGCCTGCTGCGCGCGCTCCAGGAAGGCATGGGCGTTTTTCGCCACGCGCACCGCATTGGTCGCGACAGCGCGCACACGCTCGGGTTGGAACTGCCGCAGGCGTTCGCCGAAACGCGCCAGGGTGGCCAGCGCGCGCTGCTGCGACTCCTCGGTCAGGTTCTTGTTCGCATCCAGCCCTGCGCCAAGGCGCACGGGCTCGCGCAATGAATCCAGGGGATAGATTTGCGCCCCATGCGGATGCTCGGCCGCCTTGCCCACCAGCATGCGAAAGCTGTTGGAACCGAGATCGACCGCGGCCAAGTGTTGGATGCTCAGGGACATGAAAGACAGTGGAACAAGAGAACATGACAGCGGTTTGAATCTGTCACGAGGTTTTCATACAAAGATGACATCCTAAACTTAGGCTGCGCCGCTCCGGTGCCCGGCCCGCGTAGCATGGTCCATGCTCCGTCAAGACCACTCCCCCAGACATGCCCGACCCCTTAGCTCCTCGCCTGCTCAACCGCGAACTCGGCATCCTCGCCTTCAACCGCCGCGTCCTGGCGCAAGCACAGGACCCGGCCATCCCCCCCCTGGAACGCCTACGCTACCTGTGCATCGTCTCGTCGAACATGGACGAGTTTTTCGAAACGCGGGTGGCCCAGCTGCAGGACCTCCTCGAGCACGATGCCAACAGCGTCACCCCCGACGGGCTGCGCGTCGCGGATGCGCTCCAGCTCATCGCCGAAGACGCGCATGCCCTGGTGGGCGAGAAATACCGTGTGCTGCAGGATGGCATCTACCCGCTGCTGCAGTCGGTCGGAATCCGCTTCGCCACCAGCGGGCAATGGACCACGGCGCAGCAGCGTTGGGCACGCGCGTATTTCGAGCGCGAAGTGCTGCCCGTGCTCACGCCGATCGGGCTGGACCCCGCCCACCCCTTTCCCAAGGTCCTCAACAAAAGCCTGAATTTCGCCGTGCTGCTCGACGGCACCGACGCCTTCGGACGCAACGTGGATCTGGGCATCATCCAGGCGCCGCGCGCCCTGCCGCGCGTGCTGGCCATGCCGCAGGAACTGGGCGAGCACCGCTATACCTTCGTGCTGCTGTCGTCGCTGATGCAGGCTTTCGCCGGCGACCTGTTCCCGGGCCTGAAGGTTCTGGGCGTGCACCAGTTCCGCGTCACGCGCAACAGCGAACTGTTCGTCGACGACGATGAAATCACCAACCTGCGCACCGCCTTGCAAGGCGAGCTGCGCGCACGCCACTACGGCGACGCCGTACGCCTGGAAGTTGCCGCCGGCTGTCCGCAAGTCCTGGTGAACCGGCTGCTGCGCGAGAACGGACTCAAGCCGGAGGACTGCTATCAGGTCGACGGCCCGGTCAACCTGGTGCGCCTGCAGGCCATCGTCGACATGGTGGCCGAGCCGGCACTGAAATACGCGCCCCACACGCCGGCTCCCCTGCCCCATTGGCCTGGCGCCACCCCCGAGCTGTTCGAGCGCATACGCGCGGCCGACGTGCTCCTGCACCACCCCTACGACGCGTTCACCCCGGTGGTGGACCTGGTGCACACCGCCGCGCGCGACCCCGACGTGCTGGCGATCAAACAGACCATCTACCGCGCGGGCACCGACTCGGCGCTGATGGAGGCGCTGATCGAGGCCGCGCGCAACGGCAAGGAAGTGACGGTGGTGCTGGAACTCATGGCGCGCCTTGACGAGGAAACCAACATCAACTGGGCCGCGCGTCTGGAGGCGGAAGGGGCGCACGTGGTGTACGGCGTGGTGGGGTTCAAGTGCCACGCCAAGATGCTGATGGTGGTGCGACGCGAAAAGCTCGGCCGGCGCGCGCCGCAGCTGCGGCGCTATGTGCATGTGAGCACGGGCAACTACCACATCCGCACCGCCAGCCACTATACGGACTTCGGGCTGATGACGGCCGACGAGGCCATCTGCACCGATGTCAACCAGGTGTTCCTGGAAATCACCGGATCGTCCCAGTTCGCGCCCTTGCGCCGCCTGTGGCAATCGCCGTTCTCGCTGCTGGACAACCTGCTCAAGGCCATACGCAACGAGGCGCGCCATGCCGGCGCCGGCAAACGCGCGCGCATCTGGGCGCGGGTCAACGCCCTGCTCGAACCCTCGGTGATCGAGGAGCTGTACAAGGCGTCCAAGGCCGGCGTGGAAATCCGCCTTCTGGTGCGCGGCCCCTGCATGCTGCGCCCCGGCGTGCCCGGCTTGTCCGAGAACATCCGTGTGCGCTCCGTCATCGGCCGCTTCCTGGAGCACTCGCGGGTGTTCTACTTTTTCAACGATGGCAAACAGGACGTGTGGATCTCATCCGCGGACTGGATGGAACGCAATCTGTTCCGCCGCGTGGAGATCGCCACCCCGGTGCTGGACCCGAAAGCCAAGGCCAAGGTCATCGCCGAAGGGCTGAGGGTGCACTGGCGCTGCCCGGGCAATGCCTGGGACATGGATGCGCAAGGCCTGTGGAAGCGCCCGCGCGGCGGCCGCACGCGCTGCGGCAGCCATCAGGCGCTGATCGACTCCCGATCGCCCTGAGGGGTGTCGTCCGGCGCTGCCGGCGTCTTGGGCAGGACCAGGCGCTGCGCGGGGAAGCGCACGCTGAAGGTGCTGCCAAGCCCGGGCTGGCTGCTGATGCGCAGCTCAGCCTGATGGCGCAGCAGAACATGCTTGACGATGGCCAGGCCGAGCCCCGTGCCGCCGGACTCGCGCGAGCGGCCGCGATCCACGCGGTAGAAGCGCTCGGTCAGGCGGGGGATGTGCTCGGCGGCGATGCCGATGCCCGAGTCGCTCACGCTGAACTCGGCCACGGGATCGCCGTAGTCGGGCTCGGTCACGCGCCAGGCGATGCGCACATCGCCGCCTGCGGGGGTATAGCGCACGGCATTGCTCACGAGATTGGTGAAGGCGCTGACGAGCTCGGTCCGCGCTCCGCGAAGGTCGCCGCCATCCGCGCTCGCCTCGATGTGGTGACGCCCTCCTGACAGCGCGCGCGCGTCCGCCACCAGCCGATCGACCATCTGCCGCATGTTCAGCCTTTCCTCGGCGGGCTGGTGCGGGTCGCCTTCGAGGTGGGCGAGGGTCAGCAGGTCCTCGACCAGGTGCCGCATGCGGTCGGACTGTTCCTGCATCAGTCCGAGAATGCGCTCGCGCTCTTCGGCGGAAAAATCCAGCCCGCGCAAGGATTCGACAAACCCAGCGATGACCGTCAACGGCGTCTTGATCTCATGCGAGACATTGGCGACAAAGTCACGCCGCATGGCCTCGGTACGCTCCACTTGGGTCACATCGCGCGACAGCAGGAGCTTCTTCCCATCGCCATAGGAAATCACCTGGACGCTCAGCAACAAGGAGCCGTAGGCGCCATTGCGACGCATCAGCAGCGGCTCGTCGAAACGCTTGGCGCCCATATAGCCGAAGAACTCGGGGTTGCGGATCAGGTGGACGGCATGCTGCCGCAGATCGCGCTGCGGATCGAGGCCGAAATGCGTCGCGGCCATGTCGTTGCACCAGTCGATCTGATCGCTCGCATCCATCAGGATCACGCCGTTGGGCGAAGCCTGCAGTGCCTCGATGAAATGCCTGAGCTTGTCTTCCTCGCGCGCCAGGCGCGTCTCCCAAAGCCGGAATTGGCGCGCGGCACGGTAGAACACCTCGGCCCAGACTCCGCGCATGGCAGGCACGTTGTCCAGCTGCGGCCACTTCAGCCAGGCGAGCAGGCGAAGCTGTGCGGCCGTGTCGTAGGCGATCACGCTCAACGCCACGACGCTCGCCGCGAGAACGCCTGGCAGCGGGCCGGCCAGCCAGCCGATCAACCCCGCAGCCGCAAGCATCAGGGACACGACGCCGATCAGGCGAAAAAGGACGGCACGCATCTGAAGTGGTTGGAAAGGTTGCCGCAATCTGCCGCAAATGGGGGAAACAAGAACGCGCGGCAAGCCCGTCTTAGCAACCGCTTCAGGGCTGGCGCCTGCGTGCGAGCACGGTCGCAAGATCCGCGCGCATCAAGCGCCGCCCGCTGCGTTGAGCGCCGAAGTATTCTGGCGCAGGGTGAAGCGGTAGCCGGCGCCGCGTACCGTTTCCACGAGTTCCGAGCATTGCACGGGGGCCAGCGCCTCGCGCAGGCGCTTGATATGGACATCGACCGTGCGCTCCTCGATGAAGACATGGTCGCCCCAGACCTTGTCGAGAAGTGCCCCTCTGCTGTGCACCCGCTCGGGGTGGGTCATCATGTAATGCAGCAGCTTGAATTCGGTGGGGCCCAGGCGGACCTCCAGCTCGCTGCCGCCTTCGGCGTAAGTGACGCGGCGCGTGGAAGGATCGACAGCCAGGCCGCCGATGCGGACCGGCTCGTCGGTGAGCTGCGGCGAGCGCCTGCGCAGCACGGCGCGAATGCGCGCCAGCAATTCCTTGGGCGAGAATGGCTTGGTGATGTAGTCGTCGGCGCCGGCGTCGAGTCCGGCAATGGTGTCGGATTCCTCGCTGCGCGCCGTCAGCAGGATGAGCGGAATGCTGCGGGTGCGCGCGCCTTGCCGCAACTCACGGGCCAGGGCCAACCCGGACATGCCCGGCAACATCCAATCGATCAGCATCACGTCGGGAAGCACATCGCGGATCAGACGCAGCGCCTCCTCGGCGCTTCCCGCGAGGATGGGGCAATGCCCGGCATGGCGCAGGTTGACGGCCAGCAATTCGGCAATGGCCGGCTCGTCTTCGACAATCAGGATATTGCTTGCCATGGTCATGTGCTCAGAGCGTGCTGGCCACCTCGTTGAAAGCGGCCTTGTTGTGTCGTACATCGGTGCCGCGCACCACGTAGATGACAAATTCGGCGATGTTCTTCGCGTGGTCGCCGATGCGTTCGATGGCCTTCGCGATGAATACCAGATCCAGGCTAGACGAGATGTTGCGCGGGTCTTCCATCACATAGGTGATGAGCTTGCGCATGAACGAGTCGAACTCGTCGTCGATCGCGCTATCGGCCGACACGATTTCCACCGCGGCCTTCTCGTCTAGGCGTGCGAATGCATCGAGCGCCTTGCGGATCTGCGCAATGGCGAGGTCGGATTCGCGCGTGATCTCATTGAACGAGATGCCGAGGTTGGAACCGGCCTCGATCAGATCCCGCGCCATGCGCGCGATGCGGTCCGCCTCGTCGCCCACGCGCTCGAGGTTGGTGATGGTCTTGGAAATCGCCATCATCAGGCGCAGGTCGCGCGCGGTGGGTTGGCGCTTGGCGATGATCTGCGTGACGTCGGCGTCGATGTCCACTTCCATCTGGTTCACGCGCTTCTCGTTGAGCATCACGCCGCGCGCGGCCTCGATGTCGAAGTGGCGCAGAGCGTAGACGGCCTGCCCGATTTGCGACTCGACCAGTCCGCCCATTTCAAGAACCTGGGTGGAAAGTGCGCTGATCTCGGCGTCGAACTGCGTGGAAATATGCTTGTCGCCCATGGTTCTTCTCCGTTCAGCCGAAGCGGCCGGTGATGTAATCCTCGGTTTCCTGGCGCTTGGGCTTGAGGAAGATCTGGTTGGTATCGCCAAACTCCACCATCTCACCCAGGTACATATAGGCGGTGTAATCCGACACGCGCGCCGCCTGTTGCATGTTGTGGGTGACGATGGCAACCGTGTAGTCTTTCTTCAACTCCGTCACCAGTTCCTCCACTTTGGCGGTGGAAATGGGATCGAGCGCCGATGTCGGCTCGTCGAGCAGCAGCACCTCGGGTTTGATGGAAATAGCGCGTGCGATGCACAGGCGCTGTTGCTGGCCGCCCGACAGGCTCATGCCGCTTTGCTGCAACTTGTCCTTGACCTCGTCCCACAGTGTCGTCTTGGTCAGCGCCGATTCCACGCGCTCGTCCATTTCGGCGCGCGACAGTTTTTCGTACAGCTTGATGCCGAAGGCGATGTTGTCGTAGATCGACATCGGAAACGGCGTGGGCTTCTGGAACACCATGCCGATCTTCGCGCGTACCAGCGACACATCCTCGCCCGAGGTGAGGATGTTCTGGCCGTCGATCAACACCTCACCCTCGGCCCTTTGATCCGGGTATAACTCGAACATGCGGTTGAACACCCGCAACAGCGTCGACTTGCCACAACCCGAAGGCCCGATGAACGCGGTGATCTGGTTTTGTGCAATATCCAGGCTGACATTCTTGATCGCCTTGTACTTGCCGTAGTAGAAGTTGAGATTGCGCACCGACAAACGTGCCGGCGGCGCATTGACCTGAGCGGCTGGAGTATTCATGGTTCAGTCTTTCTTCCCGAGCAGAAGACGGGCCGTGATGTTGATGAGCAGGACGCCACCCGTGATGATCAGCACGCCAGCCCAGGCGAGCTGTTGCCAGTTGGTGTAAGGGCTCATGGCGAATTTGTAAATGGTGACCGGCAGGCTGGCCATGGGCTGGGACAGGCCGGTGGTCCAGAACTGGTTGTTCAGCGCAGTAAAAAGCAGGGGCGCGGTTTCACCCGCGATACGCGCAACCGCCAGCATGATGCCGGTGAGAACTCCGGCCCGCGCCGCGCGCAGGATGACCACTGACACCACCTTCCACTTCGGCGCGCCCAAGGCGTAAGCCGCCTCGCGCAAGGAACTGGGCACCAGACGCAGCATGTCCACGGTGGTTCGCACCACCACGGGAACGACCATCAGCGTCAATGCCGCAACGCCTGCCCAGCCGGAAAAGGTATGGGTGTTGGCGACGATGAGCGCATAGACGAACAAACCGATGACGATGGACGGTGCGGACAGGAGAATGTCGTTGATGAAATCCGTGGCGCGGCCGAAAACCGTCTTGCCGCCGTATTCCGCAAGGTACACACCAGCCATGACACCAAGGGGCGTACCCAGCAGCGTTGCTGCTCCGGTCATGAGCACCGAGCCATAGATGGCGTTGAGCAGGCCACCATTCGGGGAATCGGGTGGGGGCGTCATTTGCGTGAACACCGACACGCTCATGCCGCCCAAGCCTTGCGCCAGAACGGAATACAGGATCCAGACCAGCCAGATCATGCCGAACAACATCGCCGCCATCGCCAGGGTCAGCACCACGGCGTTGATCATCTTGCGCTTGCGAAAGCGCTGCAGGCGAACATCACGCCGCAAAGAAGGCATGCTGGCGTTCATGTCCGGCTCCCCTCGAACCGACCCAGGCGTCGGAGCAAGAGTTTGGACAGACCCAACACCAGGAAGGTGATGAGGAACAGCACCAGACCGAGATAGAACAAAGCAGCCTGATGCTCGGTGGAGGCCTCGGCAAACTCGTTGGCTAACACCGATGTGATGGTGTTGGCCGCGTCGAACAGCGAGGCTCCGTTGAAATGGCTGGTGTTGCCAATGATGAAGGTCACCGCCATAGTCTCCCCCATCGCCCGCCCCAGGCCGAGCATGATGCCGCCGATGATGCCGGCTTTGGTGTAGGGCAGCACCACGTTGCGCATGACTTCCCAGGTAGTGCAGCCCACGCCGTAGGCCGACTCCTTGAGCATAGGCGGCGTGGTCTCGAACACATCGCGCATCACCGAAGCGATGAAGGGAATGATCATGATGGCCAGAATGATCCCCGCAGCCAGCAGGCCGATGCCCACAGGTGGCCCCTGGAACAGGGCGCCAAGCAGCGGCACATGACCGAACCAGTTTTGCAGCGGTGTTTGCACATAGGTGGAGAACAGCGGAGAGAACACCAGCAGGCCCCACATGCCGAAGACGATGGAAGGAATGGCCGCCAGCAACTCGATCGCCGTGGCCAATGGCCGGCGCAGCCAGCGTGGGGAAAGCTCGGTGAGGAACAAGGCGATACCGAAGCTCACGGGAACGGCAATCAACAGGGCAATGAGAGAACTGAGCACGGTACCGTAAATCATGGTGAACCCGCCGAACACATGATCGACCGGGTTCCACTGGCTCGTGACGAGAAACTTCAGACCGAAAGCCTGAATCGCGGGCCACGCGCCGATGAACAGGGACACGATGATGCCGGCCAGGGCCAGCAAGGTGATGAACGCGGCCAGCCACGCGGCGGCGCCGAACAAGGAGTCGCCGAGGTGGCCAGGGCTGCGGTGCTGTCCCGTCTGGGCCCCGCCGCCGACCACCCGCGAAGCGGGTTCGAGATTGGCAGTGGAAGATGTCACGGACATGGCGGGATCTTTCATACGCGAAAACCGGCTTGCATTGACTTAAGGCCAAGCAAGCCGGTTTCAGGAGATCAAGGACGTTTTCAGTTCTTCCACACGACTTGACCCGAGGTCGTCTTGATGCCGGCCCATTCCTTGCGGATTTGCGCCTTCACCGAGTCGGGCATCGGAATGTATTGCAATTGCTCGGCTATCGCATCGCCCTTGTCGAACCCGAAGTTGAAGAACTTCAGGACCGCTTCGGTCTGTTCGGGCTTGTCGGACACTTTGTGCACGAGCACGAAGGTGCCACTGGTGATGGGCCAGGCGGTGGCGCCGGGCTGGTTGGTCAGGATCTGGTAGAACGACTTGGCCCAATCGGCGCCCGCAGCAGCGGCCTTCACATTGGCGTCCGTGGCGGCAACAAACTTGCCGTCGGCATTCTGCAACTGGACCATCGCCATATTATTAGACTTGGCATAGGCGACTTCCACATAACCGATGGAATTGGGCAGACGCTGCACGAAGGCTGAAACGCCCTCGTTCCCCTTGCCACCCACGCCAACCGGCCAGTCGACCGTGGTGCCGAACTTGTACTTCTCGGCCCACTCTTTGTTGACCTTGCTCAAGTAGTTGGTGAAACCGAACGAGGTGCCCGAAGCATCCGCGCGACGCACCACGGCGATTTGCGCATTCGGCAACTTCGCGCCCGGGTTCAGCTTGACGATGGCTGGGTCGTTCCATTGGGTGATCTTGCCCATATAGATATCGGCCAGCGCGGCGCCGTTGAGCTTGAGCTCATTGCTCTTGATACCTTCGATTTTCACCACGGGAACGATGCCGCCCACCGCGGTTGGCCATTGCACCAAGCCGTCTTTGGCGAGTTGCTCATCGGTCAGCGGCATGTCCGAGGCGCCGAAATCCACCGTCTTGGCGAGGATCTGCTTGATGCCAGCTCCAGAGCCCACCGACTGGTAGTTCAAGCGGCCACCGCCGGCTTTCTGATAAGCATCGGCCCATTTGGAATACAGCGGGTTGGCGAAGGACGATCCAGCGCCCGTGACATCCAGCGCAAAAGCGCCGGTCGAGGTTGCCAGGACGGCGCTGGCGATCAAGCTTTTGAACAATATCTTCATGACGGATGCTCTCCCGAGGTTGATGGGTGTACCGCGTGAGACACGCGGGTACAAGTCAACACTCTAAGCAGAGAATATGACGGAACGATGAATGTCATTGTCGTTCGCAGTTGTATCAGTCGTGAACAAGCGTCACAGCCGCTGTCGCAGCAACAACCGCGCCGTGATATTGATCAGCAGCACCACGCCGATCACGATGAAAGCCGCCGCATAAGCCAAGGCATGGGCCGAGGCGAAGGGCTGGTTGATGAAGCTCCAGATCACATACGTGAGGTAGCCGATAGGCTCATGGGTGAGTTGGCCGTTCCACAGGTAGTTGGACCAGCCAGCGGTGTAGATTAACGGCGCCGTTTCGCCCACCGAAATGGCCAGCGCCAGGAGCACGCCGGTGATCACACCCGAACGTGCCGCCGGCAGCAGCACCTTGAACACGACCTGCGGCTCCTTACAACCCAGGGCATACGCCGCCTCGCGCAGGCTGGACGGGTTTTGCCGCATCGCCAGTTCAGTAAACCGCGCGATATAGGGCACGATCAACATGGCCAGGGTGATGGCCCCTGCAAGTGCCGAAAATTGCCAGCCCATTTCCTCCACCAGCGTGACGTAGCTGAAATACCCCAGCACGATGGATGGCACGCCCGTGAGCACATCGGCGAGGAAACGCACCAAACGCCCCCAGGCGCCAGCGCCATATTCGGCCAGATACACACCTGCAAGCACGCCAATCGGCGCGGCGAACAGCAAGGCGCCACCGCTGAGGACCAAAGTGCCTTCAATGGCATTCAGCAAGCCGCCGCTGATGCCATTGGTCACCTGGGAAAACACCGTCCAGTTCAGCGCCTGGGCGCCGCGCGAAAGGACGGTCCAGAGAATGTCCACCAGGGGCACGACCACCACGATGAAAGCCAGGGTGCAGGCCACACCGAACAGGGCGTTACCGTAGCGCCTGCCACGCGGCATGGAGCGCCAAAGGACAGCTTTAGCCTGCGAACTTGGCACGTCGGGTGAGGAGGCGAGCGATGACATTGACGATGACCGCGATGATGAGCAGGACCAGAGCAATTTCCGCCAACGAGCGCACGGCCATGCCGCTGGGGTCTTGCAAGGCACTGTCGAGTTGGGAAGCGATGAAGGCCGCCATGCTGGTGATGGGGCTGTAGATGTTGTCGGGCAGGTAATTCAGCGCCCCGCCGCTGACCATGAGCACGGCCATGGTTTCACCCAGAGCGCGGCCCAGGGCCAGAATCACCGCGCCGATGAGCGGCGCGCGCACGGCGGGCAGCAGCGTCTTGCGCAGCATTTCAGAGCGCGTTGCGCCGAGGGCGAAACAGGATTCGCGCAACTCCTTGGGCACGCGCTGCAGGGCTTCGATCAGCGTGCTGGAAATGACCGGCAGCACCATCAAGGCCAGCACCAGTCCCGCCGTGAGCAAGCCGTAGCCGCTGGTGGCCTGGGCCGAGAAAAAGGGGATGAAGGGCATTGCATGCGCCAGAAACGGCGCGATGACTTTCATGGTCAAAGGGGCCAACACCTCCAGGCCCCACAGGCCATAGACCACGCTGGGTACCATGGCCAGCAGTTCGACGATCTGGGCGAACACTCCGCGTAGCCGGTGGGGCGCGTACTCGGCCAGAAACAAGGCTACGCCAATGCCGACGGGCACAGCGAGCACAAGTGCAATAGCCGAACTTGCAAGGGTGCCAACAATGAACACGGCGATGCCGTAATGGGCGCCCATGGGCACCGCAAAGCCGTTACGCTGAACCGGGTTGGCGTAGAGATTGCCGAGACTCCAGGTGTTGGAGAAAAGAAAACGCAGGCCGTTGAATTCAATAGCCGGCCATGAATAGGCCGTGAGAAAAACGAAAACCGCGAGCAGAACCAGCGGAATGATGGTGGAGACAGCTTGAAGACCGGGGCGAAAAAGACGCATGGATGATGTCTGCGAGCCGTCGAGCGTGATGGTGAGGGCGTTTCAGGCACGAGCCCTGGGTCGCCAATGTAGGCGACTCCAGGGAAGATACCCGCAAGCAATCGTTACTGAAGTTACTGAATTTTGGCGATCTGCGCCTTGCTCAGTTGCTGGATATGCGCCGGCAGGGCGATGAAGCGCACGACGTCGAGATATTTCGCCGCGTTGCCACCCTTGGATTCAACCGCCCAACTCAGGAAGTCCTTGATCGCCTTGGCGGTTTCGGGATTGGCCTGCTTGGCGTTGACGATGGCGTACTCGTAGTTGATGATGGGATAGGAGTCGGCACCCGGAGAGAACACGAGGCTGATGCGCTCATCGGCCGGGGTCTTGGCGATCAGGCCATCGGCGGCGGCGCTCACTGTTTTGGCCGTGGGCAGCAGGAACCGACCGGCGCGGTTCTTGATCATCGCCGTGCCCAGCCCAGCCTTGGCGATTTCAGCGTGGAAGCTCACGCCGATGTAGGCCACCGAGTACGGCGTCTGCTGGCTGGCTTGCACCATGCCGGGGTTGCCGTTGGCACCCACACCACCCTGCACGGCCGGCCAGGAAATCGAGGTGCCGTAGCCGACGCTGTCATTCCACTTCGGCGTGGAGAACGACAGGTACTGGCTGAAAATGAAGGTGTCGCCGCTGCCGTCGGTGCGGTGAATCGGAACGATGGCGTGGTCAGGCAGCTTGACGCCGGGGTTCAGCGCCTTGATGGCCGCGTCGTCCCAATTCTTGATCGTGCCGCTATAAATCCCGGCCAGCACTGGGCCATCGAGCTTGAGGTGGGTCTTGTTCAAACCGGGGACGTTGTAATTGATGGTCTGGGCAGAAATGGCCAGCGGGATGTTGAGAATGCTCGGGTTCTGCTTGATCTGGCTATCGGACATGTAGGCGTCGGAGGCACCGATCTGCGCCACGCCGGAAATGGCCTCGGCGATACCGGTGCCACTGCCCGTACCCTGGGTCGTGATCTTGATGTCACCGTGCATCTTGGTGTAGTCCGGCACCCAGATATTGAACAGCGGATAGAGCAAGGTGGAGCCCGTTTCGAGCAGGCTGACCGAAGCGGCCTGGGCCGTGAGCGGCATCGCCGAAGCGGCGAGGGTCAAACCGGCGGATGCCAGCAGGAACTTGAGCTGGCTGCGGCGAGACATCGGGGTAAGCATAGGGTTCTCTCCTGGGGATAGGCACCGCTGAAGGCGCGATGTTCAAGCCTACATTCAAGGACCATCTCGTGACAGTTCCGTGACAACGACAACCTCGTCACATATCTCACATTTGGATGCATATGGGCATCGCACGCCGGGCCGCGGAATCAAACCTTGGCGCCGAGCGGCTCCGGCGCATTCATGGCCCGATAAGCACCGCCTTCATGGTTTGCGCCAACTGTTCAGCCTTCGCCGCATCGGCATGCTCGACCATGATGCGCAGTACCGGCTCGGTGCCGCTGGGGCGAATGAGGACGCGGCCACTGCCGTTGATACTGCCTTCTGCGGCAGCGCGCGCCCGGGCAAATCCGGCATGGGTTTTCCAGTCCAAACCCGGTGGCAGCTTGACACTGATCAGGGTCTGCGGATACAGCCGCACGGCAACGAGTTGGTCGGCCAGATTCTTGCCGGTACGCACCACCAACTCCAGCATTTGCAAGGCCGCGACGATACCGTCGCCCGTGGTATGGCGGTCCAGCAGCAGGATGTGTCCGGAGCCCTCCCCGCCCAGTTGCCAACCGCGTGCCAGCAGTTCCTCCAGCACATAGCGGTCGCCCACGGCTGCGCGCACGAACTCCAGGCCTTGCGCCTTGATCGCCTGCTCGACGGCGAGATTGGTCATGAGCGTGCCCACCACGCCGGTAGGTTTGCGGTCCACCGCCAGCAGGTAGAGCAATTCGTCACCGTTGAACAGGCGGCCTTGGCCGTCCACGATCTGCAGGCGGTCGGCATCACCATCGAGGGCAATGCCGTAATCGGCGCGATTGGCCTTGACCGCGCGGATCAAGGCATCCGGCGCAGTGGCACCAACGTCCTTGTTGATGTTGAAGCCGTCGGGCTGCACGCCGATGGAAATGACCTCGGCCCCGAGTTCGTGAAACACCGCCGGGGCAATGTGATACGCCGCGCCATGGGCGCAGTCCACCACCAATCGCAGACCTTTCAACGTCAGGTGATTGGGAAAGGTGCTTTTGCAGAACTCGATGTAGCGTCCTGCCGCATCGTCCAGCCGGCGCGCCTTGCCGAGTTGTTCAGAAGGCACGCAACCCTCGGCGGCGGGAAGTTCAGCTTCGACTTCGAGTTCCCACGCGTCGGGCAGTTTGCTGCCACCGGCGGAAAAGAACTTGATGCCGTTGTCGGCATACGGATTGTGCGATGCGCTGATGACGACACCCAGGTCCAGCCGCAAGGCCCTTGTGAGGTAGGCCACGCCAGGGGTGGGCAAGGGGCCGACCAAAACCACGTCGCAACCCGCCGCCGAAAACCCGCACTCCAGCGCGGCTTCCAGCATATAGCCGGACACGCGCGTGTCTTTGCCGATGAGCACGACGGGCCGGTCCACCCCCTGCTTGCGCAGCACACGACCGGCCGCGTGCCCCAGGCGCAAGCCGAACTCCGGGACGATGGGGCTCTGGCCCACGCGCCCACGTACGCCATCGGTTCCGAAATACTGTCTGCTCATCGCTTCTCCACGGGTTTCTCGCGGCGCGACTTTAGACGCTGACGCGCCAAGCCGCCAAGCCGCAAACAAGGGGGCCGGATCAGCCCCGCACTGCAGTCCACACCTTCAGGGCGTCGACCGTCGCGGCGACGTCATGCACGCGAACGATCCTTGCCCCGGCTGCCACGCAGGCAAGCGCCGCGGCCAGGCTGCCGGGCAGACGTTCGTGCACTGGACGCCCCGATGAGCCCCCGATCATGGACTTGCGCGACACGCCCACCAGGACCGGATAACCATGCGCCACGATCGCGTCCAAACGGCGTGCCAATTCCAGATTGTGGCCCAGTGTCTTGCCAAAACCGAAACCAGGGTCGACGCAGATGCGCGAAGCCGATACGCCCAGGGCCAGCATGGCGTCGGCGCGTGCGCGCAAGAAATCGCCCACTTCGCGCACTACGTCGGCGTAGTGCGGCTGCTGCTGCATGGTCTGCGGCTCGCCTTGCATGTGCATCAGGCAGATCCCGGCGCCCGATGGGGCGACCGCCTCTTCCGCGCCGGGCATGCGCAGGGCATCAATATCGTTGATGATGTCCACGCCCAGATCGAGCGCCAGGCGCATGGTGCGCGGCTTGTAGGTATCGACCGAGATGGGCACGCCCCAGCGGACCACCTCTTGCAGCACGGGGCCGATACGCGCCCATTCCGCGTCTTGCGGCAGCGGCAAGGAGCCCGGGCGCGTGGACTCGCCGCCGACATCCAGAATGTCGGCCCCAGCCTCCACCAAGGCCTGCGCGTGGCGAACCGCGGCGACAGGATCGGCATGCGCCCCGCCATCGGAAAACGAGTCGGGCGTGACGTTGACGATGCCCATCACCAAAGGGCGGCCCAGATCGAGTTGGAAGCGCCCGGCCGACCAAGTCGGGGACGAGGTGTTCATGTCGTGGCCTCATAAAAACGGCCCGGTGATCAACCGGGCCGTGGTCTGGGCGCAGCCCCTTCAGGCGGCGGATGCGGAAGGCGCGTCGGCGGGCAGCCCACTCGGGCGTCCAGGCGCGGGCGGCTGTCCCGTGGTGGTTGCGCCAGGCGGCTTCGGGGGGCGCGGGGGCCGGCCTGACATGATGTCCTCGATCTGGTCCGCATCGATGGTTTCCCATTCGAGCAGGGCTTGGGCCATCGCGTGCATCTTGTCCTGGTTGTCCTCGATGAGCTTGCGTGCCAGGCTGTACTGCTCGTCGATGATGCGGCGGATCTCGCCATCGACCTTCTGCATGGTCTGCTCCGACACATGCGTGGTCTTGGTGATCGAACGGCCCAGGAACACCTCGCCCTCGTTCTCCGCGTAGACCATCGGACCGAGCGTTTCCGACATGCCATAACGCGTGACCATGTCGCGCGCCAGTTGCGTGGCGCGCTCGAAGTCGTTCGACGCGCCGGTGGTCATCTGATGCATGAACACCTCTTCGGCAATGCGTCCGCCGAACAGCACGGAAATCATGCTGAGAATGCGGTCGCGGTCCATGCTGTAGCGGTCGTTTTCCGGCAGTTGCATGGTCAGCCCCAAAGCGCGCCCGCGCGGGATGATGGTGACCTTGTGCACCGGGTCGGTCTTGGGCAGCAGCCTAGCCACCAGCGCATGGCCGGACTCGTGGTACGCGGTATTGCGGCGCTCCTCCTCGGGCATGACCATGGACCGGCGCTCCGCGCCCATCATGATCTTGTCTTTCGCGCGCTCGAAATCCTCCATCTCGACCAAGCGCCCGTTGCGTCGCGCGGCGAACAGCGAAGCCTCGTTCACGAGATTGGCCAGATCGGCGCCCGAAAAGCCGGGCGTGCCGCGCGCGAGAATGTCGGCCCGCACGTCGGGGCCGACCGGCGCCTTGCGCATGTGCACCACGAGAATCTGCTCGCGGCCGCGGATATCAGGCAACTGCACATACACCTGTCGGTCGAAGCGGCCGGGGCGCAGCAGAGCGGGGTCGAGAATGTCGGGCCGGTTGGTGGCGGCGATCACGATCACGCCCAGATTGGTATCGAAGCCGTCCATCTCGACCAGCATCTGGTTGAGGGTCTGCTCCCGCTCGTCGTTGCCGCCGCCAAGCCCCGCCCCGCGGTGCCGGCCCACGGCATCGATCTCATCGATGAAGATGATGCAGGGGGCATGCTTCTTGGCGGTCTCGAACATATCGCGCACTCGCGAGGCGCCGACGCCGACGAACATCTCGACGAAGTCGGAGCCGGAAATCGAGAAGAAGGGAACCTTGGCCTCGCCGGCCACGCTCTTGGCCAGCAAGGTCTTGCCTGTACCGGGAGGACCCACCAGCAGTACGCCACGTGGAATGCGGCCGCCGAGTTTCTGGAACTTCTGCGGGTCCTTGAGGAAGTCGACGAGTTCCTTGACCTCTTCCTTGGCTTCGTCGCAACCGGCGACATCGGCAAAGGTCACCGTATTGCTGGATTCATCGAGCAGCCGCGCCTTCGATTTACCGAAGCTGAAGGCACCGCCGCGTCCGCCGCCCTGCATCTGGCGCATGAAGTAGACCCAGACGCCGATCAGCAGCAGCATGGGAAACCAGGAAATGAGGATCTGCATCAGGAAGGACTGTTCCTCCCGCGGCGCCCCAACCACCTGGACGCCGTCCTTCAGCAGGTCGCCGACCATCCACAAGTCGCCGGGGGAACTCAGCGTATAGCGGCGCCCCTCGGACGTCGTCACGTCCAGCGTGCCGCTCTGATGCACGATCACCTTTTTCACGCGGCCCTGTTTGGCTTCCTGCATGAACTGGGTGTAGCTCACCGTGTCGGTGGGTGCCGTGCGGTCGAACTGCTTGAACACGGTGAAGAGCACAAGCCCGATCACCAGCCAGATTGCAACTTTGGAAAACCATTGATTGTTCAAGACAGACTCCTGGAGCCCCGACGTGGAGCAAACGACTGATGATTCGGCAACATCAATCTGCGTTCGATTCTAGGCGAATCAAGCCCTGCGCCCTTCATTCTCCACAGTAGTCGTACGCCCGCCAAGGGAATGTTAGCTCTGGACTATGAAAAAAGAATGGCGATAGTCTAGATTTCCGACTCGGCTGCCGACTTGGGCTGCAGACCGAGGATGAAAACCTCCGCCGAACGGTCGCGCGAAGCCTTGGGCTTGATGGTCTTGACGATTCTGAACTGGAGCTTGAAGCGGTTGACGATCTGGCTGAAATACCCGGTGTGAAAGCTCTTGATCAGCAGGGCGCCATCTGCCTTGAGCCAATGCCGCGCGAAATCCAGCGAGAGATCGGCCAGATGCTCGATGCGCGCCGCATCCGCCGACGCAATGCCCGAGAGGTTTGGAGCCATGTCCGACAGCACGACATCCACCCTTGCGCTGCGCAGCGCGGCCTCCAACTGCGCCAGGGCAGCGGCCTCCCGGAAATCACCCTGGATGAACTGCACGCCGTCCACCGGCTCCATAGGCAACAGATCCAGTGCGATCACCGTGCCTCGCATGGAACCATCCTCGCCAGCCAGTTTGCGTCCAAGATATTGAGACCATGCGCCGGGCGCACTACCCAGGTCGACGATCACCTGCCCCGGGCGAATGAGTTTGTTCGCTTCGTCGATCTCCTTCAATTTGTACACGGCGCGCGAACGAAAGTTCTCCTTTTGCGCCAGCTTGACGAAGGGGTCATGCAGGTGCTCGTTGAGCCAGGCTTTCTTGAAACGGTTCTTTTTCATGGTGTTGCGCAACGCGCGGATTCTCTTCTCAGTTGGTCGTTTGCACGCAGGGGGCACTCCGGACGCGAAAGACGGATAATTCGACGATGACCACCTTGCTCCTCTCCCCCGCCGACCGCAGCGCCAAGCGCGCGCAGGCCCATCCCCTCAAACCCACGGTGCTGATCGGGGACCAGGGTCTGACCGATGCGGTCATGGCCGAAATCGACCGTGCGCTCACGGCCCACGGCCTGATCAAGGTCCGCGTGGCCTCGGACGACCGCGAGGCTCGCGCCGCCACGATGGACGGCATTTGCGAAAAACTAGGCGCTGCCCCGGTGCAGAACATCGGCAAGATCCTGGTCGTGTTTCGCCCCATCCCGGCCGGGTCCGCCGATGCTCCTGCGAGCAAGGCCCGAGGCGCCGCGCCCAAGCAAGTCAAGGTTGTCGTGCCATCCACCAGCCCCACACACCGCGCCCGCGTCAAGCGCGTGACGGTCCTTGGCAACGAGCGCCTCACCGCCACGGGCAAGGTCAAGCGGGCCAAACCGCGCCAGTCAAGCATCAAGAAAATACGTTTGGGTTGATCGAACCTGCGCAAGGCTTAGCGCCCCTGCCGCGCAGCTGCGGCGGCCAGGGTCCAGACATAGGCGAAAACGCAAATGGCCTGCAGCAGATAGACCAAGCTGGCTATCGCATGCCACATCCCCGCGCTGGCCGCATGGGCGACAGCGGCGGACAACAACTGCGGCACCACGACGAACTCGCCCAGCACGGTGAAGAACAAGCCCCCAAGGACCAGAAAAAACGGCGTGGATGCAGCCAGCGGCCGGGCATGCGCCCGCTCCAGCACCATCAGCAAACCACCGAGCGCCATGCCGGCCAGAGCCATGACATAGAACATGCGGCTGGCCACCGCGGCGGCCAGCATCTTGTCGGGGATGACCGCGAAGGCCGTGGGCGCCCCGATAAGCCCGACCGCGGCCAGACCACCCAGCCACAAGGCGGCAAAAATCCAGCGCGCGCGCAGGTTACTCATGCGGAAATCCCTGCGCTGCGCGCGACCCCGCCATGCGGGGTTTCGCCCACCTTCGGGCGGCCGGGCGATGGGCTCATGGAGGACACCCCCGCGCTGCGCGCGACCCCGCCGTGCGGGGTTTCGCCCACCTTCGGGCGGCCGGGCGATGGGCTCATGCGTACCGTACCTTGACGATTTCATAGCTACGCACGCCGCCTGGCGCCATGACCTGGGCCGTGTCGCCCTCCTCCTTGCCGATCAAGGCGCGCGCGATGGGTGAGCTGACGGAAATCATGCTGTTCTTGAGGTCGGCCTCGTCGTCGCCGACGATTTGATAGATCACGCAGTCGCCGGTCTCCTCGTCGGACAATTCCACGGTGGCGCCGAACACGACGCGCCCGTCGGCATGCAGTTCCGCCGGGTCGATGATTTGCGCCGAAGACAACTTGGTCTCGATCTCGGCAATGCGACCTTCGATGAAACCCTGGCGATCCTTTGCCGCCTCATACTCGGCGTTTTCCGACAGATCACCCTGGGCGCGAGCTTCCGCGATGGCCTGAATGACGGCATGGCGATCGACCGATTTGAGGCGCTGCAGTTCGGCTTTGAGCTTTTCCGCGCCGCGGCGGGTCATGGGTGTAGGCATAAGTGGTGCATCCAAGGGAATCAAAAAAAACGCCGCAGCAGCGCACTGCCACGGCGATTGTCCGGCTTTGGGTTTCAGTGTGCCAAACCGAGCGACCGATGTAAAGCCTGCAGTGGATAGACCTCGAGCCGATGCAGGCATTTCATGCCCTCCACAGCGGCTTCGGCACCTGCAATGGTCGTGAATGTGGCGACCCGGCTGGCCAGCGCCGTGATGCGAATGGCGCGCGAATCTGCAATCGCGTTGCGCCGCTCTTCCACGGTATTGACCACCAGCACGATATCGCCGTTCTTCATCATGTCGACCACGTTGGGCCGTCCCTCGGTGACTTTGTTGACGACCTCGACCGACAACCCGGCCTCGGTCAGCGCTGCGGCCGTACCGCGCGTGGCGGTCAGTTGGAAGCCCATGCCGACCAAGTCTCGCGCCACCTCGACCATGCGCGCCTTATCGCTGTTCTTCACGGACAGGAACACCTTGGCGATGCCCGCATCGCCAACCTCCGGAAGGCGTGTCCCGGCACCGATCTGGGACTTGACGAAGGCCTCTCCGAAGCTGCGCCCCACGCCCATGACCTCGCCGGTGGACTTCATCTCGGGACCGAGAATGGGATCGACACCAGGGAACTTGACGAA
This sequence comes from Pseudomonadota bacterium, assembly GCA_021783435.1. The sequence continues at coordinate 35,565 of JAJXUC010000008.1, read as the reverse complement.
CGGGAACACGGCCTCCTTGACGCAGAAGTACTCGGGCACCACTTCCGCCGGAATGCGCTGCTGCGCCAAACTGGTGCCCACCATGCAGCGCGCCGCGATCTTGGCCAGTTGCAGGCCGGTGGCCTTGGACACGAAGGGCACGGTGCGCGAGGCGCGCGGGTTCACCTCCAGGACAAAGATGCGGTCTTCGTCACCATCCTGCTGGATCGCGAACTGCACGTTCATCAGTCCGACGACGTGCAGGCCATGCGCCATGGCGATCGTCTGGCGCTTGAGCTCGGCGATGGTCGCCGCGCGCAGGGAATATGGCGGCAACGAGCAGGCCGAGTCGCCCGAGTGCACGCCGGCCTGCTCGATGTGCTCCATCACGCCGGCGACGAACACGTCGCGCCCGTCGCAGATGGCGTCGACATCGCATTCGATGGCGTCGTTCAGGAAGCGGTCCAGCAACACGGGGGAATCATTGGAGACCTTCACCGCCTCGCGCATATAGCGCTCCAGGTCGCGCTGCTCGTGCACGATCTCCATCGCGCGCCCGCCCAGCACATAGCTGGGCCGCACGACCAGCGGATAGCCGATGTCCTCGGCCTTCTCGATCGCGGCCGCCTCGGATCGCGCGGTGCGGTTGGGCGGCTGCAGCAAGCCGAGATCGTTGATCAGTTTCTGGAAGCGCTCGCGGTCCTCGGCGGCGTCGATCATGTCCGGGCTGGTGCCAATGATGGGCACGCCAGCCGCTTCGAGCGCCAGCGCCAGCTTGAGCGGAGTCTGGCCGCCATACTGGACGATCACGCCCTCGGGCTTTTCCTTGTCGACGATTTCCAGCACGTCCTCCAGGGTCAGCGGCTCGAAATACAGGCGGTCCGAGGTGTCGTAGTCGGTGGACACCGTCTCCGGGTTGCAATTGACCATGATGGTCTCGAACCCGTCCTCGCGCAAGGCCAGCGCCGCATGCACGCAGCAATAGTCGAACTCGATGCCCTGGCCGATGCGGTTCGGTCCCCCGCCCAGCACCATGATCTTCCTGCGCGTGGTCGGCTCGGCCTCGCACTCCTCCTCGTAGGTGGAGTAGAGGTAGGCCGTTTGCGTGGCGAATTCCGCGGCGCAGGTGTCCACGCGCTTGTACACCGGACGCACGCCGAGTTCGTGCCGGCGCCTGCGCACCGCGCTTTCCGTGCTCTTGAGCAGATACGCCATGCGACGGTCCGAGAAGCCCTTGCGCTTGAGCCAGCGCATGGTTTCGGCATCGAGCAGCTCGAGCTGCGTGCGCTCGAGCTGCAGTTCGACGTCGACGATGTCCTTGATCTGCGCCAGGAACCAGGGATCGATGCGAGTGAGGTGGTGGACATCCTCGAGGCTGAAGCCCTGCGCCAGGGCGTCGCCCAGATACCAGATGCGCTCGGGGCCGGGTTCGCCGAGTTCGCGTTCGAGGGTTTCGCGGTCGGTGGTCTTCTGGTTGAGTCCGTCCACACCGACCTCCAGCCCGCGCAGCGCCTTCTGGAAGCTTTCCTGGAAAGTGCGTCCGATGGCCATGACCTCGCCGACCGACTTCATCTGCGTCGTCAAGCGAGAATCGGCCTGCGGGAATTTCTCGAAGGCGAAGCGCGGCACCTTGGTGACCACGTAGTCGATGGTGGGTTCGAACGACGCCGGCGTTGCGCCCCCGGTGATCTCGTTGCGCAGATCGTCGAGCGTATAGCCCACGGCCAGCTTGGCGGCGACCTTGGCGATGGGGAAACCCGTGGCCTTGGACGCCAGTGCCGACGAGCGCGACACGCGCGGATTCATCTCGATCACGATCATGCGGCCGTCCTTCGGGTTGATCGCGAACTGCACGTTCGAGCCGCCCGTGTCGACGCCGATTTCGCGCAGCACCGCGATGCTGGCGTCGCGCATGATCTGGTATTCCTTGTCCGTCAGGGTCTGCGCCGGCGCCACGGTGATGGAGTCCCCGGTGTGCACCCCCATCGGGTCGAGGTTCTCGATCGAGCAGACGATGATGCAGTTGTCGGCCTGGTCGCGCACGACCTCCATCTCGAATTCCTTCCACCCGATCAGGGATTCCTCGATCAGCAGTTCGCTGGTGGGCGAGGCTTCCAGGCCGCGCTTGCAGATGGTCTCGAATTCTTCCGGGTTGTAGGCGATGCCGCCGCCCGTGCCGCCCAGCGTGAAACTCGGGCGGATGATGGTGGGAAAACCGATGGTCTTCTGCACGCTCCAGGCCTCGTCCATGCTGTGGGCGATGCCCGATCGCGCCGAGCCCAGGCCGATGCGGGTCATGGCCTGCTTGAACTTCTGGCGATCCTCGGCCATGTCGATCGCCACCGGCTTGGCGCCGATGAGCTCGCAGCCGTACTTGTCCAGCACGCCGTGATGATGCAGGTCGAGCGCGCAGTTGAGGGCCGTCTGCCCTCCCATGGTGGGCAGGATGGCGTCGGGCCGCTCCGCGGCGATGATGGTTTCCAGAACTTGCCAGGTGATGGGCTCGATGTAGGTGACATCGGCCGTCTCCGGGTCGGTCATGATGGTCGCCGGGTTGCTGTTGACCAGGATGACCTTGTAGCCCTCTTCGCGCAGGGCCTTGCAGGCCTGGGCGCCGGAATAGTCGAACTCGCAGGCCTGGCCGATGATGATGGGACCGGCGCCGATGATCAGGATGCTTTGGATGTCTGTGCGCTTGGGCATGTGGTGAGGCTTGTGGAATGCTGTGGAATGGGTCGCTGCGTCACTTGATCGACGCGGTGGCCAGTTTCACGCTGAAGGCCATGAACGCGGCGCCCACCACGCCGGTGAGGGACGCGGCGATGCGGCGATGGCGGCGGAAGGCCTCGGCCAGGCGCGAGCCGGCGAAGATCAGCGCGGACAGGTACAGCGCGCTGAAAAACTGCACGATGCCGCCCAGGATCAGGAAGGACAGCGCCGGGCGCGGATATGCCGGGTCGACGAACTGAATGAAGAACGAGATGAAAAAGAAGATCGCCTTGGGGTTGAGCAGGCTGATGAGCAAAGCCTTGGCCAGCGGATGCGAGGCATCGACCCGTGCGGGCGGTGCGGCGGGCGCCTCGGCCTGGCGCCAACGGCGCAAGGCCGCGCGCAGCATGCCGAAGCCGATCCACGCCAGATAGACCGCGCCGACGAGCTTCACCGCCATGAACAACCAGGCCACCGCCTCCAGCAGGCTGGCCAGGCCGGCCGCGGCCAGGATCATCAGCACCGTGTCACCCAGGAAAATGCCGCATGCGCCGAGATAGCCGGCTTTCACGCCGCGCTGCGCCGCCACGCTCAGCACATAGAGCGAATTCGGACCCGGCAGGAGGACGATGAACACCACCCCGAGCACATACAGCCCGATGTTGGTGATGCCGAAAAGATCCTGCATGGCCGCCGCGTTCCGGATTCAGGCTGCGGCGCGCTGGCCTTGCATCAGGCCGACGAAGCGGTCGAACAAATCGAGGATATCGTGCGGCCCCGGGCTGGCCTCGGGATGCCCCTGAAAGCAGAACGCGGGCCTGTCGCGGAATTCGAAACCCTGCAATGTGCCGTCGAACAAGGAAACATGCGTGGTGCGCACGTGCGACGGCAGCGTGGCCTGATCCACCGCGAAGCCGTGGTTCTGACTGGTGATGCTGACACGTCCGGTGTCGAGGTCTTGCACCGGATGGTTGGCGCCATGATGGCCGAACTTCATCTTGAACGTACGAGCCCCGGCGGCCAGGGCCATGATCTGGTGCCCCAGGCAGATGCCGAATACCGGCACGCCGCGCTCGATCAGGGTACGCGTGGCGGCGATGGCGTAATCACAGGGTTCCGGATCTCCGGGGCCGTTGGACAGGAAGACGCCGTCGGGTTTCATCGCCAGCACGGCCTCGGCCGAGGTCTGCGCTGGCACCACGGTGATGCGGCAGCCGCGCGAGGCCAGCAGGCGCAGAATGTTGAACTTCACGCCGAAGTCGTAGGCCACCACATGGAAGCCTTGCTGGGCTCGCTCCCCATAGCCCTGGCCAAGGGACCATGCCGTTTGTGTCCAGGCATACGGCTCGCGCGTGCTCACGACCCTGGCGAGATCCATGCCGGCCAGGCCTGGGAATGCGCGTGCCTGTGCGAGCACATCGTCCACCAGCGCGGGAGTGACAGCCTCTCCGAGCGCCAGCGCCCTGATGCAGCCGCCCTGCGCCCCTTTGCTCCGCAACAGGCGCGTCAGCTTGCGCGTGTCGATGCCCGCAATGGCGACCGTGCCCGAACGGCGCAGATACTCGCCCAAGGATTCGGTTTTGCGAAAATTGGAATCCAGCGCGGGCAGATCCCTGATGATGAGGCCGGCTGCATGAATTTTTGCGGCCTCCACATCCTCCTCATTGATACCGACATTGCCAATATGCGGGTAGGTCAGGGTGACGATCTGCCGACAATAGCTAGGATCGGTGAGGATTTCTTGATAGCCGGTGATGGCGGTGTTGAAAACCACCTCACCCGAGGACTCGCCAGCCGCGCCGACGGACGCCCCGTGAAAGACCGAACCGTCGGCAAGGGCCAAAATCGCTTTGGGTTGCAACGGCAGCATTGATTGTTCTCCGGGCTTGCGCATTGGCGCTGTGTTCGAGGTGCGCAAAACCATGTTCTCCAAGTCCCACGCAAATCCTCAAAATTATAGCCTCCGCACCTCCCACGGAGCCGTCCGGCCTCATGCACGCGGCTCCCGCAACCGCCCCTCCTGCCTTGGTCCGCTCCGCATCCATGCCCACCGCCCGTGATTTCTGGAGCCTGGCGCCCCCGGTGCTGGCCCTGCATGTGCTGGTGCTATGGGGCTTGCAGATTTTTTTGGTGTCGCACACCACGCCAACCCCGCCCCGTCTCGTGGACGTGCGATTGCTGTCGCCGCAGCAACACCAGGCGGACGACAGAACGGACATCGCCATCGCTGCGAGCGGAACGTCCCACCGGCAACCGCGTCTCCCCCGTGAGGCCACCCTGGGGATGCACCACGCCGATACGCCACGGAATCCTTCCCTCACCCCCCCTCCCCGCCCAGCCAGCCTCGCGGAGCATCCACCCGAGCCGAGACCGGCAAATCTGACACCGTCCGCGCAAGATTCCTCCGGGGCCCCCACCCGTTTGCGCAGGGCCCCGGCGGCCATTCAGCGCAATGCGTCCGACCAAGCCCGGCAAGCTCCGGCGTCGTTTCCAGCCGTGAACGGAGGAGCCAGCGCGGCGCAACCTCAACGTCCCACCCATCCGTCGACTGCCACGGCAGTCATGACGCCGCCCAGTCTTGGCGCAAGCTATCTGCACAATCCCAAGCCCGTGTATCCCGCACTCGCGCGTCGCCTGGGCGAGGAGGGCACGGTCGTGCTGCAAGTCAGGGTATCGGCCGACGGCCACGTCGACAGTGTGTCCGTACGGCGCACCTCGGGCTATCGGCAGCTGGACCGGGCCGCCTTGTCCGCGGTGCGGCAGTGGACTTTCACGCCCGCCAGCAGCGCTGGCAGACCCGTGGCCGGCTGGGTCTTGGTGCCCATTCTGTTCTCGCTCGAGGAACCCGCGGATTGAGCCCACCCAGCAGAGGATTCAGTTCGATTTCAGACAAAACGTCTACACTCGACCTGGATGTCGCGGAGAAGGGACCGGAACTTGACCGGACCCTATGACTCCAATGCGGCATATGATGGTTTTCGGCTTGTCAATCATCAGCCATTCTGGGAGAACATTCATGGACGACCGCTTCAATCCCCAACCTTCGATATATGGACAAAATGCGGGTGGGTTTGTCGCCGAGCGCAACCGCGTGCTGCGCAATACCTACACGCTGCTGGCCATCTCGCTTGTTCCAACCATATTCGGCGCCTGGGCCGGACTGAAGCTCGGCCTTGCCGCGTGGATGATCACCAATCCCGGCATGGGCATGCTGCTGTTCCTCGGCGGCGCGTTCGGGCTGATGTTCGCCATCGAACGCAACAAGAACTCCAGCCTCGGCGTCGGCCTGCTGCTGGGCTTCACCTTCTTCATGGGCATGATGCTGTCGCAAATGCTCAGCTTCATCCTGGGCCTGGCCAATGGCGTGCAACTCATCACCCTGGCCTTCGGGGGCACTGCGGCCATTTTCGCCGTGATGGCTTCGCTTGCCACCGTGGTCAAGCGCGACCTGAGCTCGCTGTCCAAGTTCCTGTTCATCGGCGTCATCATGCTGATGATCGCCGGCATTGCCAACATCTGGCTGCAAATGCCGGCGCTGATGATCATGTTCTCGGTCGTGGCCATCGGCATTTTCTCGGTCTTCATGCTGATCGACGTCAAACGCGTGCTCGACGGCGGCGAGACGAACTACATTTCGGCCACCCTCGCCATCTACCTCGACCTCTACAACGTGTTCGTCAACCTGCTGGCCCTGCTCGGCATTTTCGGCGGCAGCCGCCGCTGACCGCCGGTCCCGGCACCTCGAAAAGCCCGGCCCAGCCGGGCTTTTTCTTGGGCTACGCCGGACACCGGACCCGGGAACGACCTAGACTTCAGCCGTCCTTGTCATTCTCGAACAGTCGCCCGACGCCGCATTGCCATGACCCAGACCACCCATGCCATGCCCCCATTTCATCTGGCCTTCCCGGTCAAGGACCTTGCGCAAGCACGTCGTTTCTATGGCGGCCTGCTCGGCTGCCCGGAAGGCCGCAGCGCGCCGGAGTGGGTTGATTTCAACTTCTACGGCCACCAGATCGTGGCGCATCTGGCACCCGATGAATGCGGGCACCGGACGACCACTAGCACGGTGGATGACCACCAAGTCCCGGTGCGCCACTTCGGCGCCGTGCTGTCCATGGAGCAATGGCACGAGCTGGCGGACAAGCTACGCGCCGCGGGTGTGCAATTCGTCATCGAGCCCCATATCCGCTTCAAGGGCGAAGTCGGCGAGCAGGCCACGATGTTCTTTCTCGATCCGTCGGGCAATGCGATCGAAATCAAGGCCTTCGCCGACATGGCATCGCTGTTCGCAAAGTAGACCGATCCATGGCCTTCAATTTGGCACGAACTGCAACGCAGCCGAGCCCCATGGTGAACACGCCTCATCCTGCATGGCGCCGCCGCTCGGCTCAGCGGTCCATGGCGCTCTCATGCCAGTTTCTCAGGACCCGGTTCGACAGCATCACCATCAATCCGAACAGCGCCACTCCGGCCAGGGTCAATAGCACCAGGGCCGCGAACATTTCGGGAATCTGAAGGTTGTAGCCGGACTGCAGGATTTGGTAGGCCAGTCCGGCGCCTTGTCCGCCCGTGCCGGCGACGAACTCGGCGACCACGGCACCGATCAGCGCCAGGCCGCTGCTGATACGCAAGCCACCGAAAAAATAAGGCAGCGCGCCTGGAATGCGCAGCCTGACCAGGCGTTGCCAGCGTGTGGCGCGATACAGGGTGAACAGGTTGTTGAGATTCGGGCTCACGCTGTTGAGGCCCAGCGTGGTGTTGGAGATGATGGGAAAGATGGCGATGATGGTGGCGCACACCACCAGCGCGAGTTCGGTGTTCTTGATCCAGATGATGATGAGCGGTGCAATCGCCACGATGGGCGTGACCTGCAGCATCACGGCGTAGGGGAACAGGCTCATTTCCAGCCAGCGGCTTTGCGCGAACAACAGTGCCGACGCCGTGCCCAGAATGGTGGCCGCCAGGAACGCGAAGAACGTCACCTTCAGCGTCATCAACAAGGCGAGAAACAAGGTTGGTGCGTTGGCCGCGAGAGCCTGCGCGATCCTGACCGGTCCCGGCAACAAATAGGCCGGGATGCGGGTCAGTTCGACAGCGAGTTGCCAGATCAGCAGAAAAAAAAGGCCAACCACCAGTGGCGCGGCAATGCGCAGGACGCGTGGGTTTTGCAACAAGGGAGGTGTGCGCATGGTGAACGTGCCGGATCGGGGGAGGGTTTTGTGCGGCTAGGCCCAGCGCTTCGACGCAAGGAGGCCAGTTTCAGTGCAAATCGGCAGCGTCCGGGCGTATGTCCAGACCCTGGACGAACTGCAGGTCGTAGGCCCTCTTGACGTCAAAGTCGGCGGGAAGCATCGTGTTGCGCACCATGTAGTCGAACATCGCCTTCCAGCGCTTGTCAGTCATGATGCCGATGCCCCCGGTCGCGGCGGCGCCACCGGTCACGAGTTTGTACTTCTTCATCATGCGGATCGAGAAGGCCAGCTGTTCGTTCGTCTGCTTCGGATTCGCCTGCCGGATCAGCCTGTTGCCGGGCGCCGGATCGGCCAGGTAGGACTTCCAACCCTCCAACGACGCCTTGACGAAGGCAGCGACCCAGGCCGGGTGCTGCCGGATCAAATCGACGCGGGTGTCGATGGTCTTGCCGTACGCCATCCAGCCGTCGTCGGCCAGCAAGAAGACCTCCGGCGTTTCACCGCCCTTCTCGATGGCCAGCGGTTCGTTGCCGACATAGCCCTGCATGGACAAATCCTTGTCGTGCAGGAACGGCGCGACGCTGGCGTTGTACGGCCGCTGCTGCGCGCGTGTGTAGCCGAACTTGGCCTCCAACCAGGGCCACCAGGTGGCGTTGGCATACTGGGCCACCATGATGGGTCTGCCCTTCAGTTCAACCAGCGACTTGATACCCTGGTGCGTGATCAAGGCCTGCGGGTCGCGCTGAAAAAATGCCGCAACCGAGACCACAGGCGCCCCGCGCTCGACCGCCTGCATGGTCTGCATGGGGTAGCCGGTGTAGAAGTCGCACACCCCGCTGGCCAGCAGTTGCTGGCCGTTGATCTGCGGGCCGCCGGTTTGGATGGTGACGTCCAGCCCGGCCTTTTCGTACAGGCCCAAAGCCTTGGCCTGGAAAAACCCACCCTGCTCGGCTTGCGCGAACCAGCTTGTGCAAACCTTGAGCTTGGGCAGCGTTGCGCTCTGCGCCTGCAGGCCGAGGCCAAGCCACGCAAGGCCGAGCGCGCCGATCCGCACGCACAAACGCCAGGACACCAGCGCGGACCCCACGCGAAGGCATTTCATGATGACAGCTCGATACATCATCACTTCAGATCGGCCGCGTCCGGAAGAATCTTCAGGCCCTTGATGAACTGCAGGTCGTAGACCTTCCTGTAGTCGAAGTCGGCCGGCATCATCTTGTTCTTCACCATGAAGTCGAACATCTCCTTCCAGCGCTTGTCGGTCATGATGCCGATGCCATCGGTCGCGGCAGCACCACCGGTCACGAGTTTGTACTTTTTCATCATCTTCATCGAGAAGGCCAGCTGTTCGGGCGTCTGCTTTGAATCGGCCTCGACGATGAGCTTGTTGCCCGGCGCCGGGTCGGCGAGGTAGGACTTCCAGCCTTCCACCGAGGCCTTGACGAAGGCAGCCACCCACTGGGGATGCTTCTTGATCATGCCGCGCGTGGTGTCGATGGTCTCCGCATAGGCGGGCCAGCCGTAGTCGGCCATCAGGAAGACCACCGGTTTCTCGCCGCCCTTCTCGATCATCAGCGGCTCGGAGCCGATATAGCCCTGCTGCGACAGGTTCTTGTCATGCAGGAAAGGGGCCACGCTGAAGGTGTAGGGGCGCTGCTGGGACTTGGTGAAACCGAACGTATTTTCCAGCCACGGCCACCAGGTCGTGTCCGCGCTCTGCGCCACCAGAATGGGCTTGCCCTTGAGGGCGCCCAAGGACTTCACGCCCTGGTGGGCAATGATGGCTTGCGGGTCTTTCTGGAAACTGGCGGCCACGGTCACGACTGGCAAGCCATGGGACGCGGCGACGATGTCCTGCATCGGATAACCCATATAGAAATCGCAGGTCCCCGCCGCCAGCAACTGCAGCCCGTTGACCTGCGGGCCGCCCATCTTGATGGTCACGTCCAGCCCCGCCTTCTTGTACAGCCCCGTGGCCACGGCCTGGTAGAAGCCGCCGTGCTCGGCTTCGGCGAACCAGTTGGTGCAGAAGGTGATTTTCGGCATGGCTTGCGCATGCGCGAATCCAACCGTCTGCATGACGAAACCCAGCGCTACGGCCAGCTTCGGCCCCAGCTTGTTGAACCCGGTCTTGTGCCCTGAACCATGGACCTCATGCATCGAAAGCTCCTTCGTATCGCTTCGGTTAAACAGGCCGATGGCCTGGAAAGTGTATGCAATCCATGAGCAAAATGTATGCCTAAAAAATGGGACTCAGTTCAGGCCCGGACATGCCCATCAGGTCAGGGATGCCCGTTTTCCGTCCGGCGCGCCCCGATGGATACGCCCTATCGCGGCGCTTTCGGCGCGGTTTTGGTGCATCTCGCCCCGTTCCGGTTCGAACACCATCATCGCGGCCATCATGCACGCACTTCGGATGCGCACTGACACAGGCACGCGTCCATACGGACATGGCGGCAAAGCCGCCGCATTGGCATGCGACTTGCTCGGTGACGGCCAGGAGTAGAAGCGGTTAGCGGGCGGGCCCGCGGGACATTGCTCCAGCCGCGGCACGGGCCGCAACCTCTTTGTCCGGAACGCACCGGAGGGCTGGGAAGGGACAGGTCATGGCCATCGTGCCGCCCGCTTCAACCCGACGCCGATGAATGGACCCGTCGCCAGGATGGAACGGGAACCGGCATGGTTGCTTGCGTTGCCCGGGCACTTTGCAATGCTTTCAAAGCAGAACTCCGAGGAAACACCCATGCTCGTCACCCGCCAACCCGTCCTGCGCCGCTTCTGGTACGCGCTGATGCCCCTGCCTGCACTCGACGCAGGCCCCCAACCGTTCACCCTGCTGGGCGAAAAGATCGTGGTCTGGAAAGGCCCGGACGGCCGCCCCGCCGCCTTGCGGGACCGCTGCTGCCACCGCACGGCGGCGCTGTCGCGCGGCTTCGTCGACGCAGCCGGGCATATCGTGTGCGGCTATCACGGCTGGACCTACGACTGCGCCGGAGTCTGCGTGCGCATTCCGCAAAATGAGGACGGCGCCATCCCCGCCGGCGCGCGCGTCGAGTCCTTCCGCTGCGAGGCCCGCTATGACTATGTCTGGGTCGCGCTGGAGGAGCCGCTGGCGCCGATACCCGACTTCCCCGAAGACGGCGATCCGCGCTACCGCCGCATCCTCCAATTCCATGAACGCTGGAACACGAGTTCCCTGCGTTTTCTGGAAAACGCCTTCGACAACGCCCACTTCAGCTACGTGCACAAGGCCAACTTCGGCATCTTCGACCAACCCAAACCACAGAGCTATCGCCTCGAGGCGACCGACTACGGCTTCGAAGCCGAAACGCGGGTACCGATCAGGAACCCTTCCGCCAGCCACCGCGTCACCGGCACCACCGCGACCTACACCGAGCGCCATCTGCTCAACCGCTGGATGCTGCCATTCACGCGGCGCTTCGGCTGCCAGTACCCGGAAAGCGGCGTGCACCACATCATCTACAACTGCGCCACGCCCATCGACGACGGCAACATCATGCTGGCGCAATGGCTGTACCGCAACGACAGCGAGGCCGACTGCAGCACGGAAGAACTGATCGCCTGGGACCGACCCATCATCGACGAGGACCGCGACATCCTCGAAGCGACGGACCCCGACGCCTGCGTCGACACGCGCCGGCGCATGGAATTCCATATGGCATCCGACCGACCCGGCCTGCTGATGCGCAAGCGCCTGCTGGAGCTGCTGCACGCGCATGGCGAAGACGAAGTGCTCCGCGATGCGCCCGCCTATTCCTCAACCGGAACGCACACCCTACCCCTCAAGCGCCTCGGTACTTGAGCGCACCGATTCCTATCCCAACACGCAGGTGAACCCAAGATGGATATGACCGCCTCCGACGCGCTGTTCATGCAAAGCGCCCCGTTGCCGCAACCCGATGCCGACACCGCGCTGTATGCGAACCGCGTGGAGAAAACCTACGCCAACGGCACCCACGCGCTCGACGAAGTTCGCTTGCGCATCCAGAAAGGGGAGTTCATTTCCCTGCTCGGCCCATCGGGCTGCGGCAAGAGCACGCTACTGCGCATGTTCGCCGGGCTGGACACGCCGTCGGCTGGGCGCATTCTGTGGTGGGGATCGGAGCATCAGGAGGGCAGCGACGGCGCTCAGTCGCTGTCCATGGTGTTCCAGGAGCCCACGCTCATGCCCTGGACCCGCGTGCGTGCCAATACCCGCCTGCCGCTGGATCTGCGCAAAGTACCGCGAGCGCAGGCCGACGCGCAAGTCACCGAAGCACTTCATCTCGTCGGGCTCGACGGCTTCGCCGAGGCCTGGCCGCGCGAGCTGTCGGGCGGCATGCAGATGCGGGTTTCGCTGGCGCGCGCGCTGGTCACGTCGCCCAGCCTGCTGCTGCTCGACGAGCCTTTCGGCGCCCTGGATGAATTCACCCGCAACCGGCTCGATGGCGAAGTGCGCGAGCTGTGGGCCAGGCAGGGCATGACCGTGGTCTTCGTCACCCACAGCATCTATGAGGCGGTATTCCTGTCCACGCGCGTGGTCGTCATGGCCGCACGCCCCGGCCGGGTCATCGCCGACGTGACGATCGAGGGCCCGCAGCAACGCGACGACGACTGGCGGGTCAGCGCCCCCTTCCTCGGCTATTGCCGTCAGCTTTCCGAACTGCTCACCGCAGCCGCGCAGGGCCAGACCTGAGCCGCAGCCTCCATGGCCGCCCCACTTCACGACACCGATTCCCATGCATCCCACTGATTCCAGCCACGTTTCATCCACGCCATCGCCCACCGGCTCCATGCTCATTCAAGGCGCCGAGGCCTTGCTCACCGGACAACCCGGAAAGGCATCAAGGGCGAAGGACGCCGGCATCCGCATCCGCGACGGCCGCATCGCCGAGATCGGCGCGCTCACGCCCATGCCGGGCGAACAGGTGCTCGATGCCCGCGGCTGCGTCGTCTACCCGGCCTGGGTCAACACCCACCACCACCTGTTCCAGTCCCTGCTCAAGGGCGACCCGCTGGGCATCAACGCCACGCTCACGCCCTGGCTCGCGGCCGTGCCCTACCGCTACCGCGCCGCGTTCGACGCCGAGCGCTTTCGCCTCGCCGTGCGCATCGGCCTGGTCGAGCTGGCGCTGTCGGGCTGCGGCACGGTGGCCGACCACAACTATCTCTACTGGCCCGACATGCCCTTCGATGGCTCCGAGATCGTGTTCGACGAGGCCGGCAAGCTCGGGCTGCGCATGGTGCTGTGCCGCGGCGGCCAGACCCGCACCCGCCAGCTCGAGGCCGACCTGCCCAAGGTGCTGCAGGCCGAAACCCTGGACGCCTACCTCGACGATCTGTCGCGCCTGCAGCGCCGCTTCCACGACCCATCGCCGCTGGCCATGCGCCGCGTGGTGGCCGCGCCGACCACGCCGCTGTTCTCCATGCATCCCCACGAATTGCGCGAGACGGCCGCCCACGCCCGCAGCCTGGGGCTGCGCCTGCACTCGCACCTGTCGGAAACCGTCATCTACCAGCAGACCGCCATGACGGAGCATGGGCTGGGCCCCATCGACTTCGCCGCGAGCGTGGACTGGCTGGGCTCCGATGTCTGGTTTGCCCATCTGGTCAAGCTCGACGCCGAGGAAATCGCCCTGCTCGGCCAGACCGGCACCGGCATCGCCCACTGCCCGCAAAGCAACGGCCGCCTGGGCAGCGGTATCGCCCCCGTGCGCGCGCTGCAGGAAGCCGGAAGCCCCGTGTCGCTGGCGGTGGACGGCGCGGCATCGAACGAAGCGGCCGACATGCTCAACGAGGCCCACACCGCGTGGCTGATGGCGCGCGCACGTGGCGGCCAGGATGCACGCCCCGAGTACGCCGGCGGCCACGGCGAGCGAGGCGCGGCAGACGCCACGGTGGACGACGTCGTGACCTGGGGCACCTCGGGCGGCGCGCGCGTGCTGGGTCTCGAAGGCGTGGGCACCCTGGCACCCGGTATGGCCGCCGACATCGCGGTCTACGCACTGGACCAGCCGCGCCATTTCGGCCTGCACGACCCCGCCATCGGCCCGGTGGTCAGCGGCGGCGCCAGCCTGCGCGCGTTGTTTGTGAACGGACGCATGGTCGTGCGCGGCGGTGCCATTCCGGGGCTGGATCTTGCCGAACTCGGTGCCCGGTCCCGCGATGCGGTGCGCACGTTGCGGGGACTGGCCAGCGCCTGAACCCGGCCGCGCCGCCACGACCCGAGGCTCCGCAGTCCTTGCCGCCGCTACGCTGGCGCTCCGGCATCCACCCCATGGCTGGCGCGACGTCGTCTGAGCCACGACGCCAAGGCGAGCGACGACCCGATGACCGTGAAGGAAAGCAGCGTGGTCAGGGTGCCGAGTGCGTAGATCACCGGAGACGTGGCATTGGTCTGCATGGCCTGCAACTCCAGCGGCAGGGTGTTCAGGGCGCCCGCAGTCTGCGAGGTGCGCGCCAGTTCGTCGTAGGACAGCGTGAAGCCGAACAGCGCCACGCCCAGCAGGCTGGGGGCAAGGATGGGGATGACCACATCCCACAACACCCGCACGCCACGCGCACCCAGACCCCGCGCCGCTTCCTCGTAGGCGGGGTTGAAACGGTTGAAGGCGGCGAACATGATCAACAGGCCGAACGGCAGGGTCCAGGTCAGTTGGGCACCCAGCGCCGAGGTGATCCAGGAGCGGTCCCAGCCCAGAAGCTCGAACATGGCGCTGATGCCCAGGCTGATGACCACCGAGGGCACGATGAGACTGGCGATGGCGATGTAGAAGAACATGGACGCGCCACGGAACCGGCTGCGGAAGGCTTGGCCGGCCAGGAAAGACAGCACGGTCGTGATGACCATGACCAGCAGCCCGAGCTTGATCGAACGGCCGAAGGCACCCGACACGTCGCCGATGGACGCGCCCACATAGAGCTGGTGAAACCAGTGCGTGGAGAACCCGCGCATCGGCAGGGTGAGTCCGCCCTCCGGCCCCTGGAAGGATAAAACACCGATGACGATCACCGGCCCGTACAGAAAAAGCACGAACAGCGCGAACACTGCAGCCAGAACGTAGAAGCTTGCCGAGCGCCTCACCTTGGCCATGGCCTCAAAGCTCCTTGCGAATGTCGACCACCCGCACCAGCGCGACGATGAGCAGAATCACAAAGGCCAGCAGCACCATGGACTCGGCCGCCGCTGGCGGAAACTGCAGCGAGGACAGATCGGTGACGATCATCTTGCCCACCGACGCCACCTGGCCGCCGCCCAGCACGTTCACCGTGACGAAATCCCCCATCACGATGGAAATCACGAAGATGGACCCGATGGCCAGGCCGGACTTCGACAGCGGCAACACCACGTTCCACACCACCTGCCAGCCCTTGGCCCCCGCATCCACCGCAGCTTCCAGCAAGGCGCGGTCGATGCGCATCATGGCGTTGAAAATGGGCACGATCATGAACACCGTGTAGAGGTGAACGTAGCCCACCACCACAGCGAACTTGGAGTACAGCAACCAGGCCACCGGCTTCTTGACCACGCCCAAGGCCAGCAGCACCGAGTTCACCACGCCCTCGCGCCCCAGAAGCGGGATCCAGGAGATCATGCGGATCTCGTTGGAGGTCCAGAAGGGGATGGTGCACAACAACAGCAGCACGACCTGCGCGCTGCGGCTGCGGATGTGGAACGCCAGAAAATAAGCGATGCTGAACCCCAGCACCAGGGTGATGATCCAGGTCGTGAAACCCAGTTGCAGCGTGGTCCAGTAAGTGGCGTAGGTGGAGGCCGACGAAAACACATCCCGGTAGTTGCTCAGCAGAAAATCGGGAATCAGGATCTTGTAGGTCTGGTAGTCGAAAAAGCTGATGGCAACCACCAGCAAAATCGGCACCACGAAGAACAGCACGAACACCAGCCCCATGGGCGCGGCCTGTAGATACGGCGCCCAGCGCGGCGGCACGCCCCCGAGCCAGGCCCTCCGGGAAGCCTGCGCACCCACCCCGGTGGACGACACGCCCAACTCAGGCCGCGACGAAGTCATTCCAGCGTCGCACCAAGTAGCGGTCTTCGTCCATCACGGTGTTCCAGCAGGCCACTGCGCCCATGCGCTTCTCGAAAGAACCGCCGTCGCGCACGCTGCCCGGGCCGTCCACCTTCTGCCCGGTGGGGCTGAGGATCGTTCCCTTGGCAGGTTTGCCCTCCATCCAGTAACCCCATTCGTCGGCGGTCATGAACTGTTTGGCGGTCTTGGGCACCGCGGTGTAGTAGCCCTGGCGGTTCAAAAACGCGCCGGTCCAGCCGGACAGATACCAGTTGATGAATTCGTAGCCCGCGTCCAGCGTCTTGCCCTTGACGTGGGAGGGAATGCCCAGCCCGATGCCCCAGCCGCGATAGCCTTCCTTCAACGGCTGGTACTTGCAGGCGATGCCCATTTCCCGCACCTTGGTGACGGCCGGAGACCACATGGACTGCAGCACCACCTCGCCCGAGGCCATCAGGTTCACGGACTCGTTGAAGTCTTTCCAAAAGGCGCGGAACTGGCCCTGTTTCTTGGCCACAGTGAGAATTTCGATGGTCTTGTCGATCTCGGTACGGGTCATATTGCCCTTGTTCCGATAGCGCACCTTGCCCATGGCCTCAATGGCCATGGCAGCGTCCATGATGCCGATGGACGGCACGTTGATGATGGCCGTCTTGCCCTTGAAATCCGGGCTCAGCAGATCGGCCCAGCTGGTCACGGGGCGCTTGACCAGATCCGGCCGAAGACCCAAGGTGTCGGCGTTGTACACCGTGGGCACCACCGTCATCCATGCCGTGGGTTTGGCGGCGAAGGTCTTGCCGAACTCACCGTCCAGAAAGCTCACCTCGAACGGGGCCGTGCCCTGGATCGACACCTTCTTGCCGTCGAGCATGCCGGTGGTGAAGATGCTCACGATGTCGTCGTAGTGCTTGATGCGCTTGACGTCCATCCCGCGCAGATTGCCGGAAGGAATGATTTTTTTCAGCGCGAAGTATTCGCTGTCCAGCAGATCGTAGGAATCGGGTTGGAGAATCGCCCGTTTCACCGCATCGTCGGAGTTCAGCGTGGTGAACTCGATGGTGATGCCGAGGTCCTTCTTGGCCTGGTCGGCGATCTCCTTGTAGTGGGTCACGCCGGTGCCCAGCAGGCGCAGCGTCGTCGGCTCGGAGGCATGGACATACGGAATGCCGGTCACGGCAGCGCCACCGGCGAGCGCCATCTCCTTGAGAAAACTGCGCCGGCTCACGCCACCTGGCCGTGCGCCGTCGTTGTGCTGCTTCTGACTGTCAGACATAGTCCATTTCTCCACTCGGTTGAGATTCCCGCAAGACGTCTTCACGCTGGGCCGGGGTCGGGTCCAGACCGTGTACATCCTCGACGTCCCACATGGCGATGACCCGGTCCCCGACGGCGACTGGGCACTGCGCAAAATCACGGTCGCTCATGACGACCGTGAATTCATCGGATGCCTCGCTGTCGAGCGCGATGCTCAACTGCGTGCCGTGATATTCCACGCCACGCACGGCAGCCATGATCACGTTCTCCCCGTCGGGCGCGGCGTCCGAATCCTTCGCCAGCCTGACCCTGTCGGCACGCACGCAAAACGCGTGTTCCGCGCCGATGGACTTCGCAACCCTGGGTACGGCGTAGGTCTGCGCATCGGGGCTGCGCAAGGTGCTGAAGTCCTCGGCATGCCGCTCGACGCGCCCCTTGAGCACGTTGTGCCCGCCCATGAAACGCGCGACGAAGGCGCTGCGGGGGCGGTTGAACACCTCTGCCGGGGCTCCCGTTTGTTCGATGCGCCCGCCACGCATGACGACCACCAGATCCGCCAGGGCCATGGCCTCTTCCTGGCTGTGGGTGACGTGGATGAAGGTCAGGCCCAGTTCCAGATGGATGCGCTTGAGTTCGGCGCGCATCTTCACCCGCAGGAAGGGGTCGAGCGCCGACAGCGGCTCGTCCAGCAGCAGCACCTCGGGTTCGGTGATGAGGGCGCGCGCCAGCGCCACCCGCTGCTGCTGGCCGCCCGACAACTGATCCGGGCGGCGATCCTTGTACGCCTCCATGTGCACGCGTTCGAGCAGTTCGAGCGCGCGGGCCTGCCGCTGCGCCTTGGCCACGCCACGCATCTTGAGGCTGAACGCCACGTTGTCCAGGCAGCTCAGGTGGGGAAAGAGCGCATAGCTCTGGAACATCAGCGCCGTGCCGCGCACGGAGGGATGCAATGCCGTGACGTTCCTGTCGCTGATGAGGATGTCGCCGTCGGAGACCTCCTCGTGGCCGGCGATCATGCGCAGCGTGCTCGTCTTGCCGCAGCCGCTGGGACCGAGCAGGCAGCAATAGGCCCCCGCCGGAACCTTGAGATCGACCTCGGACAGTGCCTGCGCGTTGCCGTAGCGTTTGCTCACGGCAACCAGTTCCACCGTCCCTCGTTTCTCACCCCGCATCATCATTCCGGTTCGTTCGACTTCCGCCCGACACAAGCCATCGGAACCAAACACATGCACAGAACGCAAACTTGCGCCCGTCGCATGGCCTCCGATGGCGGGGCGACGCAAGCTATCGTGCAAGATGCATACCAAGGTGCATACAACCTTGCCGATCAGCCCCGGTGCGTCGTCGCGGCAACATGGCAGCACGCCATGCATCTTGGCGCTGGCGACCACGGAAGCCGGGAAACATGTCCCGGAGAGGCCCGACGCCCAAGACAAGGGCATCGGCCCTGTGCATGCACCAAGTCACAGCAAACAGCGGCGGAACGTGCCCCGGCGCGTGACCCGCGGCAAAAAAGTACCGGGGGTCAGACCCCGGCTTCGGCCGACCCGGCTTCGGCCCGGGTCAGACCCCGGCTTCGTGCAGACCGGCGACGTGCTCGGCAATCGTCCCCGGCGTGGTGACCCAGGCCCGCCCGTCCGCGACCACATGGGCAAGCGCCCGGCGCAGATGACGAATGCGGTGCGGATGGCCGACGATGTAGGGATGCAGGGCGATACCCATGACCAGCGGCTGCGCCCTGCTCTGCTCCAGCATCTCGTCGTAGGTGTCGATGATCATGTTGGCGAAGCCCTCGCCGCTGACATGGCGCGCCATGATCGCCGGAATGTCGTTCAGCTCCTGGGGATAGGGCACCGACCAGAGCCGGCCCTGCCGGGTCTCGAACCGGATCGGCTGATCGTCCTGGCACCAGTTCAAGGTGTAGGCATAGCCCGACTCCTGCAGCAGATCGGGCGTGTGCACGCTTTCCGAGATCCAGGGGCTGAGCCAGCCCCTGGGCGCGGCGCCTTCCTCCTGCGCCATACGGCGGGTGCAACGCTCGATCAGTTCGCGCTCGCCGTCTACGCCGAGATCGCCCTGCCGCTGCGAGTTGGTGTGGCCGTGGCCGACCATCTCGTCCCCGCGGCAGCGAAACGGCGCGAGCACCTCGGGGCAATGGTCGTAGATGCTCGTGTTCAACAGCACCGCGCTCGGCAGCCGCAGGCTTTCGAAAAGCTCGAGCAGGCGCCAGACCCCGACGCGGTTGCCATAGTCCCGCCAGGAATAGTTGAGCACGTCGGGTTGCGGCGAGGCGGGCCCGAGGCTGGCGCCGAGCCCTTCGCCGAAGGCGAAATGCTCCAGGTTCAGTGCCAGGTACACGGCCAGACGTTGCCCGCCCGGCCAGGCGTAATCCGGGCGATGCACGATGGCGGAATAGTCGTAGCGTCCGTGATGCGGCAGGGTTGCGTTCATGATCGGGTCGATGTGTTCGTGTTGGGCGTCCAGGCGATGCGCCGGCGCGGTTCAGGTGTGGCGTCAGCCGAAGCAAGGTCCGGGCCGCCCGGCGTGTCGTCGCGTCAGGGCCATCATGGCTGTGGCTGGGAATGCCGGCCTGGTTCGGCGCCGTGCTCCTGCGCGGGCTCCGCGCGCTGGGCCACGACAGCCACCGGCCCGCCGCCCAGCGGTCCTTGGTGTTCCGCGCCGCCCGAGACATAGATCATCGGATCGCCGACCAGGCCTGCGACCAGCCCGCCGACTGCGGCTCTGGCGTGCCGCGTGGCATGGATATCCGAATCGTTGAGCATGGTGGTCCGGCGCCCACGAACTACGCCCACCGGATCCGCCTTGGCAAACACTTGCACCACCCGATCGAGCCCGCTGCCGGAGGCGCCGGCCTCGATGCCGCACCCGGCCAGGGCCTGCAGGACCGCACCGGCATCGATGGGGTCGCGCATCACGGCATGGGAGATCTGCAGCGGGCCGGCCGCCGCGGGCCCATTGCCCAGCACGAGGACTTCGCAGGCGTCCACCTCGGCGCCGGCCGACGTGGACGCCACCGCGGAGTGGAGATCCCATGTCTGGCAGATGTCGGTGTCCGCCACCGCGTCCGGCTCCACCTCGCCCAGCGCCACCGCCACACCCAGAGCGGATGCCGCGCGCGAATAGGCCATCGACAGGTAGGTGTCCTCCGTGACCAGCGGCACCCCGGCGGCGCGAGCCTGCTGGATCTTGCCGTCGGTGAGCAGCGGGCACTTGATCTGCACGAAGTGCACATCATCCGGGTCATTGAGCCCTGCGCGCGTCATCGCCTCGCGGGTGGCCTGCGCCACGGCACGGACCTGCGCGGTGCGACCAAGTTCGCGCAGGCCGATCTCGGCCGATCGCGCCGCGCCGCAAACCAGCGCAGGGCCCGGACGATCGCCCGCGCCGCGCGGGCGCCGCACGAACACGGTGACGTGCGGAGTCAACACCCCTTCGGTGCCGCCCGACATGATGAGCACGGCAGGCAAGGCATCCGTCCCCTTGGGTGCGCCGGTCCGCAGCACATCGCCATAGGCCCTGGATGCGAGCATGCGCGAAAAATCGTTGACGCAGCCATTGCCCTCGGTCTTGCCCATCACGGCGATGATCTCGCAGTCCGGCCGCGCCTGCAGCATGGCGACCAGCCCGGACACGTCGCCAGGATCCGACACCGGAAAACGCCACAATTCATAAACCCACGCATGCTGTTCCATGCCAATCATTCCTCTGCATCACGCGCCCCATCGGGAGGATCGCGAACACCGCGCTGGCGCGCAGATATCGACGCGGTAGCCGCGATGGGTGTTTCGACAGAACGGCCATCAGCAGCAGCCCAGATACGCCCTGCTGCGGTAGAACGGCCCCAGGTCCTCGGCCATCGCCGCGACGGCATCGCGCCAGGCCCCGTCTCCGGCCTGACTTCCCAGGCGCGCGCGCGCCTGGGCCAGCAATTCGCCCGCAAGCGCCGGTTCATCGACACTGCGCACCTTGCCCTGGTCGACGATAGTCCGTCCGTCGACGATGACCTGCGCGATGTGCCTGCCGTTGGCGCGCGCCAGCACGTAGTCGAGCGGGTCGATGTCGGGAAACAGGGCGTCGTCGTCCAGCGCGGCATGGTCCAGAATCAACAGATCCGCGGGGGCGCCTGGCGCGATGCGCCCAGCCAGGGCTTCGCGCGCCGCATCGGGGCCGCGCACCACGCGGTCGCCGTTCGCCGCGGCGAATGCCCACAGCTGGGCCCGCGTCATGGTGACGTCGTAGCCCCAGCCGCGATGCAGGGCGTAGGCCAGACGCAGTTCGCGGAAAGCGTCGTCGTCCTCGTCCAGGGCCATGCCGTCCAGCCCCATCGCCACGCGGCAACCGGCACGCAACATTCCCGCCACTGGCGCCACGCCCGATTTCAGGCCGAGGTTGGAACTGGTGTTGACGGCGATGGTGACACCCCGCTCGGCAAGAAGCGCCAGTTCCTCCGGCCGCGCCCAGGTGCAGTGCGCCAGCGTCAGGCGGGGACTCAGCAGGCCGATGGCGTCCAGATAAGGCACGATCCCCTGAGGGTAGGCATAGTCAGCCCATTCGCGCTGGTAGCGTGTTTCGAGCAGATGCATGTGCACGGGCCGCCAGGTGTCGCTGGACGCTTGCGCAATCGCCTCGAGCAGGCCGGCGCTGCACCACTGCACCCCGGTGGGGCCGTACTGCACCGTGACGTGCGAACCGTAGCCGCCTTGCGCCACCATGTCCGCGACCTCGTCGACCAGCGCGAGCTGGCGTGCCGGGCCTGGGCTCGCATGCGTGTCCAGGCGCTGCGCCACCATGGCCCGAATCTCCGGCCGCAGCGCGTCCAGCGCGGCGGCGTCGCTGCTGTAGGCAATGCCCTGGCGGTCGCGCAGGGCGATGGCGAAACCGATGTGCACCCCCACATCGCGCGCGGCGCGCGCCACGGCCTGCGCCTCGTCCACGTAGGGCGAGAGTCCCTGCACGCGCGTGTAGTGCACCATCAACCGCGCCACCCCATGCCGCGCCGCGCGCGCGAAGCAGGTGGCGGCGGACAGATAGGGATCGACCCCCGGCACCACGCCGAGAAACGGCAGCCAGCTTTCCAGCGGCTGTTCGAACGCGCCGAGCGAGGCGCTGCGGAAGGTGCGCGCATGGTCGTGCGCGTTGCTCAACGCAGGCAGGACGAGCGTGCGGCTTGAAGCATCCCCCTGGGGCTGCGGCACGATGTCCTGAATACGGCCTTGCGCGATGTGAATGCGCGTGTACGCCTGCGCGTGCAAGGTCCCGGGCGAGGCCAACAGCCAGCGGCAGTTGAGCTGCGTGGTGGATGAATCCGTGGGTTCGCCGGCCATGGCTTCAGCCCCTCACCGTTGCAAGCCAGAGCCTGCCGCGATGCCCGCAGAGGCCTGCCCGTCAGGGCCACGGCAGAATACGGCCCGGCAACGGCGCGGAGCCTCCATGTCCCCCGCCATCACGACACGCCGTGCAACACCGCATCAAGCTTGCAGGTCCAGCCGACGATGCCGCCCTGCGCGGCGATCATGTCCAGCGTGGCCTGCTTGAAATGCGGGAAATAGCTGGCCGTGGCCTCTTCGACCAGGAGGCAGTCGTAGCCCCTGTCGTTCGCTTCGCGCATGCTGGTCTGCACGCAGACCTCGGTGGTCACGCCGCCGAAGATCAGGTGGGTGATCGCACGGCGCTGCAGGATCTCCTGCAGCCCGGTGTTGTAGAACGCGCCCTTGCCGGGCTTGTCGAGTTCCACCTCGCCCGCGATGGGTTGCAGGGCGTCGATGATGGCGTTGCCCGGCTCGCCGCGCACCAGCACGCGCCCCATCGGCCCCATGTCGCCAATGCGCAGGCTGGGCTCGCCCCTGCAGCGCTTCGCCGGCGGGCAGTCGGACAGGTCGGGCGCATGCGATTCGCGCGTGTGCACCACCAGCAAACCATGCGCGCGCGCCCAGGCCAGCAGCCTGGCAGCGGGCTCCACCGCCTGTGCGAGTTGCCCGACGTCGTTGCCCAGGCTTTCGCCGAAGCCGCCGGGCTCGATGAAATCGCGCTGCATGTCGATCAGCACCAGCGCGGTGTTGCGCAAGTTGCAAGCGAACGTTCCGGGCCGGGCCTGCGCGCGCAGGGTCTTTTCGGTCGCGCTCACGCCTTCTCCCAGGCTTGCAGGAGCGTGGCGGCATCGCTCACGGCACCGAACACGCCGCCCTGCATGGTGACCATCTTGATCGCCGCGGCGTGATTGCCGGCGTCGGTCGCACCGCAGCAGTCGGTGAGCAGCAGGCATTCGAAGCCGCGGTCGTTGGCCTCGCGCATGGTGGTGTGCACACACACGTCGGTGGTGATGCCGCAGAGCACCAGATTGCGGATACCCCGCGTGCGCAGAATCAGTTCCAGATCGGTGGCGCAGAAACTGCCCTTGCCCGGCTTGTCGATGACGATCTCGCTTGGCAGCGGCGCCAGCTCGGGAATGATCTCCCAGCCCTGCTCTCCGCGCACGAGAATCTTGCCGCAGGGCCCGGGATCCCCGATGCCCGCGCCGATGCGCTGGCTGCGCCAGCGTTTGTTGGCGGGAAGATCCGACAGGTCCGGGCGGTGGCCCTCGCGCGTATGGATGATGGTGAATCCCTCGCCGCGCATGGCTGCCAGCACCTGGCGAATGGGTTCGATGGGCGCGCGGGTCAGCGACAGGTCGTAGCCCATGGCGTCGACATAGCCACCGACGCCGCAGAAATCGGTCTGCATGTCGATGACCACCAGCGCCGTATTGCCGGGCCGCAGGTCACCGTCGAAGGGCCAGGAATAGGGATTCGATGCGATGGATGGCATCAGGCCTCCGGCGCGAAGGGATTGGGCTCGGCGCCGCGGTAGCTTCGGCTCGGCGCCGCGAAGCCGCAGGGCGTGCCGTCGCGAACTCGGATGCCGGCATCCCACGGCAATTTGTAGCGGCCGGCCACCATGTCGTGCATGAAGGTGTAGGGGCAGTCCTGCGCCCCGCCCTGCACCGCGACGTAGCCGCGGTGGTAGAGCTGGTAGGGATTGTTCTCCACGCCCCAGACCGCGCGCGCCTCGCGCACGAGGTCGGGCCGCAGTTCGGCGGTGATGATCTCGTCGGGACGGTTGCCGCCCGCGGTGATCACGGTGCCGTCGAAGTTGCAGAACATGCCCTCGCCCATCGAATCGAAGCTGCCGTCGCTGCCGCAAAGGCACACGCTGGCGGTGATGGCGAGGTTCTGGAACGCGTTCGCCTGGTTGGTGATTGTCCAGGCGTGGCGGATGGGGGCGGTGTAGCCGGCGGTGCGCAGAATGATTTCCGCGCCCTTGTAGGCGGCCTCGCGCGCCATTTCGGGAAACATGCCGTCGTGGCAGATGATCAGCCCGAGCTTGCAGCTCTTGGGCCCGTCGCACACCGGGATGCCCATATTGCCGGGCTCCCAGGCCTCCACCGGAACCCAAGGATGCAGCTTGCGGTAGTACAGCCTGATCTCGCCCTGGTCGTCGATGATCAGGCCGGTGTTGTACGGATTGCCATGCGGGTTGAACTCCATGATGGAGAAGCAGCCCCAGATCCGGTGCGCGACACAGGCTGCCTTGAACGATGCCACCTCGGGGCCGTCGAGCGACACCATCAGCTCCGGCGCCGTGCTCATCGACAAGCCGTGCAGCGCGTACTCCGGGAACACGACGAGGTCCATCGTGCCCAGGTTGCGCCGCGCCTTGCCGACCATGGCGCAGATGCGATCGGCCTGCGCGGCGAGTTGCGCGGGCGTTTCCACCACCGGCAGTTGCAATTGCACCAGGCCGACGACGACCCCATGCGGAGACTTGTTCAGACCGCCGAGTCCGCTCACGTTCGACACTCCTTGCTTGGAAGATGCTGTTCAGACCACGCCGCGCGGGCGTGCCCCACGATCATCGTGCGGCATACGTGCACGGCGCGGGGCGCGTAGGCCATCACTTGGTGTTGCCGATCACGCCCTTGACGAAGAAATCCATCGACGCGACCTTGTCCGCGCTCAGGCTCTGCCCCTTCGCGGCCAGGACCTTGCCGTCCTGCGCCTCGATCGGGCCGGCCCACACATGCAGCTTGCCGTCCTCGATCTCCTTCTTCTTCGCCTCGATCAGCGTGCGCGTGGCCGCGTCGACGGACGGTCCGAACGGCGCCAGCTGGGTGGTACCCGACTTCAGATTGCCGTGAATGGCCTCGGACTTCCAGGTGCCGGCCTCGACCTGCTTGACCACGTCCGCCATGACCGGGCCCCAGTTCTCGACCACCCCCGTCAGCCAGCCTTGCGGATCGAATTTCATGTCGTTGAAGTGGTACCCCACCACCTTGATGCCGCGCTTCTTCGCCGCCTCGATCACCGGGATGGGCGAGTCGACGTGCGACGCGACAACGTCCGCACCCTGGTCGACCAGGGCGTTCACCGAAGCCACGTCCTTGGCCGGATCATTCCACGAGCCCGTGTAGACCACGGTCACCGTGGCCTTGGGATTGACCGACTGCGCCCCCAAAGCCAAAGCATTGATGTTCTGCAGCACCGGCGGAATCGGGTGCGCCGCGACAAAGCCGATCTTGCCACTCTTGGTCGCCTTGCCCGCGGCGATGCCGGCCAGATACATGGCCTCGTAGGTTTCAGCGGAATAGGTGCCAAGGTTCGCGGATCGCTTGTCGCCGTAGCAATGCATAAAGGTGACCTTGGGATACTTTTTCGCCAGCTCCAACGCGTACGACAGATAGCCGTAGCTGGTGGCGAAAATCACCTTGTCGCCGGCACCGATCATGCGTTCCATCGCCTGCGTGACCTGCGCGTTCTCGGGAATGTTCTCCAGGTCGTTCGTTTTCACGCCGGGCAGGGTCTTCTGCACATACTGGCGCCCGGCATCCTGCGCCTCGTTGTAGCCGCCATCCGTCTTGGCGCCCACGTAGACATAGCCAACCGCGACGTCGGCCGACGCGGGTTCTGCATAAACCGAAAGCCCCAGACTCATGGCGGCAATCAAGGCAAGGATGCGGCACTTCATGTTGTGACTCCTCAGCAGTGTGGGTGATGGAAAGGTTCGAGCAGAAAGGTTCAAGCCATGCCCCGGAACACACCAGCGAGCTCCTGAGGCATGGAGCTTCCGCGTTGACTGGCGCGGTAGCTCAGCAACAGCACGATCAGCGGCACCAGATACGGCAAGGTGCCCAGCAGATACGGTGAAATGTCGGCACCCATGGACTGCAGGCGAAGGGCCAGCGCCTCCGAGAGGCCATAGATCAGCGCCACCGGCAGCGACAACCACGGATTCCAGCGCGCCACGATGACCAGGCCCACGGCCAGCAGGCCGCGACCGGCCGTCATCTGCTCGACCCAGGTGCGGGTGTAGTCCACCGACAGCGCGGCGCCCGCCAAGCCCGTGAACATGCCACCGAGCAGAATGCCGGCCAGTCGCAAACGCACGGGATGCTTGCCCAGCATGCGCAAGGCATCGGCCGACTCGCCCGCCGCCCGCCACACCAGCCCCCATTGCGTGCGGTAGAGAAACAAACCGCTGGTCACCATCAGGATCAGCGCCATATAGACCGTAGGGGTGAGCTGGCCGAGAAAACCGCCCACCACCGGAAGTTTCCCCAGCCAGCCATGCGCCAGGCTGTGGAAACCATTGATCTGCTGCCCGACGAGCGGCGTGCCATAGAAGGACGACAGGCCGTTGCCGAGAAAAAACACGGCCAGTCCGCTGGCGATCTGGTTGACGCCCAGGCCCAGGCACAGCAGCGCATGCACGCCGGACAAGGCCATGCCGGCACAGGTCCCCACCAGCAGGCCGAACCAGGGGTTGCCGCTGGCATGCGTGGCGGCGAAGCCGGCCGCGGCACCCACCAGCATCTGCCCCTCCACGCCGAGATTGATGATGCCGGTGCGTTGCGTCAGCGTCTCGCCCAGCAGGGCGAGCAGCACCGGCGTGGCGGTGAGCAGAGCGATGGACAGCAGCCCCAGCAGCATGGACAGGCTCATGATCCGGCTCCCCATGCGCTGCGCGCCATCCCACCGAGAGGGAATTCGCCTTTGGGGCGGCCCTGCAGGCTCATCGGAGTGCTCCCTGGGCGCAGTCGCGCCGCCCCTCCGAGAGGGAATTCGCCTTTGGGGCGGCCTTGCAGGCTCATGACTGTGCTCCCTTGGCGCTTTCGCGCCATCCCTCCAGGAGGGAATTCGTCTTTGGGGCGGCCCTGCAGACTCATGACTGTGCTCCCTTGGCGCTTTCGCGCCATCCCTCCAGGAGGGAATTCGTCTTTGGGGCGGCCCTGCAGACTCATGGCGCCGCCTTGCGCTTCGCACGCCAGGCGCCCACGCCCAGCACACTCATGAACAGCAGCGCCTGCATCACCACGGTGTTGGCGAACGGGAGTTGCGCGAACAACTGCAGCGCGTCACCCGCGGACAGCAGGCCGCCCATGATCACCGCCAGCGGGATGATGCGCAGGAAATTCTGCCCGGCAAGCCAGGCCACGAGAAAACCGATATAGCCGTAACCCGAGGAGATGTCGGGTTGCAGATGGCCCTGCACATTCGCCGTCTGCACCAGCCCGGCCAAGCCTGCGAGCCCGCCGGCCAAGGCCATCACCGCCATGGCGTGACGCGCGTAGGACAGCCCGGCCATGCGCGCCACGCGCGGGTTGCTGCGCAGCAGGCCAAGCCCGGTGCCCCAGCGGCTGCGTTCGACGAACAGATGCAAGGCCACCGCCAGCAACACCGCCAGCACCAGCGCCCAGTTGCTGTTGAAAGCGCCGATGTTCAGTGGGGGGAACTTGGAGGTGTCGGGAAACGCGATGGTCGCTGGCCAGCCGAGATTGGCGTTGTCCTTCCAGGGACCGTACACCGCGTATTCCACGAGTTTGATGGCGATGTAGTTCATCAGGATGGTGACGATGGTCTCGTTCACCCCCAGCGCCGCGCGCAACACCCCTGGAATGGCGCCCCACAGCGCGCCACCCAGCAGGGCGAGCAGCAGCGCGGCGGGAAACAACTCCCAGAATGGTGCGGCGGTGAGCGACAGCACCGCGGCGGTGCCCGTCAACGCACCGAAATAAAGCTGGCCTTCGGCGCCGACCGACACCAGGCCCATGCGCGCCGGCAAGGCCGTGGCCAGGGCGCAGAACAGGATGGGAATGGTCTTGGTCAGCGTGGTGTTGGTGGAAAATGCGCCGCCGAATGCGCCCTGCACGATCTGCGCGAAGATCTGCAGCGGTGGATAGCCGTTGAAGTGGAAAAAGGCGGCGGACAGCACCAGGAACACCAGGGTGCCAGCCGCGGGTACGAACAGGCGGTCCGCCCAGGGCCACGCCAGCAGCGGCTTCATTGCAACGCCCCTCGTGTCATCAGATGCCCCAAGCGCACGCGGTCGGCTTCGCCCGCCGCGAGCACCCCGGCGATGCGCCCGTGGTACAGCACGGCGATGCGGTGGGCGTAGCGCAGCAGGTCGTCGAGGTCCTCGGAAATCCACAGCACCGCGGCGCCCGCGCGGGCCTGGCGGAACAACTCGTCGTACACGGCCTGGGTGGCGTGCAGGTCCAGCCCCATGGTGGGGTAGCAGGCCACGACGAAGGCGCGCGGCTCGGACAGTTCACGTGCGATCACCAGCTTCTGCAGATTGCCGCCGGACAGCCGGCCCGAGGCGATCCTGGCCTGGCGCGGGCGCACGTCATAACGCTCCATCAGGGTCTTGGCCGTGGCTTCCTGCGCGCCCCAGTCCGGAAACAGCGGCAGGCGCTGCAGGCGCCGCAGCGCGAGATTGAGCACATTGCTCATCTCCGCCGCCACGGCGTTCTTCAGCGGATATTCCGGGATATAGCCTTGGCGCGGGTCGTGCGGACGGCGGGTGTCCTTGCTGTGGAGCACCTCGCCGTCGAGCAGAACCTCCCCGGAGCTGATCGATGCCATGCCGGTGACCGCGTCCGCCAGCAGATCCTGGCCGTTGCCCGACACGCCCGCCACGCCGAGAACCTCGCCCGGCGCGATGTCGAGGTCGATGCCTTCCAGGGACAAGGTCTCGCTGTGGCACTGCACGCGGCGAATGGACAGCCGCGGCGGTCCGCCCTGCGGCGCATCGGTGTTCGCCACCGGCTTCAGGCTGGTCTCGCCGACCATGAGCGCGACCAGTTTCTCGGCGTCGATGCCGCGCGCATCCGCCTGCGCCACCAGCCGGCCGGCGCGCATCACCGCCACGCGGTGCGCACAGGCGCGAACGTCCTCCAGCTTGTGCGTGATGAACACCACGCTGCGGCCCGAATCCGCCAGCTGCCGCACCACGCCATGCAGGCGCTGCACCTCCTCAGGCGCCAGCACCGAAGTGGGCTCGTCAAGAATGACCAGCCGCGCATCCAGATTGAGAACCTTGACCAGCTCGACCTGCTGCCGCTGTCCCACGGACAACTCGCCCACCACGCGCTGGGCTGACACGCCCGGGGCGAACTCACCCAGCAGACGCAGCACCCGCGCCGTGTTCTGCGCACCATGCCACATGGGCGCATCCGGATAGGCCAGCAACAGGTTCTCCAGCACGGTCAGTGCCGGAATGAGGCTGAACTGCTGGAACACCATGCCGATGCCCAGCGCCATCGCTTCGCGCGGCGACGCGATGGCGGCCTCGCGCCCGTCGACCAGGACTTGCCCTGCGTCCGCGCGGTAGTAGCCATACAACACCTTCATCAAGGTGCTCTTGCCCGCGCCATTTTCCCCCAGCAGGGCCATAACCTCGCCATCGCCGATGTCCAGCGAAACATCGTCGTTCGCCAGGACGGCGCCGAAACGCTTGTGGATCCCGACGAGCTGGACGTTCATCGCACGCGCCCCGATCCGCCCGATCTGCACGCCGACTCCAGCGAATGCTTCCAATCGGGCGATCGGCGAAACAGCCGGCGCTCAGCGCCACCCGTCCCGCTCGAATTTGCATACATGGTTGTGAACATGATCTTGGCCTTGCAAGTCTCATGCCAAAAGTGCTGTAGGCACGGCGCCCCTCAGCGTGCCCCTCCCTGCTCGATCCGCCGGCGCAGTTCGGCCAGGAAGGGGATGTCGCGGAACTGGTCGGGCTCGACCTGGTCCCAGTCCACGCCACGTGGCTGCGGATAGGGGGTATGGGTCGCGATGCTCTCCGCTTCGGTGAAGATCCCGTCCAGCGCCGAATCGTGGCCGAGCATCACCAGACGCTCCGCCGCCACGATCTGACAGGAATGCACCGTCGTGACGATCGGTGTGCGCGGCGGCAGCTTGCCAAGTTCGCGGAAGATGCCCAGCTCGAGGTCGGCGAATCCGCCGCCCTTGCCTGTGCGCCCGCCATCGCGGGTCACTGCCACGCAGCCCACCACCACCAGATCCAGGGCGGGCATGTCCTCGAACTCCACCGGCATCCCATGGGCCACGCCGCCCTGCGAGGTCGCGGCAAGCTCGAAGGAGACCTGGCGCGCGGCGAGTTGCACCGGGTCGAGCAGCACGAAGGGATAGGGACGCTGCAGTTCGGGCACCGGCATGTACAACTGCTTGCCGGCATGAAGCGCGCGCAAGCGCAGCGGAATCTGCGGCGGGTCCGGGTTGCACTTGACGACCCGGGCATCGCGCCACATGGGGGTAGAGGCCAGGCGCCAGGCGGCGGCGTCGGCCCCGACGAAGTTCGGGATGCGGCTGCGCACCGACCCCACGCCAACCCCCGTGCGCTCCAGCGCCGACCAGACCTTGTCACGCAAGACGTCCTTGTCTCGGTTGCGGCCCGCCCAGCGGGCGGCGCCGGCTGGCGGTGATGCGGTGTTTTCGGACATGGCTGTCGCTCCCTTGTGATGCGTTAGTAGCCAGCCGCAGGATCGACGGCGTGCGCCGGCCGCTGCCCCGCGCGCACCGCCTCGACGTCGCGGACGATCTGCGCCATGCAAGATTCCGGCACGGCCACGCTGGCCAGATGCGGGGTGAGGATGACGTTCTCCATGGCCCAGAACGGATGTTCGGGCGGCAGAGGTTCCTGCTCGCAGGTGTCCACCGCCGCGGCGCCGATCTGGCCATCGCGTATGGCCTCGATGAGATCGGTCTCGTTGACCACCGCACCGCGTCCGACGCTGACGAGCTTGGCGCCACGCGGCAGCGCCTGCAGCACCCCGCTGTCGACCAAGCCGCGGGTCTGCGGCGTCAGCGGCAGCAGCACCACCAGGATGTCCAGCGTCCCCAACCATTCGCACGGCGGCCGTGTGCCGTGGAAGGTTGGGATACCGTCGAGTTGCTTGGGCGTGCGCGCCCAGCCCGATACCGTAAATCCCTGGCGCTTGAGTTCCGTCGCCACGAACCCGCCCAGCGTGCCCAGCCCGAGCAAGCCGATGTGCGTATGCCGCGCCGTGCGCGGGTGGATGTAGTGCCAGCGGCGCTGCTTCTGCGCCTGCGCGAATTCTGGAAAATTGCGGTGGTAATTCAACACGCAGAACAGCACGTACTGCATCATCATGGCCGCCATGCCGGGATCGTTCAGACGGACGATGGGCACGCCTTCCGGCAATTCGGGGTCGCTCAGGAGCGCATCGACCCCGGCGCCGAGGTTGATGATCAGGCGCAAATTCCTGTACGTCTTCAAGACGCCCCGTGGCGGCTTCCAGACCAGCGCCACGTCGATGACATCCGGCTCCTCCACGTCGGGCCAGCCGTGAAAGGACCAGCCCGGGAAATGCAGCGCGAATTGCGCGCGCCATGCCTTGGCATCGTCGTAAAGGCTATAAAAAAGGATTCCAGGCATCGATGTCCCAGGGATTTCGGGCAATGGCGCTTCGCGACCGCCTACGCGCCCATGCGCGTGGGCTCGTCGAGACGACTCCAGCCCGGGTCCAGCCTCGACAACTCTCGCTTCAAGGCTGCGAAGTGCAGATCCGCAAGCGCGCGCTCCCGCGCACTCGTCAAGGCCGCGGCCGCCTGCGCGACGACATCCGGACGGATCGCAAGCAGGGCCTGGCCACTGCCTTGTGCCAGAAGCTGAAGCTGGCAGGCACGCTCGAGGTAATACAGATCGTCGAACGCCCAGGAGATTTTCGAACCGCACACGATCACGCCATGGTTGGCCAGGAACAACACGTCCTTGTCGCCAAGGCAGGAAACCAGGCGATCGCCTTCCTCATCGTCCAGCGCCAGGCCGTTGTAATGCCGGTCATAGGCCACGCGTTCGTGGAACCGCACGGCGCTCTGGCTGGCCATCTCCAGCCGGCCCGCCTCCAACATGGCCAACGCCGTCGCATACAAGGAATGCGTATGCAAGATGCAGCGCGCATCGGGCTTGGCGCGGTGGATGCGGCCGTGGATATAAAAAGCCGTGGGCTCGACCTTGTGCACCCCCTCGACGACGGCTCCGCTTGCGTCGATCAGCAAGAGATCGGCGGCCCGCAGCTCCGACCAGTACACGCCTTCCGGGTTGATCAGGAAATAGCCCTCCATGTCCGGCACGGCATAGCTGAAATGATTGACGATGCCCTCCGAGCAGCCAAGCCTGTGGCATTGCCGCAGCGCGGCGCAGAGGTCGATTCTGGCCTGGTCAACAGTGTGAAGTCGGGTCATGCTGCGATCCATGTTGCAAGACATCTGGCGCAAGACCCGGGCGCCCCGGCTTGCCTGCGCGCAGCGCTCATGCATGCCCCCGCACGGCCACCACGGCCCGCTGGAACACTTCGACCGGTGGCACGAACAAGCCCCGGCCCAGAAAACCCTTGCGGCCTGCGGCATCCAGCATGGCGATTGCCGTCAAGGGCGCAACCCCGCTCGCACCCACCGCAGCCGCATCCAGCGCCAACCGAACGCCGAGCCCGGCGAGCCTGGGATGACGTCCTGCCAGCAATGTCGAAGGTCGCTGGCGCCAATCCGCCGGCAGCCAGGGAGCCAGTGCCTCGGCCACTTCGGGCGCCCCGGCCAGAGCTTGACCACCGAAACCCGCGGCATCGATCACCCCGCTGTCGCCGATCACGGGCGAGGCCTCGGCCTGCCCCGCGGCATCGAGGCGTGGCCCCGCGGGCGCTGCGCCCGGCGTGACGAACCATGTCTCGGGCTTGCCGGCAAGCCGGATGCCAAGGTCTTGCCCATTGCCGGCCATGCCGACGACGAGCGTCGAGCCGGGTGCGTGGGCCGCGGCGAGCAGCAGATGGCAGGCGGCCATCCAGAGCGTCAAGAAGAACAGCGGAGACCCCGACAACATCTCGGCAACCTTGCGCTGCACAGGCTCCGGCCCGCTCCAGACCTGGCCCGGCATCATCGGCTGCAAGTGCGCGACGAGTGCGGCGCTGGCGGCAGACGTGCGCGCGTGCAAATCGTCCCCGTTGTGCAAGCCGGCGATCGCCAAGGGCCACAGTGGAATCGGGGCGATCTGCAGCCATGCGGCCAGGCCATCGGCGAGCGGCCCATCACGCCACGCCATGCGTTCCAGGACACGTCGGTCGAGGCTTCCGAAGCGCAGTTGCGGCCCCGCCCCGCTCGACAACAACGACCATGCGCGCGGGACCGTGCCTGTCGCGCACCCGAGGTCGCTGACTTCAACCAGGGTCGAGCGTGGCGAGATGACGGCCGCCAAGGGCGTCACCACGCCCCACTCCTGCGCCGGACGCAGGGCGATGCGGCCACTGGCAATGGCTTGCTCGGCTTCGGATTCGTCGCGCGCCCAGCCCTCGTACAGACAGGCCAGAATGGCCGAGGCCAGCAGTGGCGGGCTCGGGCGGCGCGGGTCGGCCAATGGTGGACCCGCGTGCAAGAGCGTGAAGTCCGGCAGACGCAGCGCCTCGCGCGCCGTCCGCACGGCCTGCCAAGCAGGCTCGATCAAGGCCATACGCGCCAGCGCTTCCTCATTGGCATGGGCGAGGCCCGGCGACTCCAGGTTGGCCAGCGCGCGACCAGTGCTGATTGCCTCCATACGCGGCTCCTTAGGCTCGCCGCCAGAATAAAATCAGCCTGCGCACGCGTGCCACCAGCAAAGGCCAGAACAGTTGCCCGAGATCGAGCGGCTGATTCACGCGTTCTGCGGCCGGAACTGCGGACGCGGTAAGCGGCACCGTCGCCATCGCATCCGGCTGCGCCACATCCGGGCCGGCTGCCTGCGCAACTGCGGCGGATTCGGTCTCGAGTTTGCGCTGGAGATTTTCGGCGAAAGCTTGCGTCAGGCGCCCCGCCAGTTCTTGCACGAGATTGCCCCGCGAGAACTGCGCAAGGCTGCCAGCCATGGAATAGTTGACACGCACCTCGACCCTGGTCGCCTCGCTCGCGCCGGCGCCCGGTTCCGCATGCAACGAAAAGACCGCATCGCCCTTGGCGCGCGAGCCCGTCTTGCGGTCGCTGCCGCCGCCGGTCACACGCCCGGCATAGGTGCCGTCATCCAAGGTCATTTCGCCGTCACCGGAAAACGCCGCCGCGATCGGGCCGAGCTTGACGGCCATGACGAGTTTCAGCTTGCCGTCGTCGGGCGGCTCGGTCAGCGAGGCTCCAGGAAGGCAAGCAACGATACCCTCGGCATCTTGAAAACTGCGCCACACGGTTGCGCGCGAAAACGGCACGTGGAAGGACTGTTCAATGTCCACGATGTTCACCGTCCGGCATGGTTGGGCACGGTGTCGCGCGGACGCTGGCGCGGCGCGCATCGAGAACGCGGCGGATGGCGCGAACCAGGCCGACATAGCCCGTGCAACGACAGAGGTTGCCGGATAGCTCATGACGAATGCGCGCATCGTCGGCCTCGGGCAGGCGCGTGACGATGTCCCGCGCCGTGGCGAGCATTCCTGGCGTGCAATAACCGCATTGCAGCGCGTGTTCCGCCGTGAAGGCGATCCGCAGTTCCTGCATCACCGGGTCGTTGTCGAAGTGTTCGATGGTGCGCACATCGGCGCCGGAACAGGTCACGGCGAACGCGATGCAGGAGCGGGTCGGCACACCGTCGATCATCACGGTGCACGCGCCGCAGACACCTTGTTCGCAGCCGAGATTGGTTCCCGTCAAGAGCAGCTTCTCGCGCAGGAAATCGGCGAGGTGCGTGCGCGGCTCCACCTCCGCGCAAACGGGTTTGCCATTGACCTTGAGTTCGAGGGGCGTCATGCGTTGACTCCGCGAAATGTTCTGACGGCATGCGCGGCTCGCGCCAAGGCCACCGCATGAATTTTGTAGTCGTAGGAGTCCGGCTCCAACCCGGCTGCCATCAGCTGTTCGTGGGCGAATGCATCGTCCCAAGCATCGATCAAGGGGCTGGCATCGCGGATGACGTAGGGCGCACCGGCAAGGGCACCGATCACGCCGCGCCTCACCCCGCGCCGCGGGTCGTCGACGAAAGCTGCGATGGCCTCGGCGAACTCCCCGGTCTTGCGATTGAACTTGTAGTAACTCCAGCGCGCGTCGTTCAATAGAACGGGGATGCGAACGCCGGTCAGCACC
>JAJXUC010000226.1 GCA_021783435.1 Pseudomonadota bacterium | reverse complement strand
CCCGTCATCTTCCACCCCGATGCCGCCGCGCTGTGGCTGATGCTGCCCGCGCTGCTGCCCGCCTTTTTTGCATCCTTGCGCGGCGGCACCAGGCACACACGCGGCTGGGCCGCAGGCGCGGCGCTGTCGCTGCTCGGCGCTTTAGGCGTGTACGGCCTGCAAGACGGTGCGAGTTTTCTCATCGCCTGGGAGGTGATGGGGTTCGGCGGCGCGCTCATGCTGCTGGCGGATCATCGCAGCGTGCAGGCCGGGCGCGACAACCTGTTCATGCTCGCGCTGCTGGAAGTGGGTGGCGTGGCCTTGCTGCTGGCGGTGTTGATGCTGGGGCCGAGTCTGGCCTTCGGCACCTACGCCCTGCGGTGGACCGGATGGGGCGTGGCCCCGGCCATTGTCCTCGGCCTGCTGTGGCTGGCGGGCTTCGGCGCCAAGCTCGGGCTGCTGCCGTTTTACGAGTGGTATCCGGGGGCTTACGGCAGCGGCAGCGGCGCCACCGGCGCGCTCATGTCGGGCATCGTCCTGAACTCCGCCTATTTCGCCCTGGGTCGTGCGCTGCTGCAATGGATGGGCAACCCGCCCTGGCTGGCGGGCTTCGGTGTGGTGGTGCTGGCGGCGGGCACGTTCACCGCCATCCTCGCCATCCTCTACGCCTTCCAGCAAAGCGACTGGCGACGCCTGCTGGCGTTTTCCTCCGCCGAGAACGCCGGGGTTGCGGTGACCGCGCTGGGCGCGGCGCTGATTTTCCGCGCCGGTGGCCAGGACATGCTGTCGGCGCTGGCCTGGACAGTGGGCATGCTTCACCTCATGGGCCACAGCCTGGCCAAGGGCAGCCTGTTTCTCACGGCCGATTCAGCCGCCGCGCTGCAGGGCAACCATCATCTGCGCCAAAGCGCCATCCTGCGCCATGCACCACTCACCCTCGGCCTGGGCGCGGTGTTCGCGGTCATGAGCCTGGCCGCCATGCCACCCACCGCCGGCTTTGTGAGCGAGTGGTATTTGTTCCAGGCCCTGTTCCACGACTTCACCTTGAAAGGCGACGGCTCGCGCATCGCCCTGGCGCTGGCCGGGGCAGGCTTGGCGCTGACCGCCGCGATCGCCCTGGCGACCATGACCAAGCTGTTCGGCGTCGGACTGCTGGGACAGAACGAGGAGCACGCCGCGCAACATCGCAAACACCAGGCGGAACTGACGGCATTGCAAACGCTCTCCGTGCTCATCACCGGCCTGGCCGTGCCGGTGTTCGCCGTGACCCTGGTGTGGTGGCTGCCGCTGATGCAACAGGCCGCGTGGCCCGCCGCGGACGCTGCACGGCAGATGACCCACGGCTGGCTGCTGGTGCCGCTGTCGGCCGGGTTTGCCTTCATCTCCCCGGCCATGCTGGTGCTGGCCGTGCCGCTGTTGGCGCTGTTGCCACTCTGGCTGGTCTGGGGCCGCAGGCGCTTTGCGGTGCGCCGCGCGCCGCTGTGGTGCGGCGGCGAAGACTATGCCGCCCACGCCGGAGCGACCACCGCGCTGTCGTTCTCCAACGCGATGCGGGTGTTCTACAACTTTGTCTATCGTCCCCACAACGCCGTGGCACGACAGTTCGAAGGCAAGCCCTACTTTCTCAAGGAACTGCAGTTCAGCTATTCGCAAGCCCCCATGTTCGGCGCGCTGCTGTTCACCCCGGCGGTACATACGGTGGAGTGGCTGGCGCGCCGATTGCGTTTTCTGCAGAACGGCCTGATGAACGCCTATCTCGCCTACATCGGCATCCTTCTCGTGCTGGTGTTCGGGCTGGTCCTGGTGTGGACGCCGCCAACCTGATGCGCGCGCAACAACCGCCGCGAGCCACCCGCCCCCGAGAAAACAACAACAATCCCGGTTG
This sequence comes from Pseudomonadota bacterium, assembly GCA_021783435.1. The sequence continues at coordinate 1,673 of JAJXUC010000226.1, read as the reverse complement.
CCGTCGTGCCGCTTCGGGCCGCGCACCGGGCCTACACCGCGGCACGACCCACTCTTTCTTGATTTCCAGGACGTTTCATGGTTTCCGTGTACATCGCTGTTTTCGCCATCCTGGGCGCGTTCGCCCGGTATGGGCAGTCTCTCGTGGTGCAGGGCGTGCTCGGCGACGCCTTTCCGTTCGCCACCTTGTCGATCAATGTGCTGGGGTCGTTCCTGATGGGCTTCCTGTTTTTCGAAACGCTGGAGCGCATCAACGTCAGCCCGGAGCTGCGCACAGGCATTCTCACCGGCGGCCTCGGCACCTACACCACGTTTTCCACCTTCTCCATCGAAGCCATCCATCTGCTCGAACTCGGGCACTTCATCCTGTCCGGACTCTATATCGGCGCGTCCGTGGTGTTCTCGGTCGCCGCCGCGTTCTTCGGCGCCTATCTGTCGCGCCATCTGCAATTCACCGACTCCTGAGCGGCGGGACACTTCGATGACATTCCTCTACATCGCGATCTTCGCGCTCATCGGCGCTTTCAGCCGCTACGGACACACCATCGTCGTGCAGCGCGCGCTGGGGCGGTCGTTCCCCTTCGCCACCCTGTCGATCAATATCGTCGGCTCGTTCCTGATGGGCTTCCTGTTTTATGAAACCCTGAAATATGCCGCCATCAGCCCGGCCATGCGCACTGGCATCCTCACGGGCGGCGTCGGCACCTACACCACGTTTTCCACCTTTTCGTTGGAAACACTGAATCTGATTGAAAACGGCGAAGCGGCCAAAGCCGGGCTTTACGTGATTCTGTCCGTCTTGCTGTCCATGCTGGGCACGGCGCTCGGCGCCTATCTTTCACACAACCTGGGAGTCTGACCCATGAAAACCGTCACGATGGCGCGCATCTACATCAAGGAAGGCGACAAGGTGCAGGGCCACAACCTGATGCATGAAATCTTCAAGCTGCTGCACGAACAGCACAAGGTCCACGGTGTCACCGTGTTTCGTGGCGTGGCCGGTTTCGGCAGCAAGGGGGAGGTGCATGCCGACGATCTGCTGCGCCTGAACGTGCATCTGCCGCTGGTGCTGGAGTTCTACGACGACCCCGAGGTGGTGGCCTCCGTGCTGCCCCGCATCCAGCAGATGGTGCCCGCCGGACATATCGTCTCCTGGCAGGCGCAGTGCGGGTGGCCTTAAACCAGGACAGGATAGGTGCCATCGCCATAGGGCGCGGCGCGGAACGCCGGCAGTTGCTCGGCTTGGGCGGAATGCGCCGCCAGATGTGGATAGCGCGCTGCGTCGACGCAGTCGGGTACCGTTTGTTGCGTGAACATCCAAGCCACGGCGGTGCAGATGCCTGCTTGCTGTTGCACGTCGAAAGACTGCTGCGCCAACGCTGCCTCGAGCCCGTCGTAGGCGCTCAGAAGTTGGCCCGTCACGCGTTGCAGCCAGGGTTCGTGGCGCTTCTCGGCTGGACGCAGATTGCGTTCGTAGACGATTTGTACGCTCTTCTCGCAAGCCGCGAGCGCCAGACCGACTCGCTGCAGGGCTGCCCGGCGTGGCGCGATATCGTGCGGCAGCAGCGACTTTCCGGGCCCCGCCAAGGCTTCGGCGTAATCCAGGATCAGGCTGGAATCCATCAGGGTCTGGCCGTCGTCGCAGATCAACGTCGGCGCCTTGACCACCGGGTT
>JAJXUC010000007.1:51783-59849 GCA_021783435.1 Pseudomonadota bacterium | reverse complement strand
TGGCGTAGCGGCGCGCCTGCTCCTTGCCGACCAGCGGGCTCATGTGCTCGGCCTTGGCCTCCAGCACCAGCAGCGGAAAGCCTTTGGCGTCGAGCAGCAGGAAGTCGACGTAGCCGCGGCTGCTGCGCTCGAAGTTTTCGCCCAGCGCGTCGAGCGCGGAGGAGGTGACGGTGACGCCGGATTCGAGCAGGATGTTGGCGGGCTCGGCGCCCTCGGCGAAAAACCGCCAGCCGGCCGCTTCCAGCAGCCGGTTGATCTTGATGCGGGCGGTGGCTTCCTTGTCGGGCATGCCGGCTCCAGTTTCAGCGGTGCGTGCAGCAAAACTGCGTGCGCCCTTGCGGGTCTTCGAGCGGCAAGTGTAGTGAGCGCTTGATGGCTCTTGCCTGTCGGGTCCATGCCGGATCGTGCCCTGCGCTGGCTGGCTTACGTGGCGATGTGCAATAGCATCCGGCCCAGCGCCTGTTCGGTTGTGGTGGCCACGCTGATGCTTCGCCCGGGTTGCTTTGCCCGGGTTTCCGTCATGGCCGAGCGTGGCGCGACCCAGCATCCTTTGCCCACGCCCTGTCTTCCCCATTGCATGGCCCGCCAATCCCGTCTTTGCGCTCCCGGTTCGCCGCATCTGGTGCAACTGGTGGCGGCAGCGGGCGCTCGGCCCCTGGCGCAGGACGATCAGCGAACGCGTTTCCTGGCGTGGATGTCCGAGGCGCTGGACGCCTGCCCGACGCGCTTGCATGCCTATAGCTTGCTGCACGATGGGGTGTGGCTGTTGCTGACACCGGATGAGCCCAGGGGGCTATCCGGTTTTGTGCAGACCCTGGCGCGCCGCACCAGTCGTGCGCAAGGCGCCGTTGCGGCAACACCAGCGCCAGCGCGGCAAGCCATCTGGGCCGGGCGATTCCGCAGCGCCGTGATCGAGCCCGCGGCCTGGGCCTTGCCGGCCATGGTCTGGGTGGATGATGCGGCACGCCGGGCGGGGCTGGTGGCCACGGGGCAGGTGTGGCCCTGGAGCAGCCAGTCCGTGCATTGCGGGCTGGGGACCGGCGGCGGCCCTGCGCCAGCACTGCAATTGCCCGCCGCGTACTGGGCGCTCGGCAACACGCCGTTTGCGCGCGAAGCTGCCTATGGCCAACTGTTGCTCGCCGGACTGCATGCCCAGCGTGTACGCGAACTGGAGCAGGCCTTGCGCCGCGGCACGGCACTTGGCGACGCACACTTTCTGCAGCAACTGACGCAACGCAGCGGGCGCCAGCTCCAGCCGGCGCCGCGTGGGCGACCGAGCAAGGCTTAGGGCCTGTTCTCGCTTTTTCTGCCGCCGCGCCGTGGGACTGGGCGGATGCCATGCGAGGCGCAGGCCGCGCGGTGGTGTGTGGCACCACAAGCGGACTGCAACGTGGTAGTGCGCCTCACCCAGACCGACAACGCCGGCGCTAGCCCACCGAACTCGCGCTGCTGGGCGCATGCCGTGGGCACTGTTGCCCAAGTTATTCTGTCCCTAAAATTACATTCCGAGCCAGCGAGCCTATTAAAAATAGGGACGGAAAAGAATAATTTCTTGCGCCTCCTGCTGCGCTGCAGTAAATTCGTGGCCTGTCCTCTCCCTTGCCGCGGAGCCTGCCATGTCCACGCCCCAGTCTGAAATTTCCGATCTTGCCCGCCACGGGCTGTACAGCCCGGGCAATGAGCACGATGCCTGCGGCGTGGGGTTCGTGGCGCATATCAAAGGCATGAAGTCGCACGACATCGTGCAGAACGGCTTGCTCATCCTCAAGAACCTCGATCACCGCGGCGCGGTGGGTGCCGACAAGCTGATGGGCGACGGCGCCGGCATCCTGATCCAGATTCCCGACGCCTTCTACCGCGCCGAGATGGCGGCGCAGGGGGTGGAGTTGCCGCCCTACGGCGAATACGGCGTGGGCATGATTTTCCTGCCGCGCGAGCAGGCCTCGCGCCTGGCCTGCGAGCAGGAAATCGAGCGTGCGGTGCGTGCCGAAGGGCAGGTGCTGCTGGGCTGGCGCGATGTGCCGGTGGACGCCGACATGCCCATGTCGCCCACGGTGCGCGCGAAAGAGCCGGTCATCCGGCAGGTGTTCGTCGGCCGCGGCCCCGACGTGATGGTGACCGACGCGCTGGAGCGCAAGCTGTTCGTCATCCGCAAAACCGCCAGCCACGCCATTCAGCAACTCGCGCTGCGCCACGGCAAGGAGTACTTCGTGCCGTCGATGTCGGCGCGCACCGTGGTCTACAAGGGTCTGCTGCTGGCCGACCAGGTGGGCGAGTATTACAAGGACTTGAAAGACCCGCGCGTGGTCTCGGCCCTGGCGCTGGTGCACCAGCGTTTTTCCACCAACACCTTCCCGGAATGGCCGCTGGCGCACCCCTATCGGCTGGTGGCGCACAACGGCGAGATCAACACCGTCAAGGGCAACTACAACTGGATGCGCGCCCGCGAGGGTGCGGTGACTTCTCCCGTGCTGGGCAACGACCTGCACAAGCTCTGGCCCTTGATCTACCCCGGCCAGAGCGACACCGCCAGCTTCGACAACTGCCTTGAGCTGCTGCTGATGGCGGGCTATCCGCTGTCGCACGCCATGATGATGATGATCCCCGAGGCGTGGGAGCAGCACACGCTGATGGACGCGCGCCGCCGCGCCTTCTACGAGTACCACGCCGCCATGATGGAGCCGTGGGACGGCCCGGCCGCCATTGCCTTCACCGACGGCCGCCAGATCGGCGCGACGCTGGACCGCAACGGCCTGCGCCCGGCGCGCTACATCGTCACCGACGACGACCTCGTCATCATGGCGTCCGAGTCCGGCGTGCTGCCCATTCCCGAGAGCCACATCGTCAAGAAATGGCGCCTGCAGCCGGGCAAGATGTTCCTCATCGACATGGAGGCCGGGCGCATCATCGACGACAAGGAGATCAAGGATCAGCTCTCCGGCGGCCGGCCCTACGGCCAGTGGATCGAGAACCTGCGCATCCGCATCGACGACCTCGACCATCTCGGGCATCCCCAGGCTTCGGTGCTGCCGCTGCTCGACCGCCAGCAGGCCTTCGGCTACACCCAGGAAGACCTCAAATTCCTCATGGCGCCGATGGCCGAGAAGGGCGACGAGGCCGTGGGCTCGATGGGCAACGACGCCGCGCTGGCGGTGCTGTCCAACCGCCCCAAGCCGCTGTACAACTACTTCAAGCAGTTGTTCGCGCAGGTGACCAATCCGCCGATCGACTCGATTCGCGAGAACATGGTGATGTCGCTGGTGTCGTTCATCGGCCCGCGGCCCAACCTGCTCGACATCAACCAGGTCAACCCGCCGATGCGCCTGGAGGTGAGCCAGCCCGTGCTCGACGACGACGACATGGCGCGGCTGCGCTCCATCGCCCAGCACACGGGCGGCAAGTTCCGCAGCTACGAAATCGACATCTGCTATCCGGTGGCCTGGGGGCAGGAAGGCATCGAAGCGCGGCTCGCCTCGATTTGCGCCGAGGCGGTGGATGCGCTCAAGAGCGGTCACAACATCCTCATCGTCACCGACCGCAACGTGAGTTCCGAGCGCGTGGCCATACCGGCGCTGCTGGCCATGAGCGCGGTGCACCAGCACCTCATCACCCACGGCCTGCGCACCCAGACCGGCCTGGTGGTGGAGACCGGCAGCGCCCGCGAAACCCACCACTTCGCCGTGCTCGCGGGTTACGGCGCCGAGGCCGTGCATCCGTATCTGGCGCTCGACACCATCGCTGAAATGGCGCGTGACCTGCCCGGCGATCTGAGCGCCGACAAGGCGATCACCAACTACATCAAGGCCATCGGCAAGGGCTTGCAGAAGGTCATGTCCAAGATGGGCATTTCCACCTACATGAGCTATTGCGGGGCGCAGATTTTCGAGGCCATCGGCCTGTCGCGCGCCTTGGTGGACAAGTACTTCAGCGGCACCACCAGCCAGGTGGACGGCATCGGTGTGTTCGAGGTGGCGCAGGAAGCGCTGCGCATGCACCGCGACGCCTTCGGCGACTCGCCCGTGCTGGCCACCATGCTCGACACGGGCGGCGACTATGCCTGGCGCGCGCGCGGCGAGGAACATCTGTGGACGCCCGACGCCATCGCCAAGCTGCAGCATTCCACGCGCTCGAACAACTTCAACACCTACAAGGAATACGCCCAACTGATCAACGACCAGTCGCGCCGCATGCTCACGCTGCGCGGGCTGTTCGAGTTCAAGCTCGACCCGGCCAAGGCCATTGCCATCGAAGACGTGGAGCCGGCGTCCGAGATCGTCAAACGCTTCGCCACCGGCGCCATGTCGCTGGGCTCCATTTCCACCGAGGCCCATGCCACCCTGGCCGTGGCGATGAACCGCATCGGCGGCAAGAGCAACACCGGCGAGGGCGGCGAAGACCCGCTGCGCTACCGCCCGGAAATGCGCACGGGTTCAACCGGCATCCGGGACGGCGACTCACTGGGCAGCGTGCTCGGCGCCGAGCGCGTGGTGAGCGACATCCCGCTCAGGGCCGGCGACTCGCTGCGCTCGAAGATCAAGCAGGTGGCGTCGGGTCGCTTCGGCGTCACCGCCGAGTACCTGACTTCGGCGGATCAGATCCAGATCAAGATGGCCCAGGGCGCCAAGCCGGGCGAGGGCGGCCAGCTCCCCGGCGGCAAGGTGTCCGAGTACATCGGCATGCTGCGCTACTCGGTGCCGGGGGTGGGCCTCATTTCGCCGCCGCCGCATCACGACATCTACTCCATCGAAGACCTGGCGCAGCTCATCCACGACCTCAAAAATGCCAACGCGCGCGCCTCCATCAGCGTCAAGCTGGTGTCCGAGTCCGGGGTGGGCACGGTGGCCACCGGCGTGGCCAAGGCCAAGGCCGACCATGTGGTCATCGCCGGGCATGACGGCGGCACCGGCGCCTCGCCGCTGTCGTCCATCAAGCATGCGGGTTCATCGTGGGAAATCGGCCTGGCCGAAACCCAGCAGACCCTCGTGCTCAACCGCCTGCGCGGCCGCATCCGCGTGCAGGTCGACGGCCAGCTCAAGACCGGGCGCGACGTCGTGATCGGCGCGCTGCTGGGTGCCGACGAGTTCGGCTTCGCCACCGCGCCGCTGGTGGTGGAGGGCTGCATCATGATGCGCAAATGCCACCTCAACACCTGCCCGGTGGGCGTGGCCACGCAAGACCCGGCGCTGCGCAAGAAGTTTGCCGGCAAGCCCGAGCACGTGGTGAACTACTTCTTCTTCGTCGCCGAGGAGGTGCGCTCCATCATGGCGCAACTGGGCGTGCGCAAGTTCGAGGATCTGGTCGGCCGCGCCGACCTGCTCGACGCCCGTCCCGGCATCAGCCACTGGAAGGCGCGCGGGCTGGATTTCTCCCGCGTGTTCCACATGCCGGCCGTCCCTGACGATGTCGCCCGCCGCCAGGTCGAGGAGCAGGACCACGGCCTCGCCCGCGCCCTCGACCATGTGCTGGTTGAACGTGCACGGCCGGCGCTGGAGCGCGGTGAAAAAGTGCAGTTCATCCAGAACGTGCGCAACGTCAACCGGACTGTCGGGGCCATGCTGTCCGGCGAGGTGGCCAGGCGCTATGGCCACGAGGGCCTGCCCGACGACACCATCCACATCCAGATGGAAGGCACGGGCGGCCAGAGCTTCGGCGCCTTCCTGGCGCGCGGCATCACCCTGTACCTCATCGGCGACGCCAATGACTACACCGGCAAAGGCTTGTCGGGCGGGCGCATCGTCGTGCGACCGACCATCGAGTTCCGTGGCGAGGCGCAGAACAACATCATCGTCGGCAACACCGTGCTGTACGGTGCGATCGAAGGCGAGGCCTTCTTCCGCGGTGTGGCGGGCGAGCGCTTCGCCGTGCGCAATTCCGGGGCCACCACGGTGGTGGAAGGCACGGGCGACCACGGTTGCGAATACATGACCGGCGGCACCGTGGTGGTTCTGGGTGAGACCGGGCGCAACTTCGCCGCCGGCATGAGCGGCGGCGTGGCCTATGTCTACGACGTCGACGGCCAGTTTGCCCGCCGCTGCAATGCCTCCATGGTGGCGCTGGACAGGGTGCTCCCGGCCGCCGAGCAGAAGGCGCAGATGGCCGAAGCCCTGTGGCACCGCGGCCAGAGCGACGAAGCCCAGTTGCGCAAGATGCTGCAAGACCACCACCGCTGGACCGGCTCCTTGCGCGCACGCGAACTGCTCGACAAATGGGACGAGTCGCGCGGCCGCTTCGTCAAGGTGTTCCCGCACGAGTACAGGCGCGCCCTGGGAGAAATGGCCGCCAAGCGCGAGGCGCAGGCCGCCACGGCCAAGGCCAAGGCGCCGCTTGCCAACACCAGCGTGCCCGCGAAATGAGCCCGCAACGACAACCTTCGCTGCGCTCGGTTTTCCCCTCAAGGGGCAAGAAACTCTTGGGACGGCCCGGCGAGTTTCTTCAGCGCGCAACGTCAACGCCAAGACATTGAGGACAGATCATGGGAAAAGTCACCGGATTCATGGAGTTCGAGCGCCAGGAAGAGCGCTACGAGCCTCCTGTCGCCCGTATCAAGCACTGGAAGGAGTTCGTGCACGAACTGCCTGACGACAAGGCCAAGACCCAGGCCGGGCGCTGCATGGACTGCGGTATTCCGTTCTGCAACAACGGCTGCCCGGTGAACAACATCATCCCCGACTTCAACGACCTGGTGTGGCAGGGCGACTGGCGCAATGCGCTCGACGTGCTGCACTCCACCAACAACTTCCCCGAGTTCACCGGACGCATCTGCCCCGCGCCGTGCGAAACCGCTTGCACGCTGGGCATCAACGAGGCCCCGGTGGGCATCAAGTCGGTGGAGCACGCCATCATCGACAAGGGCTGGGAGATGGGTTGGGTGCTGCCGCAACCGCCCGCGCACAAGACGGGCAAGCGTGTCGCCGTGGTCGGCTCCGGGCCGGCCGGGCTGGCCGCGGCGCAGCAGTTGGCGCGTGCCGGGCACGAGGTCACGGTGTTCGAAAAAAACGACCGCATCGGCGGTCTGCTGCGCTATGGCATCCCCGATTTCAAGATGGAGAAAAGCCACATCGATCGCCGCATCGCGCAGATGCAAGCCGAAGGCGTGAGTTTCCGCACCGGCGTGCTGGTGGGCGACATGCCGAAGGACGGCCCCGGCGCGACCGTCACCAACTGGGCCAAGGACACCATCAGTCCGGCGCAACTGCAGGCCGAGTTCGACGCTGTGCTGCTGGCCGGTGGCGCCGAGCATCCGCGCGACCTGCCGGTGCCCGGGCGCGAACTCGACGGCATTCACTTCGCCATGGAATTCCTGCCGCTGCAAAACAAGGTGAACGCGGGTGACAAGCTCAAGGGCCAGCTCCTGGCCACGGGCAAGCATGTGGTGGTCATCGGCGGTGGCGACACCGGTTCCGACTGCGTCGGCACCAGCAATCGACATGGCGCTGCCAGCGTGACGCAGTTCGAAGTCATGCCGCAGCCGCCTGAAGCAGAGAACAAGCCGCTGGTCTGGCCGTATTGGCCCATCAAGCTGCGCACCTCCAGCAGCCACGAAGAAGGCTGCTCGCGCGACTGGTCGGTGGCGACCAAGGCCTTCGTCGCCGGCACCGGCAAGGACAAGAACAAGGTCAAGTCCATCACCGCCTGCCGCGTCGAATGGAAAGACGGGCGCATGCAGGAAGTGCCCGGCAGCGAGTTCACCATGCAGGCCGACCTGGTGCTGCTGGCGATGGGTTTCGTGCATCCGCTGGGCAGTGTGCTCGAGGCCTTCGGCATCGACAAGGACGCGCGCGGCAACGCCAAGGCGAGTACCGAAGACGATGGCGGCTATGCCACCAACGTGCCCAAGGTGTACGCCGCAGGCGATATGCGGCGCGGGCAGAGCCTGGTGGTGTGGGCGATCCGCGAAGGCCGCCAGGCCGCCCGCGAGGTCGACCGCTTCCTCATGGGTTCGAGCGAGTTGCCGCGCTGAGCACGGGTGCCAGGCGAGCACATCGGCGTCATGAGCCCCGACATCACCGACGCCCACGATCTGCCCCAGTTCCCTGGGCGCGATCCGCAGGACATGCTGGAGGCGG
>JAJXUC010000007.1:0-51683 GCA_021783435.1 Pseudomonadota bacterium | reverse complement strand
TCGAGCGAGTTGCCGCGCTGAGCACGGGTGCCAGGCGAGCACATCGGCGTCATGAGCCCCGACATCACCGACGCCCACGATCTGCCCCAGTTCCCTGGGCGCGATCCGCAGGACATGCTGGAGGCGGCGCTGGTGACCCGGCCGGCGGGCGACCTGTGGGTGTTCGGTTACGGCTCGCTGATCTGGAACCCTGAAGTCGCGCATGTGGAAATGCGTCCGGCGCGTGTTTGGGGCTGGCGTCGCACCTTGCGCATGTGGTCGCGCATCAACCGCGGGACCGAGCATGAACCCGGCCTGGTGTTTGCACTCATGGCCGGAGGATCCTGCAGCGGCATCGCCCTGCGCGTGCCGCAGGCCCGCGCCGAGCGCGAGCTGCGCCTGTTGTGGAAGCGGGAAATGCCCCGCGCCGTGTACGACCCGCGCTGGCTGCGCTGCCATACGCCACACGGCCCGGTGCGGGCGCTGGCCTTCACCCTGGACCGCGCCAGCCCCAGCTACACCGGCGAACTCGACGACGCGCGGATCCTCGCCATCCTGCGCGACTGCCGTGGGCGCTACGGCACCACGCTCGACTACGTTGCACGCACTGCGCACGCCCTGCGCACGATCGGCATTCGCGACGCCGAGATCGAGCGCATCATGCATCTGGCGGGACGTTGCAAGCTGGTTTAGGGCCTGTTCACGCTCTTTCTACACCAGCACTGGGGACTTGGATGGATGCCGAATTTTGCGCACACGCGATCCGTGGATCGGTGTTTGCCATCCGCGGGTTTCCCGACCCGTGCAAGGACGGTGGCGCAATGGCGTACTTTCCAACTGACCTCATCGGCAACCAGGTGCGTGGCGACATCGCCCGCGTGCCGGAATTGCCGAGCGAGGCCATGGTGTCGATCCGTTCCTCGCGCTGTGCCAGCTTGTCGGCCGGGCTTGCTCCATCACCCTGGGTGTTGGGCCCGCCCGTCGCGCATGGCCGCCACCCTCGGGCCGCCACCCCCGGCCCGCATACCCCCGCAATGCGATGCAGCATCGGATCGATACCGGTGGTCACGCCGGCGCTGCACCAGATGGCGCCGCTGCCGACGAACACGCGGTTGCTCAACGCATGGCCCGCGCACGCGCGAGCGCCTGGTCAACGCCGCATACCGTGGCGAACCGGTCCTGCAGCACGGTGGCCGTGCGTTGCACGATGGCGTCGGCGGGCAGGGTGCTGCCGTCGGCTTGCTGCATGTCGAAGGTGAGCGTGGCGGCGGCGACGAAGTCCACTTCCCAACCCAGGTCGGAGGCATGGCGCGTGGTGGTTTCGCAGCATTGTTCGGTGCGAATGCCGCTGACGATCAGCTTGCGCACTCCGTGCCGCGTCAGCCAGACATCGAGCCCCGTACCGACCAGGGCGCTGTGCCGGGTCTTGACGAATTCGGCCGCTGGCTCGAACACGGCCAACCCCTCCAGCGGCCGCACGAGGCCTGAGCTTCGGGCGAAGGGATTGCCGGCATGCTCCGGGCCATCGCTGTGCAGCACGCGCACGATGGGAATGCCTTCGGCCACGCACCCCTGAATGAGGGCGTTCTGCGCAGCAAGGTAAGGCGCAGCGCGCTCGGCCGCGAAATAGGTGCGATGCCGGAACGACTCCTGCGCATCGATCACCAGCAGACAGGTGTTCATCGCGAAATTCCTTGGAAGTTGGGAACTGCATTGTTCACCGAGGCGGCGATCTCTGCGTGCCGTTGTGGGACCAGAATCGATCCAATCAGGACATGCTTCGAGGTTTTGATGGCCGCTCCGCCCATGACCCATGAAGCCGCCCGTTCGGCGCCTGCCCAAGGCAAAAAAACTGATGTCCGAATCCGGCCAGTCCTTTTCTCGTGATGGCTCTAGAGTATGGGCATGAACCCGGATCCGGACATCTGCTACGAAGCCCTGCTGGCGCGCGACCGACGCTTCGATGGCTGGTTTTTTGTCGGCGTCTCCTCGACCGGCATTTACTGCCGCTCGGTCTGTGCCGTGCGCAGCCCGAAGCGCCGGAACTGCCATTTCTTTGGCAATGCCGCGGCGGCGGAAAAAGCCGGTTTCCGGCCCTGCCTGCGCTGCCGGCCGGAACTGGCGCCCGGCCATGGGGTGCTCGATGTGTCGAGCCGCCTGGCGCAGGCTGCGGCGCTGCGCATCGACGAGGGATTTTTGAATCACGCCACCATGGCGCAACTGGCGGCGCGCATCGGCGTGAGCGAGCGGCACCTGCGGCGCATCTTTCTGGCGGAGTTCGGCGTCTGCCCGGTCGATTTTGCCCAGACCCAGCGCCTGCTGCTGGCCAAGCGCTTGCTGACCGAGACGCCCTTGCCGATCACGACGGTGGCGCTCACGGCGGGTTTCGGCAGCGTGCGGCGTTTCAACGCCGTGTTTCTGCAGCGCTATGGTTTGAATCCGCGCCGCCTGCGCCTGCGAACGGACGCCAGACCGGCCGACACCATGACCTTCGCCCTTGGCTATCGCCCGCCCCTGGCCTGGTCCGCTCTGCTCGACTTTCTGGCGCAGCGCCGTATCGATGGCGTCGAGACCATCGATCACGCTGGCTACGCGCGCACCCTCGTGCTGACGCACGACGGGCGCGACGTTGCCGGGTGGCTGCGCGTGACCCACGCGCCAGCGCGCTACGCCGTTGACGTCACGCTGCCGGCCTCCCTGGCCCCGGTGGTCGGCCCCATCCTCGCGCGGGTGCGGCGCCTGCTCGACTTGAGCGCCAACCCGGATCTGGTGGACGCGCAACTCGGTTCCCTGGCCGCCGGACACCCTGGCATGCGGGTGCCCGGCGCCTTCGACGGCTTCGAGATCATCGTGCGCGCCATCGTCGGGCAGCAAATCTCGGTCGTCAACGCAAGGGGGATCTTGGCGCGCATGGCTCAGCGCTTCGGCCTCGAGGTCGGTGCGGCCCCGGAAGCCCTGCGGACGACCTTTCCTCGCGCAGCGGTGTTCGCCGGCTTGACGCCCGACGCCTTGCAGGCGTGCGGCATCACCCGCATGCGCGCGCAAGCGCTCATCGCGGTTGCGCGGGAGGTGTCGGCCGGCCGCATCATGCCCGAGCCCCTGGCGCCGCTGGACCAGACGCTGGCCGCATTGCGGCGCATTCCCGGCATTGGCGAATGGACGGTGCAATACATTGCCATGCGCGCGCTGGCTTGGCCGAACGCCTTTCCCGAAGGCGATGCCGTGCTGAAACGACAACTGGGCTGTACGAGCGCCGCCGCGCTCAGGCAACACGCCAGCCAGTGGGAGCCGTGGCGCGCCTACGCCACACTCCACCTATGGCGCCAACACGAGGAGGCACGCGCATCATGCAAGCCTATTGGGTAGACAGTCCGCTGGGCGACATCGCCCTGCGCATCGAGCACGAGCACCTGACCGGCCTGTTTTTCGTCGGCCAGAAATACTTTCCCGACATGCCCTTCGGTCCGCTGCGCAGCGATGCGCCACCACCGGCATGGCTGGCGCAAGCCCAGATCGAGGCTTATTTCGCCGGGCGCAGGCAGGTCTTCGAGCTACCGCTGCAGTTGCAGGGGTCGGCGTTCGAGCGTGCGGTGTGGCAGCAGCTCGCCACCATTCCCTACGGCACCGTCACGTCCTACGGCGCCATCGCCAAGCGCCTGGGTCTGGCCGCGGGATACGCCCGCGCCGTGGGCGCCGCAGTCGGCAGGAATCCCCTGTCCATCATCATTCCCTGCCACCGCGTCCTCGGTGCCAGCGGCCAACTGACCGGTTACGCGGGAGGTGTGGATCGCAAGCAGGCCTTGCTCGCACTGGAAGCCGGCGCGGCTGGCATGCGGCCCGAGCCGACACGGCAAGCCCACGCCGGAGCGCGCGGATGAGTCTGATCGAACTGTTGTTGCTGGCCGCCATTTGGGGCGCGTCGTTTCTGTTCATGCGCGTGGCTGCTCCTGAACTCGGCCCGATTGCGCTGATCGCGCTGCGCGTCGGCATCGCGGCGGTCCTCCTGGCACCCGTGCTGCGGTCCGCGGCGGCCAGGCGGCAGTGCCGCGCCAAGGCATGGCCGCTGTTCGTCGTCGGCGTCACCAACTCCGCCATTCCGTTCAGCTTGTTTGCCTATTCCACGCTGTTCGTGCATGCCGGCCTCGACTCCATTCTGAATGCGACGACACCGCTCTGGGCCGCGCTGATCATGGCCGTGGGCTACAAGGTCGTGCTCGGCCGGCAACAAGTCGCGGGTCTGCTGCTCGGCTTCGTGGGTGTTCTCGTGCTGGTCTGGGACACCCTCGACAGCGGCGGTGCGGGGGTGCCCCTTGCCGTGGCAGCCGCGCTGCTCGCCACCTTGTGCTACGGCTTCGCGGTGAACTACAGCAAGCGGCATCTCGCGGGCGTCCAGCCTTTGGTCATTGCGTTCGGCAGCCAGGCGTTCGCCGCGTTCGTCCTGCTGCCCGCGGCCTGGGTGTTGTGGCCAAGCCATGCGGTCACGCCCCTGGCCTGGGCGTGCACCGTGGCCCTGGGCGTCGTCTGCACGGGGTTTGCCTATGTTCTCTACTTCAGGTTGATCGCCCGCGCCGGTGCCGCCTATGCCGCGTCCGTCACCTTGCTCATCCCGATCTTCGGCGTGCTCTGGGGCGCCGTGTTCCTGGGAGAGCCGATCACGCCGAGCATGCTCGGCGGGGGTGTGATCGTGCTTCTGGGCATCACCCTGTCGAGCGCAAAGCCAGGATGGATGGGAGCGTTCGCTTCGAGAGGACGCAGCACGAGGCCGGCTCCATCCACAACGCGATCCGGCGTCGACGAGGACGCTGCGTAGCGTCGACTCGCTCCGGGCTTGTTGTCCTCACTTCGCGAACAGCGACGCCATGTCGGCGAAGGCCTTGAACTCGATGGCGTTGCCCGAGGGGTCGAGAAAGAACATGGTGGCCTGCTCGCCCACTTCGCCCTGGAAGCGGAGGTGCGGTTCGATGATGAAACGCACCCCTGCAGCCTGCAGCTTGTCGGCCAGTTCCCGCCATTGCGGCATGCCGAGCACGGCGCCGAAATGGCGCACCGGAACCTGGTGGTCGTCCACCGTGCTGGTGGCCGCGGCAGAACCCTGCGGACGACATTCGCCGGGGGCCAGGTGGGCCACGATCTGATGGCCGTAGAAGTTGAAGTCCACCCAGTCCGGCGCACTGCGCCCCTCGGCGCAGCCGAGCAGGCCACCGTAGAAGCGTCTTGCCTCGGCAAGGTCATGCACTGGGAAGGCCAAATGGAACGGGGGCTGGGTTTGTGTCGCGTGGGGCATGGGGATGTCGCTCCGGTTGGACTGCCTGGGGCCGAGTACTGCTGCATGCAGGACGGTCTTCAGCAACTCGAAAGGGTGGGGTGCGCAGAGCCGAGTATCGCTCGACCCGCAGCGCTCAGCTCTGGGATGGATCGTTGTCGTGCTCACTGTAATGGCGCCAGCGGCCCAGCGCGTGCCGCAGGGTTCGCACTTCCTGCGCGAAGTTGGGGCAGGCCTTGCACACCAGGAAGTGAATGCGAATGGCCAGGCGCTCGGGGAAGGCGAGGGCGCGGTCCTCCCGCGCCAGGATGAGCGCAGCGACTTCGCGGCAGGTACGGCGCAGGGGATAGTTCACTTGGCAGGAGTCCCGAACCAGTTGAGTTGCAGGCATTCGCGCAGGCGCATGCGGGCGCGGTGCAGCATCGTCCAGACATTGGTCGAAGAAATACGCAATTCCTGACAAATGGCGTCGGTGTCGAGTTCCAGCCATTCGCGCATCAGGAACACGCGGCCGATCTGACCGGGCAGGGCGTCCATGCAGGCTTCGAGCACTTCGAAGAACTGGCGCTGCTGCAGGGCGTCGGCGGGCGTGTCCCAGGTTTGCGGGAAGTTGCGGAAATGGCCGTCCGGGGCGAACACCAGGTCGTCGAGCACCTCGCCGTCATCGTCGGTGTCGTATTGCGCCTCGCGCTGGCGCAGACGCAATTGATCGAGCACCTTGTGCTTGAGGATGCCCACCACCCAGGTCTTGAATTGGGATTTGCCGTTGAAGCCCGACGCTCCTTCGAGCACCGCCAGCATGGTCTCCGACACCGCATCTTCCGCCCAGGCCAGGTTGCGCAGCTGCAGTTGGGCCAGGCGCAGCAGCGTGGGGCGCAGGGCCTCGACGCGGCGGTGCAGCTCGGCAAGCGTATCGGCGGTTTCAGCGGGCATGGGGGATGCGAAATCGGCCAGGGCGAGATGCGTGGCGCAGGCCTGTTGCATGCGGATCCGTCCATTCTTCCATAGCGCCGTGCGTGGTCAAGACCGTGGCGCCGTGGATGCGGGGCCAGTGGACGGCCGAACGAGGACTGAAAACCCGGCGTGGCGCGTAAGCTGCCGGTCATGTATCCCCAGTGGCGTCAGCCACGAACACGTCATGAAACCCAACAAATCGGCCCTCCTGCTCGGCATCGCGCTGGCGGCCGGGCTGCTGCCCGATCAACCTGCCAGGGCCCAACAGCCAGGCACAACCGTGGTGGTGGCCAAACCCTCGCCCGACATGGTGGCCGCGGCTCGGGTGCTGCGGCATCTGGACGCAGCCACTGCCATCAGCGAAGGCCGGGGTGCGCGGGTGCTCACCATCTTCTTCGACCCCAACTGCCCCTATTGCCGCCAGCTTGATGCGGATCTGCGCCCCTTCGCCGGCAAGGACGGATTGCAGTTGCGCTGGGTGCCCGTGGCCATCCTCGCCCCGTCCAGCCTGGGTCAGGCCGCCGCCATCTTGCAGGCGAAGGATCGCTTGCGGGCTTTTCGTGCAACCGAAGACCACGGACTCGACCCCAATCGGCCAGCACCCACCCAACCCTCGGCCGGACAGATCAGCGCCCAGACGCGGCGGGCCTTGAAGGCCAACGACGCTGTTCTCCAGCGCGCCGGGATCTATTCCAGCGTGCCCCTGGCCGTGTTTCGCGATCGCGAAGGCCAGCCGCAGCTCCTGCTTGGCGTGCCGCACGGGGACAAGGCGCTGGCCGAGTTACTGCAGACGGTCGGGCCGTAAGCGGGGGTGCCAGTCGTTGCTGGAGATGCTCGTCAGGGTGAAATCGGCGCTTGGCACAGTGGTTGCTGCCGGGGCATGCCGGGATGGCAACAACGTGGCAACAACGCGACGCTGCACGGCGCCACAGTGTTGGCCTGTCGCCAAAGCTGCCGTTGCAGCCCCATCGTGGGAACTGGTGCGACGTCGGCCTATCGTCCTCCCTATACTCGAATCCATGCAGACACTCGCTGATTTACGCAAGGATTACACCCGCGCCGAACTGGACGAGGGGCAAGCCGATGCCGATCCGTTCAAGCTGTTCGAGCGCTGGCTGTCCGAGGCGGTGCAGGCGCAAGTCCCCGAACCCAATGCCATGACCCTGGCGACGGTGGGGGAGGATGGCCGGCCGTCGACCCGGGTCGTGCTGATCAAGGGGTTCGATGCCCGCGGCCTCGTCTGGTACACCAACTACGCCAGCCGCAAGGGGCGTGAACTGGCGGCACATCCCGTTGCCGCGCTGCAGTTCCATTGGGTTGAACTGGAGCGGGTGGTGCGCGTCGAGGGACGCGTGGAGTTGGGGGATGCTGACGAGGCCGATGCCTACTTCGCCAGCCGGCCTCTGGTCTCACGCATCGGCGCCTGGGCTTCGCCGCAAAGCGAAGTCATCGACAGCCGCGAAGTGCTGGTCAAACGCGCCGCCGAGTATGGCTTGAAGTTCGGCCTGCATCCGCCGCGCCCGCCGCATTGGGGCGGTTACCGCCTGGTGCCGGATGCCTGGGAATTCTGGCAGGGCCGCCGCTCGCGCCTGCACGACCGGCTGGCGTATCGGATGCAGCGCGACGGGACGTGGCTGCGACAGCGACTGGCGCCTTGAACCGGCGCCTGGCACGCCACGCCGCATCGCGGTCACCCGACGTCCAACGTGCGAGCCTTGCAACCACCGCAGCGTCCACCATCTTCCGTGTTCGCGCCACGCGCCTGCAGTCGCCCGCGCCTTCACTCACCCGCACCACACCGGAGATAGCCATGCAGCAGCATCCGCGTTTCAGACCTGATCGACGCTTCACCCTGCGCGCCTTGGCGCTGTCGCCGCTGGCGGCGATTCTGGTGTCCACCGCGGTTCCGGCCGCGGCGCAAGACATGCGCCAGGCGGAGGGCGTGCTGGCGCAAATCCACGGAACCACGTGGATCGCTGAAGGCCAGGGCAAGCGGGTGCTGACCATTTTTTTCGATCCCAACTGCCCCTACTGCCACAAGCTGTACGGCATGCTGCGTGCGGATGTCGGCAAGGATGATTTGCAGTTGCGTTGGGTTCCGCTGGGCATGCTCACCCCGAGCAGCCTGCCCAAGGCTGCAGCCATTTTGCAGGCCAAGGACCCGCTGCAGGCCTTTCATCAAAACGAGAACGACTACGACTTTGCCGCCAATGGCCAGCCCGGCGGCGGGATCGAGCCGGCCACCGCGATCACGCCGAAGGTGCGACAGGATCTGGCGCGCAATCTGGCCGTCTACAGCAGCAACAAGCTGTTTGGGGTGCCGGTGATGGTCTGGACCAAGGTCGACGGCAGCGCCGCATTGCTCACCGGGGTACCCTCGGCTGCCGCGTTGAGCAGCATCTTGCGCTCGGTGCGCTGAAGGCGCCGGAACCCTTCAGCCAGGCGGAGCGCGATCCGATCGGCGCGGGCCTCCTCGGTAGCCAGACCTCGGAATGCCGGCTCAGGCGCGCAGCTTGTCGGCGAAGCGATGCTGCAGTTTGTGCATCTTGGGCGCGATCACCGCCTGGCAATAGCCCTGCTCGGGATGGCGCTCGAAGTAGCGCTGGTGGTAGGGCTCGGCGGGCCAGAACACACGCAGCGGCTCGACTTCGGTGACGATGGGCGCAGCGCCGTCGTATGCGCTGGCGGCGAGTCGGGCGATGTAGGTCCGCACCCCGGCTTCGTGCTCGGGCAGCTCGAAGTAAATGCCGGAGCGGTATTGCGGGCCGACATCGGCGCCTTGGCGGTTGGGCGTGGTCGGGTCGTGGATGGTGAAGAACAGGTCCAGGACGTCGTCGAGGCTGAGCTTGGCGGGATCGAATCGGATGCGGACTGCCTCGGCATGTCCGGTGCGTCCGCCGCAAACCTGCTCGTAGCTAGGCTGTTGCACCTGGCCCTGGGCATAGCCGCTGGTGGCTTCGAACACCCCATCCACCGCGTTGAACGCGGCCTCCACGCACCAGAAACAGCCGCCGGCGAGGGTGATGGTTTCAAGTTTGGCGTTCGTCGCCTGGGGGGGCGTGAAAGCGGGGCTGGCGGCTTGCATGGTGGTGCTCCGGTGGGTCTGCGAACAGTTCGCATTGTGCGCAGTTTTGGCCCCCGGCGTCGGCATGCGGGTCATGCCTGAACTCACGGGGGAGGGCGGGCATTGGCGGCGCGGTTGCTGGGCTGGGCTTGTTGTGCATCACGCACAATGGCAGCCCGAACCGCACTGTCTGCATGGTCATGAACTTTCACGATGTGTTTCAGAACGCCCCGGTGTCGTTGTGGATCGAGGATTACAGCGCCGTGCGTGCGCTGCTCGACGCGTTGCGCCAGCAGGGCGTGACGGATTTCGAAGCCCATCTCGAAGCCCATCCTTACGTGCTTGGGCAGGCGATGGCGCGCATCGTCGTGGTGGAGGTGAATGCCACCACGCTCAAGCTGTTCAAGGCCGAGAGCCAGGACGCGTTGCTCGCCAATCTGCACCGGGTGTTTCGCGACGACATGTCGCGACACTTCGCCTACGAGCTCAAGCGCATGTGGGACGGGCAGGTGGACATCGAGATCGAGGGGATCAACTATGCGCTCGACGGCATGCCGGTGCAGGTGCTGTTGCGCCGCAGCCTGCTGCCAGGACACGAGCAGGACTGGAGCCGCGTGCTCATTTCCATCACCGACATCACCGAGCGCAAGCGCGCCATGGAGCGCCTGGCGGCATCCGAGCTGCATGCCCAGGGTCTGTTCGAGCACTCGCCCGTGTCGCTCTGGCTGGAGGATTACAGCGCCTTGCGCAGTTATCTGGAGGGTTTGCGCGCGCAGGGCATCACCAATATCCGCCGGCACCTGGTGGAGCATCCCGAGGTGGTGCTCGAATCCATGCAGCGCATTCGCGTGGTGGATGTGAACCAGCAGACCCTGGAGCTGTTCGGCGCAGCGAGCAAAACGGCGTTGATCGATAACCTGCACCGCGTGTTCCGTGACGAGGCGCGGCGGCATTTCGAGACCGAGCTGGTGGACCTGTGGGACGGCAAAATCACGGCCGAATACGAAGGCATCAACTACGCCCTGCATGGCGAGCCGGTCGACATCCTGCTGCGCCGCACCGCGCTGCCGGGTTCGGAACGCAGCTGGCAGCGGGTGCTGGTGGCGATCAGCGACATCACGGCGCGCAAGAAAGCCGAGAGCTATATGCAATACCTGGGCACGCACGACGTGCTGACGGGGCTGAAGAACCGCGCATTTTATGAAGATGCGTTGCACCGCCTGCAGGCCGAGCAGCGCGTGCCGGTGAGCGTTCTGGTGCTGGATCTGAATGGTCTCAAGCCGATCAACGACGCCCAAGGCCACGAGGCCGGCGACCAGTTGCTGCGCCGCGCCGCCGAGGTGCTGCTCAAGGCTGCCGGGGCGAATGACGTCGTGGCGCGCATCGGTGGCGATGAGTTCGCCATGCTGCTGCCCTACCAGGACGAGCGCGCCGCGCAGCAGGTGCACAACCGCATCCTGCACATGGCCGAAGTCAACAACCAGTTTTACACCGGTGCCCGCCTGAGTTACGCCGTGGGTCGCGCCACCGCCTACGCCGGCATGGCCCTGGAGCAAGCCCATCACGCCGCCGACCAGCAGATGTACCAGGCCAAACAAGCCTTCTATGCGGCAGGCTGAGGCTGCCGCGCAGCCAAGAGCCGCATGAGAAGGCCGCGTACCTTGCGGTGACGCGGCCCGGTTCAGCACGGCACGAGGGTTTGTTGCCAGGTGCCAACCCCGCAGGGATGCAGGGATTTTGGGGGGACTCCGGCCCGAGCTTCACCCGGTCCGGCCACCGCTGCGGCTGCACCGCCTCGGTCAGTCCAATGTAGGCCTGTCGCGCTCCCGGCGTCAACCAAACTGATGCTTGCAACTGGGTTATTGCGGGACACACCTTCAGCATGCCGCACAAACGCTTGATTCAGATCACTTTGCGTCACGCACAAGCCTGAAGCCAGTTCAAATGCGATGTGCCGGCACCCGCATCACGGCAAGGTCAGCGACAGGCTGGCCTGCGGCGTCCAGCTGGCAGCAGGTTTGTCCAGCAGCAAGGGTGCGGCAATGAACTGGCGCGCCCCGGGCACGCCCAGCGCTTCGAGCGCGGCGCGCAGGCTCACCGCACGCTCCATGGCCAATGCCTGCAGGCGATCGCTCGACGCCGGGATGTTCTGCAGCAGCAGCTTTTGCATCTCGGCCTCGGGCAAGGTCTTGGGCAGTCCGATGGCGTCGCGCGGCTTGTCGGGCAGCGGGGTTTGGCGGTAGACGGCGGCCAGCACCTTGGCGTAGTCGGCCCGCGGCACGACCTCGGCCTTGGCGTTGGCATAGGCTTCGGCGCGCGGCAGGTCGCGCTTCCACAGTGCCAACATCTGCTGATTCAAGCGGGCTTCGCGGTAGGGCTCGCCTTCAGCGGCTGGATCCACCTCGCCGGTGATGGTGAGGATGAGCTCGGACTTGGCCTTCAGGGCTTTGGCGACGTCAGCCAGCTTGGCCTGGTCTTGCGGTTGGAGGACGGCGGTTCCCGGCACGAAGGCGACCTGGCTGAGCTGATCGGCTGACCGATCGCTGCCGATCAGGTTGCCGAGCAGGCTGAACGGTGCCGTGACGGCGCGCACCAGCAAGTTCACGATGGCGCGGCTGATGACGGAGCCGAGGCTGAACTCCGGGTCGTTGAGCGAACCGGAGATGGGAATGTTGACGTTGATGTTGCCGTTGCGATCCTTCAGCAATTCCACCGCCAACAACACGGGCAGCTTCGTGGCCGTCGGGCTGTTCACCCGCTTGCCGAAGGTGAGCTGGTTGAGTACGAGTTGGTTGTCGGCCTTCAGCCGGCCGTTTGCGTCGATGTCGTAATGCACGTCCATGGACAGCAGGCCGCGCTTGATGTCGTAGCCGGCATAGCGCCCGGAATAGGGTGAGAGCGGCGCGAGTTGCAGGTCGGTCATCTTGCCGCGCAGATCGAGTTGCGGTGGTGACAGCAGTGGGTTGGCCGTGCCGCTCAGCACCACCGCCGCAGTGCCCTCCGCCGTGCCCCGCAGATCCACCGAAGCAGGTTGGACCGTGGACGTGCCGAAAGCGCCGATGCTGCCTTCGACGCCCGAAAGGCTGGTGGAGTAATTGGGCTGAACGAAATGGTCGGTGTAGTCCACCTGGCCGCCGGCCAGGGTGATGCCGCCAACGTCGACCACCACATTGCGCGCGGCCGATGGCGTTGCGCTGTTGCGGCCACCGAAGGGCGACCCGGCGCCGTTGTGTCCGGCGGCGCCTTCGGCCGCGCGATTGTTTGTGTCTTTGGTGGTGGATGCGCCTGAGTTCGCGGTCGTGTTCGCGGCGATGCTTGTGGTTGCAGTAGCTGGCGCCGGCAGGGGTTTGAACACCTGTGCGAGGTTGAGCTTCGCATCTTTGCTCAGGATGACGCGGGCATAGAAGTCGCGTAACGCCACCTGGTTCACCACGACCTTGGTGGTCGGGCTCAGGCCGGTGCGCGGGGTGTGCGCAAAGTGCAGGCCCTTCAGTTGCAGGCTGTTCCAGCCCAGCAGGCGCTCGCGCGGTTCCAGGGTGTCGGCCACGAAATGGCTCAAGCCGGCGCTGCCGTCGAAGCTGAAGGCAAGCCCGGCGGGTCCCTGGCTCAGGGCAACTGCGCCCGAAGCGCTGGCCGGAGCGCGCAGCACTTCGGCGTTCACGCGCGGTGGCAGGTAGTTATCGGCAATCTGCGCTGGCAGGTCGCGCGCATCGAGCTTGCCGTGCAGGCTGAAGGGGCTGGCCTGCACCTGTCCGGTGAATTGCAACGAGCCCGCCACGGGGATCGGCTCCGAGCCCGTATTCGCCGTCGTCATCCCTGTGGCTTGACCGGGATTGCCAGGTGCCGCGTTCTCAGTCCCAGGGGCCACGATTGCCTGCGGCGCGCTGGCGGCGGCGGTGCCCGCCGCGTTTGATGGCCTGCTGGCGGTGTGGGCTGTGGGCGTGGCGGTCCCCTGCGCCAGATCAACGGGCAACTCGTCGCTGATCTGCGCGGCCAGGGTCACGTCGGCCGGCTGGGTCTGCGGCCAGACGACGTTGCGCAGGCCGATATGGAAGCCGGTGATAGCCACCACCACCGGCTTTTTCGGGCTGGAGTCGGCAAGGTAGAAACGCCCCCCGTTCACCTCGGCCTGCTGTACCTGCACGCGCCAGGGTGTGGATGGCTGTGCCGCTTGGCCTCGCCGGGTGGTTGACGGGGCCTTGCCGGGGGGCGGCAGCAGACCCTGCGGCAGCCACTGCCGGAATGACCATTGCCCGGTGGAGTCGCGCGCGACGCTGGCTTGCGGATTCAGCACTTGCACCAGGCCGAACTGCGCCGTGTGCGCGCTCAAATCAACCTTCGCCTGGCGCACGCTCAGCTGCGCGGCGCGCAGCGCGGCGTTCTGGCCCGCGGCGAAGCCGTCGATCTGCGCCTGGCCGATGTCCAGCGTCAAGGTTTGCGGCATGGCGGCCCAGTGCAGCCTGGCATCACGCACGGCAAGGTCGTGCGCCACCAGACCGCCAGCCGGGCCGAAGGCGAAACCCGTCCAGTGCAGCCGATGCATCTGGATCACGGCGCTGCGGTTTTGAGCCTGCCATTGCAAGTCGGCCTGCGCACTGAGCAGACCGCGCGGCAGGGCCATGCCATGCAGGACTGGGGTCGCGTAGGGGGCGGCGATTTGGGGGTCGATGTGCGTGGCCGTGAGCGATGCTTGCGCCTGCTGCAAATTGCCCTGGCCTTGCAGTTGCAACTGCAGGCCCTGTGGGCCGGTGATGTCGGCGGAGAAAGACGCCGGCGCCGTCAGTGGCCAGCCGATGTGATGGACCTCCAGTTTGGGCACCGCGAAGCTCCAGTCGACCGCGGGCTTGACCGTCGCGTCACGCCAGCGCATCCGGCTATCGGCCAGCGTCACGCTGCCGATCTGGATGCTCCAGGGGTTGGTGCCGGGTCTTGCAGGGTTCGCGCCCCGTGTTGCCCGCGCGGCGGGCGACGCACCGGCGGCCGTGGCGGGCCCCTGGCTTGCCGTTTTGCCAGGCGTCCGACCGATGCCGAGCAGACCTTGCGGGCCGCGGTCGATCTCGGCCGAGAGACCGGAGACCTGCACCGAGCTGACCTCGACCATCCGAGCCAGCGGGCGCACCCGAGCGAAGGTGAGCATCAGAGTCTTCCAGTCGGCCAGTGGTGCGGCCGGCGTGTTCACGACACCGTTGCGCACCTGCGCCGTGCCGCTCAGCGCCAGGCTGTCCAGGTGTGCCGGCACGAGACTGAGCTGCAAGCGCGTGCTGAGCTCGCCGCCTTGCAGGCGCGCGGGCAGGGTGGCTGGCTGGTAGGGCGCGAAGGCGGCCAGGGCCAGGTGTTGCAACTGCGCCGTCATGGCCAGTGGCGTGCTGGTGGCGAACGGCATGCCGCTGGCGCTGAATTCCAGCGGTGCACCGTTGAGCTTGGCACTGGCGCTGAACTGCATGCGCCCCTTGTTACCCGCCAGGGTGGACAGCGCCGGCAGGCTGGCGTTCAGTCCGGTGAGGTGGGTCGTGACTTTTGCTTGTTGGTCGTCGAAGGTCACGCTGCCGTTGCGGATGCGCGCGTCATGGAGCGCAAAGACTGGGGTGCCGCTGGAGGGTTTGCTCGTTGTCTTGGCGAGGTGCGCGAGGATGTCGTCGAAGT
Organism: Pseudomonadota bacterium; assembly: GCA_021783435.1. Next base: position 36,780 of record JAJXUC010000007.1, on the reverse strand, counting down.
CCATCCGTCCCGTGGGCGCGCGCACGATGCGCAGTTGCGGCGCCTCCAGCAACAGCGATGCAATCTGCGGCTTGCCGGTCCACACCGTGCGCCATGCCAGACGCACCTGCGCGCTGCCCAGGCGCAGGCTGTCGGCCGTGTTGGCGGCATTGCGCAACCGCAGGTCGTCCACCCGCAGCCGCAGGCTCCAGGGGTTGAATGCGATGTCGCCGATGCTGGCTTGCCGCCCTGTGCCCTGCTCGATCCATTGCGCCGCCCTGTCGCGCAGCAAGGCGGGCACGGTGAGCGGCGTCGTGACGAAGGCCAGGATCAGCAGCACGAGCAGGCCTAGCAAAAGCCAGAGCAGTCGATGCAGCGTTTTCGAGCGGATGGCGAGCATGGCCGCATTATGGCGTGCCCGACCCGGCCATTGCACTGTCGTGCCGCGCCGGCAGGCGCTTGCTGGCACGCATCGGCCTGCGCAGCACCACCCCCTTCAATCGGTGGGTTCGGCTTGCCGATGTGACAGGATGCTTCCAGAATGTCTGGACAGGGCAGCGGCCCACCGCAGTACCCGATTGCACAGACGAGGCCGCAAGCTGGGGGGTAGCAACAAGCATGCGGCCGATGGCGGTCTGTCGGCATGGGTGTCGCATGCACAGGAACCCGGCACCTTGAAAGCTGAACTCCTTCCGCTCCTGCACTTGGACTCGCGCTCGAGTCCTGTGGTACTGCCGCAGCGGGCGCTGCAGGATCTCGACCGCGCCTGCACCCGACCCCTGATCTGGCTTGCCGCGGTGCCAGGCGCCGGCAAATCGACCTTGGCCCGAGGCTATGCGCGGCTGCGGCATCGACCATGCCTGTGGTTGCGCGTCGAAGACGGTGAAGGCGCATTCCATGGTCAGCCCCGTGGTGACTCCGATGCCCATATTTTGGCGATTCTGGCCGTTCTGACACGGGGTCTCGCTGCCTTGTGTGGCCTGCCTCCAGCGGAGCTGCCGCAGCCTCCGGCCGATACTCCGCTGGCGCTGCGCGACGCCATCGGCCGCCTGTTCGAGGCTGCGGCCGCCAGCTTGCCGCAACAGGCTCTGCTGGTGCTGGACGACGTGGACGCGCAGGGCCGTACCTTGAGGCATGTGCCGCTGCTCATTGACCTGCTGGAGATGGGCCTGTGCCGGCTGCCCCCCGGTCGCAACGCTCTGGTGTTGAGCCGCGCCCCCGCGCCCCCCGTCCTGGCCGTGCTGCGCAGCCAGGGCCTGGCCACGGCGCTGGACGCGCAGGCTCTGGCGCTGTGCGCCGACGAAATCCGGCAACTGGCGCTGCAGCACGGCCACCGTGAGCTTGCGCCGCAAACCCTGGCGTTCATGCAGCAGGCCAGTGCCGGCTGGGCCGCGGGCCTGGCCCTGCTGCTGGAGCAGCCGCTGCTGCAGGTGGAGGTGATGCCCACGGAGGCCGTGTACGGCTACTTTGCCGGCGCCGTGCTGCCGTACCTGCCGGCTACGCTGTTGCGTATGTTCGACGAGCTGGCGCGGCTGCGGACCATCACCCCGGCACTCGTCGAGGGCCTGCGTCCGGGGGCCGATGGTGCGGCCACGCTCGACGACCTGTGTCGCGACCATGGCTTCGTCGCGCGTTGTGGCGCCGGCGATGCGGATGCCGGCACCGGCCCGGCCTACGCGCTGCACCCGATGTTTCGTGATGCCCTGCAGCAGCATGCACTGCGGACCTTGGGGACGCACCGCCTGCGCGACATGGATCGGCGCATCGCCACGGTGCTGTGGACGCAGGGCCGCGAGGACGAGGCCGCCGAGCTCTGGCTGCAGCATGATTTGCATGCCGAACTGATGCGGCGTCTGCCCACGATATTCCCCGATTGGCTCAGCGCGCCGCAATTGCGACGGGCTCAGGCTTGGATGCGGCCGCGGTCGCATCCGTCCGTCCGGCCGCAGCCCTGGCTGGATTGCTGGGACGGACTTTGCAGCGTGGCGCAGACCCCGGCCGAAGCGCGCGAGCTGCTGCAGCGGGCCTATCCCGCGTTGACCGAGAGCGGTGACGCCCTGGGGGCGATGGGCGCGCTCACCGGCATCATCGAAAGTTTCATCAACCAGTGGGGCGACTTTCACCCGCTGGACCGCTGGATTCCGGAAATGAGCCGACTGCTGGAGGCCGGCCTGAAGCTGCCCGAAGACGTGGTGCAGCGCGCGCAACTCGCGCTGTTCATGGCGATGATGTACCGCCAACCCGGCAATCCCGGCCTCGCGCCACTGGCCGGTGTCATGCAGGACCTTGCCGAGCGCTGCCTGCATCAGCCCTTGCGTGCCTATGCCGCGGCGCAATTGCTGCTGTACCAATGCTGGTGGCGCGGCGACATGGCAGCCGGGCGTCTGGTGGCCGAGCTGGCGCCAGGGCTCGAGACGGGCGCGCAGCATGCACCTGCCGTGCGCATCGCCTGGCTCGCGGTGCAGTCCATTTACGGCGGTTTGATGAACACCGACGCCGCCCAGGCCACTGCCCAGCTCGACACCGCGCTGGCACTGGCCAAACGCAGCCACGTTCATCTGTGGGACAGCCTGCTGCTGGGTCAGAGTCTGTGGTGCAGCCTGACCACCGGCCATCTCGACGTTGCGCGCATCCAGGTGCGGCGTATGGCCCGCAGCCTGCAGCCCCGGCGCCATCTCGACCACAGCTACTACCACTGCCTGAACGCCGTGCTGGCCCTGCACGATGCCGATCTCGCCGCCATGCGCGCCCATGCCCAGGCGGCTTTGCGCTTTGCCCGCGAAGCCGGCGTGCCCTGGGCCGAGGGTGTGGTGCTGTGCGCCGTGGCGCGAGGCCAGGCCTTGCAGGGCGACGCCAGCGCCGCACGCATCAGCCTGGACGAAGCCGAACGCCTGGCCAGCAGCATCGCCAGCGACACGGTGCATTTCGACGTGCTGCTTGCCAGGTTGGAACTCGGCTTCGATCAAGAACAAGGCCGGACCGGCGCGGATGCGACGCTGGCGGCCTGGATGCAACTGTGGCGCCGCTGCGGTTTTCATAACTTTCCCTGGTGGCGCAGCGAGGTGGTCGCCAGGCTGTGTGCGCGCGCGCTAGAACAGGACATCGAGAGTGCGTTCGTGCGCAAGATCATCCGCGCCCGCCGGCTGCTGCCACCGCAGGATCAGCCGGTGCCACAGGCCTGGCCGCTGTCACTGCACATCAGCGTCATCGACCGCTTCAGCATCACCCTCGATGGTCGCAGCGTGGCCGCGAGCGGCAAGATCCCGAAGAAGCCTCTGGAATTGCTCAAGCTGATCATCGCCCATGGCGGCCTGGGCCGCAGGACCGAGCTTGCAACCCTGCTCTGGCCGCATCTGGACGATGCCGCCGGTGAGCAGGTGCTCAAGGTCACACTGCACCGCCTGCGCAAGCTCATCGGGCACGATGCCTTGCTTTGCCACGCCGGCAGAGTTGCGCTCGACACGCATCGCTGTCGCGTCGACTTGCTGGAATTTTTCGCCATGCTGGAGCGTGTGGAGGCGGCGCCGGCGCAGCATGGCGATTTGTTGCTCGCACTGCTGCGGCAGCATGCAGGCGGTGTGTTCACGGAAGACTGCGGCGCCGAATGGGCCGCAGCGGTCCGTGCATCCCTGCGCAGGCGCCTTTTGCTTGCTCTGCGCGCCGGCCTGGCGTCCTGGCGCGCAGCAGGCGCCTGGGAGCGGGTGCTGACATGCGGCCAGTTCGGTCTGACGCTGGACCCCCATGACGAGGCCTGTCATCTCGGCCTGATCGAGGCCTGCCTCGAGCTCGACCGGCCGCAAGATGCACGCGCTGCACAGGCAACCTATCTGCACTGTATCGACCGCATGCCCGCTGCAAACGCGACTGCATTCGCCGCAGCCATTCCCGCGCCGCTCGATCTGCCCATTGCGCCGACGAGGTGAGCGAGGCGCGAAGACGGTACGTCCCTGCGACCGCCGCCGAAGCTCCGCACATCGGATCGGTAACGCATATGTAACCAAACTGTACCTTGTGTGACGAGGGGCGACTTCCTAAGCTGAGTTCCATGGGCCATGCAGGCTGCACTCATCCGGGTGCCGATGCAACGATGCCTCAGGGAGAAGTCCGATCCCTCCAGTGCCTGGTGGCGTGAACGGGTCAGACATCGCTGCGCGATAGCCGGCCGGAAGATGACCAGCCAAGGATCGCATGACGGCCGCATGACGACCGGTGACGGAGGACAAGGGGGGGCTGCATTGCAGACCGGCGCAGACCGGCCAATGCCGTCGTCGCAGGACGGTGGTTTTGCGCACTGCTCTTGGGCTCAACCGATGTTCTCAACCGATGCAAGGAGAAAAAACATGGCAACGATCAGCAACGTGGTTCTTCATGTGCAAAAGGGCGGCGGCGGTTCACGGCGCCTGGTCACGGTCAGCTACAAACTCTGTTTCACCTCATGCGAGGCGCTGGCGGGTTCGACCTTCGTCGAGACCGTGCTGCTACGCGGCGACGATCCGTTTTTCGACGACAACCTCATCACCCTGAGCCGCCGCTGTGCCAAGGCGACGGACAAGTGCCAGGACCGCAAGGTTGCGGTCAACGTGTCGCGCAGCACTCTCGACGAGGACGGTGACACCCTCATCATCATCGGCGGCGAGGTCATCTTCCGCAATGCCGACCGTGACGAGCTGTACGCCCGCATCACCCTGACGCCGTTCGCGCCGTCGGGGTCCACGGCCGATTCCAACATCGTCACCGGCCAATGGGGGGCGGCGGGCAACGACTGAACCTCAGGCGGCAAGGCTTTCTTGCACAACCGCCGCATCTGCCTGCGCGCACGGGGCAGCCGGATGCGGCCCCGAAACTCCCGAAGGAGAATCATCATGGCCACCACGTCGAGCGCCAACCCGCTGACCAAGTACAAGGACATTCCCTGCTGTCCCAACCTCGACACCCAGCCGGTGTGCGACGTCATGGACATGCGCCGCAGGCTGCTGTTTCCCACCTCGGTGCGCACGCAGAGCGGGCAGCAGGTGCTGGTCGAAGTGGTGCTGCACACCCGCTTCAAACGTTGCTCGGGACCGCTGGCGCTCGGCGATGTGGTCTACACCACCACGCTGCTGCCGGGTGAGAAGGTGCGGCTTGCCAGCACCGATCGGCGCAGCCGCTTCAGCTTTGACAGCGAATCCAACCTCAGCTATCGCAGTGAGCAAATGTCGGAAGAGCAGTACCGCATGTCCTCGCTGCGCTCCTTCATGTCGGACCAGAACAGCCAGGACAACGGCTCCAGCCGCAGCACGGACAAAGGCTCGTGGGACTTTCACGGCGACGCCAGCGGCTCCATCGGCTTCATGTCGGCCAGCGCCGACGCCAATGCCAAAGGCAGCCACAACGCCGAGTCCACCTTCGAGTACCTGCAGCAGCATTCGGCGCAGGCGCGCATGGCCGACAACCTTTCGGTCGAGGCCACGCGCAAGGCGCATTCGGTGTCGGTCGGTGAGGTCTCCAGCCGCAGCCACCAGCAGGGCGAGAGCCAGGACCAGTACGAGGCTTCGTCGCGCGAGTTTTCCAACCCCAACGCCTGCCACGCGCTGACGTTTCTGTTCTACCGCATCAACAAGATCGAGACCATCTCCTTCGAGTTCGTCGCCATCGAGCGCCGCGTGCTCGATCCGGTGGCGCCGGCGCCGGTGCTGGCCAATCCCATCCGCGCCATCGGCGCCGTGGCGGTGATGCCGCAGGAAGTGCCGGCGACCCATGCCAAGCGCCTGGACATCGAGACCCGCGGGCTGCAGAGCGAAGCGCTGTACGCCCAGGGCTCGCCGCAACTGCTGGCTGTCGGCCGATTCGGTCTGGCGGCCGGACTTGGCGCGGCGCAGGCCGCCGCCGAGCCGGTGCAGACGCCCATGAGCGACGCGCTGCGCAAGGCGGCCCTGGCCGAAGTGGACAAGCAGCTCGCCGAGCGCCGGCTGCTCGACCCCAAGACCGGCGGCTTCACCACCGAGATCCGCACCCAGTTCGAGTACACCCGCGAAAGCTCGCTGCCCACGGCCGGGGTCATCGTCAAGGGCTGTTTCGACGACTGCAATATCTGCGAGCCCGAACTGCAGAAAAAGATGCAGCTCGAACTCACCCAGCTCGACCTGCAGAACCAGTTGCTCAAGCGCCGGATCGATCTGCTGGACAAGGCGCAGGAATACCGCTGCTGCCCGCCCGCGCCCGTGCTTGCGCCCACGCCCTGACGCGCAGCCTCGCCACCGCATTGCGTACCACCCCGCACCACCCGCCCATCCCGGAGGCTCGCCATGAAAACCGACAAAACCGTTCGCCTGCAGATCAAGGCCCAGCTCACCGGGCCAGGGGAAGCGCCGCCGCTGCAGGCCTATGCCTTCGATGCCCAGGGCCGGTTGCTCGGCAGCGCCGCGGTGGAGAAGGGCGCCGCCGCGGTCGACGTGCCCGCGGAACTCAACGGCCAGATGCTGCAGATGTTTCTCGGCCCGCAGCTCGACAAGGGGGAGGCGGCGCCGACCGCGGCCGAACTGCAGCGCTTGGGTGCCTATGCCCAGCCTGCGCGCCTGCTGAGCGAGCGGCCCCTGCTGGAACTGCAGATGCCGATTGCCGTGTTCCCGCGCTGGTGCCGCTGCGTGGTGCGCGGCCGCCTGGTCAAGCGCTTCACCCTGCCCACTGGCACGGTCAAGACCCTGCCGGTGTGCCATGCCCGGGTGCATGTGTGCGAGGTCGATGCCATCCGCATCGTCATCGACAGAATTCCGGATCGCGACATCCTCAAGCTGCGCGACGACCTGCTGGACAAACTGCGGCAGGTGCCTTGGCCACCCATCCCCATCCCCGACCCCGGGCCGCTGACCGGTCCACTGCCAGGCCCATTCTCCGGTCTATTTCCTGGCCTCCTGGGCGTGCGCAGCGCCATGCTGGCAGTGCCCGCTGCGGCCCTCAGCGCGGCGCCACCGCAAGCCATGGAGTTTGCCGTTTCGGCGCTGGCCAGTGCCGGTTCGGCGCTGCAGACCCGCGCCCGGTTGCGCGAGCTGTCGCAGCTCATCGCCATCCACCTCTGCGATCTGGCCTATTTCTGGCGCTACTTCCAGGTGAACTGCTTTCGCGTCATCGACGTCGACAGTCAGGGCCGCTTTGGCGCGCTGTTCTTCCACGACTGCGGGGATCAGCCCGATCTGTACTTCTGGGTCGAACAGTTCCAGGGCGGCGCCTGGCAGACGGTCTACCGCCCGAGCATCGGCTGCGGCACCTACTGGGACTATGTGTGCGGCAGCGAGGTGGTGCTCAACCTGCCGCGCGCCGTGGCCTGCGAGGAGCCGCCCTACGGCGTGCCGCCGGGGGTCACGCTGTTCGTGCTGCCCTGGTCCATCGCCAACGCGCCGATCTGGGGCATTCCGCCCGGCGCGCCCGCTGCCCCCGCCGGCTGGGTGCGGCCCGACGGCATGATCGACTACGACTCCGATTCTTCGCTCGGCATGCTGTTCAACGCCCCCTTCGGCGGCACGCTCAACGTCCTGCACGACGACTCCTACTTCATTCCCTCCAGCGGCATCAAGTACTACCGCTACGCGTACCGACGCGCCAGCAGCACTCCCAACACCGGCGCTGAAGACACGAGCTGGACGTCCATCACCACCCCGCTGGCGCGCGGTTATCGGCTGGAATATTCCGGCGGGCGCCTGCCCACCTACGAGAGCTATCCCGTCGGTCCGGTCACGCGCGGCGCTAACACCGGCCTGTTCGAATTCAAGCCGCAGCAGCCACCCAACCCCGGCGGCACGGTGGTGGCGAGCGAATGGCTCAGCGGCAATGTGAGTGAAGTCGCGGCGAGCTGGAACACCCTGCTGGCCGCGCCGCCGCTGTCGGCCGACAACGCCAGCGACGATGCCGGGGTGTTCGAGGTCAAGATCGAAGTGTTCGACCCCGCGGGCAACCAGGTCATGCCGGGCGCGTCCACCTTCCAGTTCCTCGCGCGCAATGCCGACGGCACCACCACCCGGCTGTCGACCACCGCCGAAATCGCCGGTGGCGCCTACGTGCTGCGGGTGCATGTGGACAACAACGGCGTGAGCGCCGACTTGCCGCAACCCAGCATCAGCGGCGTGGCGGCGAGCGACGACTGCGGCTTCCTGCGCTACGCACCGGGCGATCTGGTGCATGTGCGATACCACGCGGCGCATCCCAACAACCACGCCGTGTTCGGCTTCGGCATCACCCGCGGCTCGCACGGCATGCCAACGGCCTCCACCTTGGCGCCGTATGTCGAAGTGGCCGCCGCCAACGCACCGACCACCACCACGCCTTATGTCAAGGTGGCAGGCGACTACCAGCGCGACTTCGCGCCGACGGAACTGGTCGGCTCTTGCGTCAACGCCGCCTTCGCCGCCAGCCTGGGCGTGTACGGCAAGGCGACCAATGGCTACGGCCGGCTGGGGCTGGATGCCTCGGGACTGATTGCCTTCGCCCTGGCCGAGCAGCACCCGGACCCGGAGGACTAAGCGCGCCATGGAACTCACCCTTCAACTCACCCCGCAGGCCGCGCAGGCGCTGCAGCGGCGCGATCTGGCCGATGTCGATGTCCAGGTGCTGCTGCAAGTGGCGCAGGACATCGGCGCCGCCCTGCGCCCCATGCATCCCGGCGTGGCCGATGCGGCGCTGCAGGCCTTCTATCTCGCCGACGTGCCCGACACCCCGCAGAGCCAGCGGGGGATCACGCGGCTGCGCACCTGCGCGGCCATCGTCGCCGCCTATGTCAAACCAGACGACGCTCCCCCCTGAAGCCTTCCCTTCCCTCACTCTGTTTCATCCACGCAAAGGAGATCATCATGGCCAAACCCGGCAGAGCCCGCCCGGGCGGGAGCAACGGCAAATCCGCGTTGGAGACTGAAGCGTCCGCTTCGTCTTCCAACTACCCCAGCGAACTGATCGTCGTGGCCGACGCGGAGTTCGCGCTGCAGTCCACCGACAGCGCGGACATGGCCTCGGCTTCCGGCGCGAATGTGCGCGCCCTCAACACCTTGCTGGCCAATGAGCAGTTGCAATTGCAGCCGCTGTTCGGCGACAGCGTGGAGCGCCTGCACGCCCAGGCCAGCGCAGCGGCAGCGGAAACGGGTGAAGCCCTTCCCGACCTGTCGATCTATTACCGCGTCGAGGTTTCCGAAGACCGCATGGAGGCGCTGGCGGCCCGGCTGTGCAAGGTGCAGGGCATTGCCGCGGCCTACGTCAAGCCGCCGGCCCTGCCTGCGGATTTCGATTTCGGCCTCAATGCCATGGCCGCGCTGGGCAGCGCGCCCCCGGCCATGACGCCGGACTTCACGCCGCGCCAGCTCTATCTCAACGCCGCGCCCACGGGCATCGACGCGCAGTACGCCTGGACCTTGCCGGGTGGGCGTGGTGCCGGGGTCAGCATCATTGATGTCGAGTGGGGCTGGCGCTTCAACCACGAGGACCTGCGCCATGCGCAAGGCGGCGTGGTGTCCGGCGTGAGCGCAGCCGATGACAACCACGGCACCGCGGTGCTGGGCGAATTCAGCGGCGACATCAACGCCTTCGGCATCACCGGCATCAGCCCGGATGCGCAGGTGGCTGCGGTGTCTCTGGTCAGCCATTCCACAGCGCAGGCGATTCGCATCGCGGCGGACCGGCTGCGCCCGGGCGACATCATCCTGCTCGAAGTGCACCGCGCTGGGCCGCGCGCGGCTTCGGGCAACGGGCAGTTCGGCTATATCGGCATCGAGTGGTGGCCGGACGACTTCGCCGCCATCCGCTACGCCGTGGGGCGCGGCGTGATCGTGGTCGAAGCCGCGGGCAACGGCGGCCAGAACCTCGATGACGCGGTCTACAACATGCGGCCAGCCGGGTTTCCCGCCAACTGGTCCAATCCGTTCAACCCCGCCAACCCCAGCTCGGGTGCGGTGCTGGCCGGTGCCGGCATGCCGCCGGCCGGCACGCACGGGCGCATCGCCCATCCAGGCTGGGGCGATGTGTATGCGGATCGCGGCCGCTGCTTCTTTTCCAACTACGGCGCGCGGGTGGATGCGCAGGGCTGGGGCTGGGAAGTGACCTCCACCGGCTATGGCGACCTGCAAGGCGGCGCGAACCGCGACCTCTGGTACACCGATCAGTTCAGCGGCACCTCCAGCGCGTCGCCCATCGTCGTCGGCGCCCTGGCGTCGGTGCAGGGTGTGCTGCGCGCGCAGGGGCGCATTCCGCTGTCACCGGCGCGCGCGATCGAACTGCTGCGCAACACCGGCTCGCCGCAGCAGGACGCGCCGGGCTTCACCTTCCAGCCGAACATGGCCGGCTCGGGCTATGCGCAAAACCATCCGACGCGGCCTCGCACCCAGCGCATCGGCAACCGCCCCAATCTGCGCCAGTTGACGGCTGCGGCGCTGCAGACGCGCGAGTGGATCGGCGTGCAGTTCAGCGGCAGCCTGGCGGCGCATCAGACCCAGCGCTGGTTCACCTTCCGCTGGCCTGCGCACTGGCATGTGGTGTGGACGGTGGTGCCGACCACGCCGCAACAGGGCGGGTCGCAGATCGAATGGAAGGTGCAGGTGGAACGCGCCACGGACGCCTATATCACCTACTGGATCAGCATCACCAATCTGACGGCGCAGCCGGTGAACGTCGAGGCGCGGTACGCCGTGCTCGGCTGGTGAACACGGCGCATGACAGGAGAGCAGCATGAGAATCCTCATCGAAACCGAGGGCGTGCAAGGCCCGGCCGTTCACGCTCCACCGTCCGTGGTGACAGCAGCCCTCGACGGCGGCGCCTCGGCGTTGAACCCGCAGCCCGCCGGGGAAGGCGGCTTGACGGCACATGCTGCGGCGTCCACGTCGCCAGCACTCGATGGCGGCCCGGTGGCTGACTGGCTGGTGCAGGCGATTCAGGACAGCAGGGCGGGTTGAGGCGCCTGGCCACCGTCGGCGGTGGCCAGGTCCGCCCAGCAGCGAGTCATCCACCGGGGCAGATCGGCTGCGGTGAGGCCGCTGGCGCCGTGACAGCGGGCGTAGCGCTCGGCGGCGCAGCCATGCAGCCACACGGCGGCGAGCACGGACTGCGGCTTGCCCGTGACGGCGAGCAAGGCGGCGATCGCGCCCGCGAGCACGTCGCCGCTGCCTGCCGTGGCCAGCAGGCCGTTGCCGGTGGGGTTGATCCAGACCTGCTGCTGCGGGCTGGCGATGACCGTGCCCTGTCCCTTGAGAACCACCCAGGCGGCATGGCGTTGCGCCAGGGTGCGGGCGGCCAGCAGCCGGTTGGCCTGCACCGCTCGCGCCGAGCTGCCGAGCAGCCGGGCGGCTTCGAGCGGGTGCGGGGTCAGTACCGTGGCTTGCTTGCGCTTGCGCAGCAGGGCCTGCAGCGGCGCTGCCGCGTCCGCATCGGCAGAATCGGCCAGCAGGTTGAGTGCGTCGGCGTCGAGCACCAGGGGAATCGGCAAGGTCAGGGCTTGCGCCAGATGGCTGCGGAAGGGGGCCTCCGTGCCGCCGCCGGGGCCGAGGAGCAGGCAGGCGTGCGCATTCTGGGTCTCCAGCAGGCTGGCGGGCGGACGCAGCATCAAGTCCGGCGCGGCGCAATCCACTGTGGGCGCCCGCGCATCGAGCAGCCCGGCGTACACCCGGCCTGCCCCGAGCCGCGCCGCCGCATGGGCGGCGAGCAGCACGGCGCCCGCCATTCCGGCCGCACCGCCGATCACGCCCACGTCGCCGCGCTGTCCCTTGTGCGCGGCCCGCTCCAGATCGGGCAGCAAGGGGCGGATTTGGTCTGCGCCCAGCCAGCCTGCCTCGCACCGGGGCCCGGCGGCTGCCGGGTCAGTGGGCAGGTCGAGGTCGTCGCTCCACAACGTGCCCGCACAGCGCCGCCGCCAGCCCGGTGCACAGGCCCGGCTTGAGCCCGAGCAGGCTGAGGGTGGCCGTGGCGCGCACGCAGGGCCCGGCGACGTCTCCGGTGTCTGCATCCAGGCCAGAGGGCAGATCCACGCTGAGCACCGGCGCGCGGCCTTGGGCGTTGAGCTGCGCGATGATGGCGGCGGTCTGCTCCCGCACCGGACCGCCCAGGCCGATGCCCAGCAGCGCATCGACATACAGATCGGCCTCGGGCAGCGGGGCGCCCGGAGCGAGCACGGCGCATGGCGTCTGCGCCGCGTCCCAGGCCCAGGCCCAGGCCCAGGCCCAGGCCCAGGCCCAGGCCCAGGCCCAGGCCCAGGCCCAGGCCCAGGCGGCATCGGGCGGCAGGCGACCCATCCACTGCGGCCACGAGCCCGCGCCGCAGGCCAGCACGTAAACGTTGCGCCCGGCGCGCTGGAGCTGCGTGGCGGCCACGAGCCCGTCGCCGCCGTTGTTGCCTGCGCCAGCAAGTACGAGGATGCGCCGAGCATGCGGAAAGCGCGCCTGCACCAGTCGCGCCACTGCGGTTCCCGCGCGCTGCATCAGGGCATGGGCGGGCAGTGCGCGCACGGCTGCAGTTTCCAGTTCCCGCAGCATCTGCGTGCTGTAAATCGGTTCTGAATGCTGCGAGGTCAGGCGTTTGAGCATGGCGTCAACCTCAACGCGGCGGCGTGTCCGCGCCGGCGCACAGCCGCTTCACCAGCGCCGCGGCGCGCGCCGTGGCGCCGTCGTCGGGCACGATGGCGCGGCCCCATTCGCGCCGCGTCTCGCCCGGCCATTTGTGGGTGGCGTCCAGCCCCATTTTTCCGCCCAGCCCTGATTCGGGTGAAGCGAAATCCAGGTAGTCAATGGGCGTCTGGTCGATCAACGTGGTGTCGCGCACCGGGTCCATGCGGGTGGTGATGGCCCAGATCACCTCGCGCCAGTCGCGAATGTCGATGTCGTCGTCGGTGACGATGATGAACTTGGTGTACATGAACTGGCGCAGGAAACTCCACACCCCGAACATCACCCGCTTGGCGTGGCCGGCATATTGTTTGCGGATGGACACCACGGCCAGACGATAGGAACAACCCTCGGGAGGCAGGTGGAAGTCGGTGATTTCAGGGAACTGCTGTTGCAGCAAAGGCACGAACACCTCGTTGAGCGCCACGCCAAGAACGGCCGGCTCGTCCGGCGGCTTGCCGGTGTAGGTGGAGTGGTAGATCGCGCCTTCGCGCTGCGTCATGCGATCCACCTGGAACACCGGGAACCAGTCCTGCTCGTTGTAATAGCCGGTATGGTCGCCGAACGGCCCTTCCAGGGCGTGCAGGTAGCCGCCAATGTCCTTGAGTCTGGTGCCGGTCTCGCTCGTGCCGGCATAGCCCGGCGCGGCAGACGGAATATGCCCTTCAAGCACGATTTCCGCATGCGCCGGCACCTGCAAATCAAGCCCGATGCAGCGCGCAAGCTCGGTGCGCCCGCCGCGCAACAGCCCGGCAAACTGGTATTCCGACAGCGAATCCGGCACCGGCGTGACGGCGCCGAGGATGGTGGCTGGGTCCGCCCCCAGCGCCACGGCCATGGGAAAGGGCTGGCCGGGATGAGCGGCGGCATGGTCGCGGAAGTCGAGCGCACCGCCGCGATGCGCCAGCCAGCGCATGATGAGCCGGCGCCGGCCGATGCGCTGTTGGCGGTAGATGCCCAGGTTCTGCCGTGTCTTGCGCGGTCCGCGCGTGACCACCAGCCCCCAGGTCAGCAGCGGCGCGGCGTCGCCTGGCCAGCAAGTTTGCAGGGGCAGCGTGTTCAGGTCCACCTCGGTGCCGGCCAGCACGACTTGCTGGCAGGGCGGCTTGCGGATTTCGCGCGGGCGCATGTCCCACACCGCACGCGCCAGGTGGAGCAACTCGCCCGCATCCTTCAGGCCGCGTGGCGGCTCGGGCTGCTTGAGCCGCGCCAGCACCTGGCCGATACGGCGCAGTTCACCCACATCGCTCACCCCCATGCCCAGTGCCACGCGCTTGGGCGTGCCGAACAGGTTGCCGAGCACCGGCATGGTGTAACCCGTGGGTTGGCGAAACAGCAGGGCAGGGCCTGCGCGCCGCAGCATGGCGTCGCACACCGCTGTCATGTCCAGGTGCGGAGAGACTGGCTCGTCCACCTCCATCAGTTCGCCCTGGGTTTGCAACAGACCCAGGAAATCCCGAAGGTCACGGTATTTAATAGACATAATAGTTTTATTTTTCTACTTTTTATAGATTGACAAGAAATAAGCAAACCCTAAAATTCAGCTTGATTGCGCACAACAGACCGCCAACATCGCGCGGCGTGCCAACAAAACGTCCCGGAAATGCCAACGGCAAGAGACAAGCCGGCAAAGATGCCAATGCATCTTAGGCGTGAGGCTCCACCTAGAGCCCGTTCCGGATCTGTGCCCAGCATTGGTGTTCAACCTGTCGTGCTTCCCAGCATGGCCTGCCACACCGATGCGATTTGACACAGGAGAGCAAGATGTCGAATGCCTCACAGGTTCAAGCCCAGCTCCCGAGCTGGCGCACCTTCGGCGCCGAAGTCCTGGAGTGGACCCATCACACGCTGATGATGGTGGGTTTTTTCGTGGTTGCCGCCGGTGCGTATCTTTATATGCACCCGCAAACCGTGCTGTCGCTGGAAAAGGGCGTCACCCAATGGGTGGTTGCTCGCAAAGCAGCAGTCGAGGAATTGCAGGCCCTGGGCCAGCAAGCCGCTGCGGCCGAGCCGGTGGTTGAAGTCGCCATGCCCGCAGGTCCGCAACTCAACCGTACGCAAATGGCCGTGGCCAACTGGTTGTCGCGCCGCTACAGCATTGCCCCGCTGGCCATGCAGGAGTTGGTGAGCAGCGCGTGGCAGGTGGGCAAGCAGGAGCAGCTCGACCCCACCCTCATTCTGGCGGTGATGGCGGTCGAATCCTCGTTCAACCCCTATGCGCAAAGCAGTGTCGGCGCCACGGGCCTGATGCAAGTCATGGCCAATGTGCACCGCGACAAGTTCGCCCCTTACGGCGGCCCGCGTGCCAGCATCGATCCTCTGGCCAATGTGCGTGTCGGCGCCCTGGTCCTGAAGGATGCGATCGTCCGCGGTGGTTCTTTGCAGGCTGGTCTGCGCATGTATGTGGGCGCCACCAGCGATGCGACCGAAGGAGGCTACGCCGCCAAGGTGATGGCCGAGCAGGCGCGCCTGGCGCAGATCGTCGCCAGCAGCAAGCCAGCCGCAAACGCAGCCGTGACGGCTGCCGCGCCCGAAGCCAAGCCCCAGCCAGCGCCCAAGGTCGAGCAAACAGCCCAGGCCATCGTGGCGGCCGAACCCGCCAAACGCAGCACTTGAGGTGTTTGCAGAACCCTGGTCAGCCGGCAGCGCGCGGTTGGATTGTTGGCGGTTCCGCGGGGCTGCTGCCGTCGGTCCCCGGCCTTTCCTTGGCGCAGCCGGGTAGCCAGGACCGGGCCCAGGTGGCGCAGCTTGCCTGCGCTACCATTTCTCCCGTTGCGCGACTGGCGATAAGACGGCATGGCGGCTCTGGCGCTGCCACGGCCCGTCGAGGTGGACGAACCATCGGGAAGCGCAGCGTATCTTGCCGTTCGCCTGGGCGCTCCCTAGCGCAAGCCAGCCCGCTCACGGGCCTACCTGCGTACTTCACAGCAGCCTGCAAGGACGTCACTCATGTTTGACCGCAACATCACCATCGCGCAAGCCGATCCTGAAGTCTGGACGGCGGTCCAGAACGAGAACCAGCGTCAGCACGAACATCTGGAACTCATCGCCTCCGAAAATTACGCCTCGCCCGCAGTCATGCAGGCGCAGGGCACGCAACTCACCAACAAATATGCCGAGGGCTATCCCGGCCGTCGCTACTACGGCGGTTGCGAATTCGTCGATGTCGCCGAGGCGCTCGCCATCGACCGCGTCAAGCAACTGTTCGGTGCCGAGGCCGCCAATGTGCAGCCGCATTGCGGCGCCTCCGCCAACGAGGCCGTGTTTCTCGCGTTCCTCAAGCCCGGCGACACGATCATGGGCATGAGCCTGGCCGAAGGCGGCCACCTCACCCACGGCATGGCGCTGAACATGAGCGGCAAGTGGTTCAAGATCGTGCCCTACGGACTCAACGCGCAGGAAGAGATCGACTACGACCGTATGGAAGCGCTGGCACACGAACACAAGCCCAAGCTCATCATCGCCGGTGCTTCTGCCTACAGCCTGCGCATCGACTTCGCCCGCTTCGCCAAGGTGGCCAAGGACGTGGGCGCCATTTTCATGGTGGACATGGCGCATTACGCCGGCCTCATCGCCGCAGGCATCTACCCCAACCCCGTACCGCATGCCGACGTCGTCACCTCCACCACGCACAAGACCTTGCGCGGGCCGCGCGGGGGCATCATCCTGATGAAGGCCGAGCATGAGAAAGCGATCAACTCGGCCATCTTCCCGGGCCTGCAGGGCGGACCGCTGATGCATGTGATTGCGGCCAAGGCCGTGGCGTTCAAAGAGGCGCTGGCTCCCGCGTTCAAGACCTATCAGCAGCAGGTTCTCGCCAACGCGCAAGCCATGGCGCTGGCGCTGCAGCAACGTGGCCTGCGCATTGTCTCGGGTCGCACCGAAAGTCACCTGATCCTGGTGGACCTGCGCGCCAAGGGGATCACCGGCAAGGAAGCCGAGGCCTTGCTCGGCCAGGCCCACATCACGGTGAACAAGAACGCCATCCCGAACGATCCGCAAAAACCCATGATCACCTCCGGCATTCGCGTCGGCACACCGGCCATGACCACACGCGGTTTTGGCGCGGCACAAGTGGTGCAGACCGCTCATCTCATCGCCGACATCCTGGACGCGCCGCAAGACGCAGCACGCATGACGCGCGTGCAGGCAGCAGTCAAGGCCCTGGCAGATGCCCATCCGGTGTATTCCGCCGGGGCATGAACGGAGGTCACACTGAACAAGTTCAGGCGAATACGCGACCTTGTGCAGTGTGGCCCGAACGCGGCCAGCTCGGTGGGTTGGTTGGAGATGACGGCTGCTCGGTCATGCGGCCGCAGGGCATTCAGCCGCCGTAGCCCTGCGGGTTGCCCTGTTGCCAGCGCCAGGCGTCGGCACAGATGGCGTCCAACCCTCGCTTGGTTTTCCAACCCAGCAAACGTTCAGCGGCGGTCGGGTCGGCCCAGCATTCGGCGATGTCGCCGGGCCGTCGTGCGACGATGTCGTACGGCAGTTCGCGGCCGATACTGCGGCCGAAAGCCTGAACCATCTGCAACACCGAGTAGCCTCGGCCTGTGCCCAGGTTCACAGTGAACATGCCATCGTGCGCGAGCACATGTCGCAGTGCCGCCACATGGCCCTCGGCCAAATCCATCACATGGATGTAGTCGCGCACTCCGGTGCCGTCGACCGTCGGCCAGTCGCCGCCGAAGATCCGCAGTCGAGGCAAGCTGCCCACCGCCACTTGCGTGACATAGGGCATGAGGTTGTTGGGAATGCCGAGGGGGTCTTCGCCAATGAGTCCGCTTTCATGAGCCCCCACAGGGTTGAAATAGCGCAGCCGGGCGATGTGCCACTGCGGCTCGGCGCGATGCAGGTCGCCCAGAATCTCCTCGATCATCAGCTTGCTGCGCCCGTAGGCATTGGTCGCGCTGAGTGGAAAGTCTTCACGGATGGGCACCGAGGCCGGGTCCCCGTACACCGTCGCGGAAGACGAGAAGATGATGGTCCTCAGCCCCGTGCGTTGCATGGCCTGCAGCAACGCGACCGTCCCGCCCACGTTGTTGTCGTAGTAGCTCAGCGGCTTGTCCACCGATTCGCCTACCGCCTTCAGCCCGGCGAAATGGATGACAGCCTGAACGTCATGCGCGTTGAAAGCGCTGTCCAACGCCGAGGCATCACGGATATCAGCCTGGATGAAGTCAGGCCTGACCCCGGTGATGCGTTCCACCCTGGCCAGGGATTCCGCGCTGCTGTTGCACAGGTTGTCATAGGCCAGAGGCTTGTAGCCAGCTTTGATCAGCGCGACGCATGTGTGCGAGCCGATGTAGCCGGCGCCGCCGGTGACGAGGATGGTTGCAGACATGGACAAGCCTTTCAAAGTGCTGAATGCCATGAACTGTAAGTCAACAAAACCAACGCCCACGAAACAAAAGGCCGCATGACGTTGATTGCTCAAGCGCACGCGGCCTTTACCGGCAAAAATGTGGTGGGGGCACAGGGACTCGAACCCAGGACCTACTGATTAAGAGTCAGCTGCTCTACCAACTGAGCTATACCCCCGAAAACCAAACAGCATAGCGTATTTCGCCTCGTCTTTTGCCAGATCATCCTGACAAAAGACGAGGCCCTAGCAATGGCTGATCATGTGCTGTTGACAATGGTGGTTGAAAAACAGGGGGTCGGCTATTCTGGACACTCGTTGGTCAACTTGAGGAGGACTGGAAAATGGGTCTATTCGACGATGCGCTGTCTGCTCTGACTGGTGGCTCTGGAACCAGCCCGAACTCCATCTTGAGTGCTGCGATGAGCCTGATTCAGAACCAGCCTGGGGGCTTGGCTGGGTTGGCCGAGAAATTCCAGAGCGGCGGGCTGGGTGATGTTGTGCAGTCGTGGATTGGCACTGGCCAGAACCAGCCTGTCTCCGCTGATCAGATCCAGCAAGTTCTGGGGAGCGATGCGGTCAAGCAACTTGCCGCCAAGGCCGGTATCGATCCAGCACAGGCCGCTTCGGGCCTATCGGAAGTGCTGCCGCAGTTGGTGGACAAACTCACGCCAAGCGGCCAAATTCCAGAGGGCGATTTGTTGTCGCAGGGTCTTGGCATGCTCAAGGGCAAGCTGTTCGGCTGAGGTTTCGTGCCGCTGTTCCTGGAGTCCCGGCGAAAGCAGAAGCCCGTGGATGCAGACCATGCAGCCACGGGCCGAGGCTACTGAGGCGGTGTCAAAGCCGCCGCGCCGCTGGCCGGGTTCATGCCCTTGCCGCTGGCGCAGTTGGACGCCGCCGCAATCGAGGCATGGGCCGCCCGTGAAGGCCAGACGCGCCCCACATCGGCACGGCTGGCATGGCGACTGCTGCGCGCCTTCCTGACGTGGTGCGCAGAGCATCCGCAATATGCAGACATCGTGCAGACGCCGAACCCGGCCAAGACGCGCCGCACCCGCGAAGCCCTGGGCAAGCCCGGCACGAAATCGGACGTGCTGACGCGGGAACAATTGCCCGCCTGGTTCGCCCATGTGCGCCAGATTCAAAACCCGGCCATCGCCGCCGCGCTGCAAATCATGCTGTTGACAGGTGCCCGCCCTGGTGAGGTGCTATCCCTGCGCTGGGAGGACATGAACACGCAATGGAAAAGCATCACGATTCGGGACAAGGTGGAAGGCGAGCGCATGATTCCACTGACGCCCTATGTGGCGCACCTGCTGGCCTGCCTGCCGCGCCGCAATGCCTGGGTGTTTTCCAGCGCCACCAGTGCCAGCGGGCAACTATCGAGGCCGCAAGCGCCGCATACCAACGCCTGCAAAGCCGCTGGGCTGGACGATTTGACGCTGCACGGCCTGCGCCGCAGTTTCTCCACGCTCACGGAATGGCTGGAGATTCCCGCCGGGCCGGTGGCGCAAATCATGGGCCACAAACCCAGCGCCACGGCAGAGCGGCATTACAAGGTGCGCCCACTCGACTTGCTGCGGGTTCACCATGAGCGCATCGAGGCGTGGATGCTGGAGCAGGCCGGTATCGCGTTTGCCGCCGCGCAAGCCCTGCCGACGCTGCGCCGGGTGCAGTGAATCAGTAGCCTTTGCGCTACAATCTGCCCATGTTTGAAGTGCAAAGCTACCTGACAGACGAAGGGCAATGCCCCGTGCAAGACTGGCTGGCCGCCCTGCCCGACAGACAAGCCCGCGCCCGCATTGCAACCCGGTTGATGCGCCTGGAAGCTGCCAATCCGGGAGACTGCAAAGCCTTATCGGGTGGACTGTTGGAATTGCGCATTGACTGGGGGCCGGGATACCGGGTGTATTACACCCACGCCGGTGCCCGCCTGGTGCTGCTGCTGGCTGGTGGTGACAAGCGCACCCAGCAAGCCGACATAGCAACCGCCCGGCGCCATTGGACAGACTGGCAACAAAGGAACGCACCATGAACGCATCACGCCCCCTGAATCAAACCATCGTCGAGCTCCTGCGGCAGGATGAAGGCTTTGCCGAGGAGCTGCTGAATGCAGCCATCGACGAAGCCGACGAACCCGGAGGCCGCGAAGCACTGCTAGCCGCCCTGCGCAGCATTGCCGAAGCCAAGGGCATGCGCGCCATTGCCGAGGAAACCGGGCTTTCGCGTGAAACGCTCTATCGCACGCTTTCGCCGCGTGGCAATCCCACATTGCGCACGCTCATGGCCGTGACGCATGCAGCCGGTTTGCGCCTGCGGGTGGAAAAGGCGCACGCATGAAACGCAACCTTGCCGCCGAACTGACAGAGGGCATGCAAGTTCTAGCCGTCTCACGCGCTGGCAAGACTGTGCACAGCATCAAGCGCACCCTACTGGCCGTGCCCGAAGTGCGGGCCGAGTATGACGCCCTGGGGCCGGAGTTCGCCATTGCCCGCGAAATGATTGCCGCCCGCGCCCGCGCTGGACTGTCGCAAGCCGAAGTTGCGCAGCGCATGGGCACAACGCAAAGCGTGGTTGCACGGCTGGAGAGCGGCAAGCGCCCGCCATCCCTGCGCAGTGTGCAGCGTTACGCGCAGGCCGTGGGAGCGCGGGCCGTGGTGCGCTTGGAGGCGTGAGCATGATGCACAACCCAGCGCACCCCGGCGAAGTGCTGCGCGAATGGCTGCCCGAGGGCATGACGATGACGCAGGCCGCCGAAGAATTGCACATTGCCCGCGTGACGCTATCCAAGGTGCTGAATGGGCAAGCTGGCATTTCCGCCGTCATGGCCCGCCGACTTGCCGCATGGCTGGGCACTTCGCCCGAATCATGGATGGGCATGCAAGCCGCCTGGGACTTGTGGCAAGCCCGCAAGGTGCGCCTGCCGAACATCAAGCCCATGCAGCGGGCCGCGTAACCGTTTCGCGTCAGGCTATCCCGACGGAGAGAAAAGCGGGAACCTTCGCCCGCCTGCCTGGTGCCCATGAATGAAGGCCAGCACGCGAAGGACGCAGACATGACGAAGCAAAACAAGGCGGACGAACAAGGCGACGCCTTGACGCCCGGAGCCATCGCCACAATGCGCGAACTGGGTTGCTCTGAGGCGCAGATTGAAGCGCAGCGCCAGCAGGCAGAGCGCGAACGAGCCGCTAGCGGGTTTTCCAAGTATGTGCGCAAAGCCGAGGCCGCCCGGCTGTTTTCCGAGGCTGTTGGTTTCCCCCACGAAGCCGAACACATGGACTGGACGGAATACGACAGCCGCGCCGAGTGGCTTACCGCACATGGGCCAAGCTGGGACAAACCTAGAACGCCCGAATGGTGGGCCGACGTGCTGGCGACAGAAGCAGCCGAGCGCCAAGGATGGGCGGGCCCGCGTGGCGAGCAAATGCGGCTTGCCGCCAGGGCAAACAACCTGCGCACGCTAGCGGCAGCAGCCGACGACTTACTGCTGCTGCAATGGCCGAACCGGGAACCGTGGCCGAAGGGCAAGCCGTCGCGCAGCGCAGGTGCTGACAAGCGCCGTGCGGCCTGCTGCGGAGTTTCTGTGCGGTCTATGACGGCGCTCAGCGTGCGGCCTCCACCCAACAGTCCAAAGCCTTGCAAGCGGTCTTGAAGTCCTGCCCGTACCCCCGCCGCTGGAATGCCAGAACATCTCCGCCAACATCGCCCAGCAGCAGGTGAACAACGGGGCGCCTGCCTCGCATGCGGGAAAAACAGCGTAACTCGCCAACGAACAATCACGCCTGGAGTCTCCGAATGAGTTGAGCGCATTGGAAACCGGAACACAAGCAGCGTCAGCGCGAGGCGATTCAGCACTGGAAGCCCTGGGAGCGCAGTACAGGCCCAACGACGCCCGAGGGGAAGTCCAGGGCCGCAGCGAATAGCCTGGTGCATGGCCTGTCGACGCGCAGAGCCGCGACCTGATGAAGCGTGTTCACGCTCTTGCTGCGGAAGCAGCGCCAAGCGCTCAAGAAGCTGCGCGGGTAGCAGGCGCGCGTGGGGTGCTGCGAGACTTGGCGCTGAGAGGCGAGCGCGCGACGCAAAACTGCAGGGGCTTTGAAGGGTGAGATTTCCAATCGCGCCCCTTCGGACGCGCGGCGAACTGCCGGCCGCGGGAGGCCGCGAGCATGTCGCCTCGCTGCTGCCGGCAGCGCCGGCCAAAGGCCAGATTTGGCGCATGCCTCTGGCGGCAAGGTGGGGGCTTGTGTCCGAGCGTGTCACGCGTGACACCATCGCGACCCGCCAGGAAACTCGACGGGTTTCGCATGGGTTCCGAAAGGGTTACGCAACGGTTCCGGCTGGCCGCTTGCGATGCGCCAAGCATCCCCCGCCAAAACCTACACCACAGTGCCTACATGAACAGTGCGAGGAAGCCGAAAGGCCAAACGGCCTAGGCCGAAAGTAGCCTAAGCCGTTGAATTCATTGGTGGGTCGTGCGTGACTCGAACACGCGACCAACGGATTAAAAGTCCGCTGCTCTACCGACTGAGCTAACGACCCAAAGCTCATCATGATAGCAAAGGCCATGGAGCAGCTTCTTGGACCAATGGCGTGGAGGATTCACATGCGCTCGCATGGTGGGCGCATCGGCTGCATCACGGCTTCGAGTGCCAGGCTGGCAGCAACCATGCCGAAAGTGGCTGTGACCATGACACTGGAGCCATAGCCAGCGCAGTTAAGGCCTTGCGGGGCCTCGCCGGCCTGAGCACCATCGCCCGGCGTGTTCATGGATACGGGCTCGGCGGAGCAGACACAGGGCACGCCCATGGGGCCGTTGCGCGGCGCGCCATGTACACGGCGCAGGCGATAGCGCACCTTGGCGAGCAGAGGGTCGTGGCGAACCGCGGCCAGGTCCAGGATCTGCGCCTGCTGGGGTTGGCGTTTGCCGCCTGCGGCGCCGGCCATGATGATGGCCACTCCGTTCTGCAGCGCGTGTGCGGCCAGCGCGGCTTTGGTGCGGGCCTGATCGCAGCAGTCGAGCAGGGCTTGTGCGTTCGCAGGGATCAGGCTGGCGAGGTTGTCGGGGCTGGCGAAGTCTTCCAGTTCGTGCACCCTGCACGCAGGGTTGATGTCGGCGATGCGGGATGCCAGAGCGCGAACCTTGGCCATGCCGAGCGTGGAGTCGAGCGCCTGAATCTGGCGGTTGATGTTGGACTCGGCGACGTGGTCGAGATCGATCAACGTCAGCGCGCCGATGCCACTGCGTGCCAGTGCCTCGGCGGCCCAGGAGCCAACACCGCCAAGCCCGACGATGACGATATGGGCTGTGCCGATCCGCGCTGCGGCCTGCGCGCCATAAAGCCGCGCCACGCCACCGAAGCGGCGGTCAGGGTCAGGCTGACTGACGGTGCAGGGCGGGGCTGACATGGGAGGGATGAACGCAGCGACTCACAGGCCGCAACTTCGAGCGTGGCGCGCGGCTTAACCCGCCCGATCCAGTCGCCAGGCCTGGAACTTCACGCCCAGCACGCCGCCTCCGATGATCGAGGCAAGCGCGATCCAGCTTGTGATGGACAGGGTGGACACGCCGGTGATGCCCTGGCCAATGGTGCAGCCCATGGCGGTGACTCCGCCGATGCCCATGAACAAGCCGCCGACGATGTGGTTGGCGGTGTCCTCCACGCCTGCCAGCCCCTCCCAGCGAAAACGCCGTGTGCTCAGGGCGTGCAGCGCGGAGCCGGCAATGACCCCGAACACCGAGACGATGCCGATGTTCAGCACATTGCTGGCGTCGGAGTACATGAGGAACCAATACAGCGTGTAGGCCAGTGGTGCAACGAAGGTGAAGGACTCGAGGTGGTTCCCGGTGCTGCCGATGTAAGCGTGCTGCAGCGTCTGCGGGTCTTCCGCCACGAATCCCAGGTGACCCGACACCCACCACAGCGCCACGACCAGCGCACCGATGCCGATGCCCCCGAGCAGCTGCCGCGGGCTGCGCGCTTCGCGCGGCCACAGTGCCCAGGTCCCGAGAACCAGTGCCGTGCCGACACCAAGGACGAGCAGCCAGGTGGGGCGGGCGATGGCGGTAAGCCGGGCCAGGACCGAGGGCAGGTCTTGCGCGCCGTTGAGCACGACCGCCACACGGTCAAGCCCGTAGACCCGCACCTCGGCGGTGATGCCGCGCAGCGTGGCGTAGGCACCCACGGCCAACATGACAAAAACGACCAGCGCCTTGAGACTGCCCGCGCCCAGACGTACCAGGGTCTTGCTGCCGCAGCCTGAAGCCAGCACCATGCCGAAGCCGAACATCACCCCACCCAGCAGGGCTGACAGCCACAGCACGCGGTTGGCGGTGTAGATGGTCTGATCGGTGTTGATCAGACCCATGGCCGCCAGGACGCTGGTGCCCAGAAGGGCCGTCGCAATCGCCAGCACCCACATGCGCATGCGTGTCCAGTCGCCGAAATTGACGATATCGGCAACCGAGCCCATGGCGCAGAACTGCGAGCGGTGCATGATGGCGCCGAAGGCCACGCTCAGCAGAAACGTCCACCACAGTACGGTAGCGTTGAGGGCAGCGGTGGAGATCTCTTGCAAGGCAGTGTTGATGGATGTTGCGGAATGATCCGGTTTGCGGCAGGGCGAGACGAACCCTTTGCCGGCGACGCCGCGTCACAAGCAGGAATTGTCACACGCGGCAGCGTTGCGGGTAAAACGATTCGGGCCAGCAAGGGCATGCCGACTCGGGGGAACGGACCCTTGAAGGTCCCACGGCTCCAGCGCGTCTCGAATGGATGCAGGGCCGCCCCAAGTTTTGATCTCCTCGTGTCAGCGGGTCGGAGAGCCGACCCGCTGACACGCAACACGGCCGGGCGCCGGCAGCTCGGGATTGGTGAGCATCAGGGCCGAGGTCAGGCAAGTCGATTGCTGGGCTGGTAGCGCGTGGGGTCGGGCACTCTCGCCTCGGCGAAGCCAGCGGCGCGGATGCGGCAGGAGTCGCAACGCCCGCAGGCGCGGCCCTGATCGTCGGCCTGGTAACAGCTCACGGTCTGGCTGAAGTCAACGCCCAGGCGCAGTCCTTCACGGATGATCTGCGCCTTGCTCAACTGGATGATGGGCGCATGCACGCGGATGTGGCCACCCTCGACGCCGGCCTTGGTCGCGAGGTTGGCCAGGGTCTCGAACGCCGCCACGAACTCCGGGCGGCAGTCCGGGTAGCCGGAATAATCGACGGCGTTGGCGCCATAGAACACGTCGCGGGCTCCAAGCGCCTCGGCCCACGACAGGGCCAGTGCCAGCAACACGGTATTGCGTGCGGGCACGTAGGTGATAGGAATGCCATCCTGTTCGCCGGCAGTGGGAACCTGCAGCGCCGTATCGGTGAGGGCCGAGCCGCCGAAACGCGCCAGATCCAGTTGAATGATTTCGTGCCGCACAGCGCCCAAGGCCTGGGCCACCTGCCGCGCCGCATCCAGCTCGGCGCCGTGGCGCTGGCCATAATGCACCGAAAGCGCGTGGCAGATGAAGCCCTGGGCGCGTGCGCAGGCCAGCACGGTGGCTGAATCCAGGCCACCGGACAGCAGCACCACAGCGGGTGTGCCACCGGTTCCCACCGGCGCCGTCGCTTCAGCCATGCGCCTTCAGCGCAGCTTGGCCAGGCGGTCCTTGGCGGCTTGCGCGGCCTCGGACTGCGGGTAATTCTTCACCAGCTTTTGGAGCGTGAGTCTGGCTGCACGCACTTCGCGCAATTCCACCTGGCAATTGGCCAAGCCGAGCATGGACTCGGGGATGCGGCTGCTGCCCGGGTAGCCATTGATGAGGCCGTTGAAGGCCGAGACGGCATCCCTGTACTGTTTTTGTGCGTACAGGGAATTGGCCAGCCAGTACTGGGCCTCCGAGGCATACGGACTCGATGGGTACTGGGCCAGGAACGCCTTGAACTGGCTACCGGCCCCGGCAAAATCGGAACTGCGGAAGGCTGCCAGCGCTTGTTCGTAAGCCGCTTTTTCAGCCGGCTGCACGGTGTAGCTTTTGCCTCCGATCTGCACCGCCACCGGTTCCAGCGGCGCCATGCGCTGGGTCAGGTCTTTCTGGCTTGCGGCCACCTTGGCGATGGTGTCGTTGAGCTGGCGCGTGGTGGTGTCCTGCTGGCCACGCAGTTGGGCGATTTCAGTTTTGAGCTGTTCGATCTGGTTCGCCAGGTCGAGCAGCGAGCTGCGGATCTGCTGAATTTGCTGCGCCTGCTGCGCCAGTTGGGCCTGGTTGGCCTGCTGGTTTTGTGCCATCTGCCCACGCAGGTCCAGGATGGCGCGGCGCGCTTCGTTGTCCGGAAACATGTCGGCCTGCGCCTGCGGCAGCCACGCCAGCCCGAGCCCCAGGCTGAGCAGCAGGGCCGGAGCCCCGCGGCGCAGCCGGTGAAACCCCGCAGGGCGGGGCACTTTCATCGCGTTGTGCTGCATCATTTCTGGTAAACGATGTCCACGCGGCGATTTTCGGCGTAGTCAGCTTCGGTGTTGCCCAGTGCCTTGGGCTTTTCCTTGCCGTAGCTGATGGCTTCCATCTGGCTGGGTTTCACGCCCAGCAGTTCCATGCCCTTCATCACGGCATCGGCACGTTTCTGACCCAGCGCCAGGTTGTATTCGCGGCTGCCACGGGCGTCGGTGTTGCCTTGCAGTTGCACATGCGCGGCCGGGTGGCCGGTCAGGTACTGCGCATTGTTTTCCAGCACCGGGCGGTATTTGCCCTCGACCACATAGCTGTTGAAGGCGAAAAACACGCTCTTGGGGACGTCAGGGCCGGGGCCGACGTTGTTCTCGGCCGGTGCCTGCACAGCCGCGACCTGGCTTTGCCCGGCACCTTGGGAGTTGGCGCCCGCAGTGCTGCTCACGGGTGCAGCGGTCTGGGATTCGACAGGAGCCGGATGCATTTTCACGCCCGAGGCGCAGCCGCCCAGGGTGAGTGCTGCGGCGAGGGCCGTGAGCAGAAGGGCAGAGCGTTGGTTCATCGTGATTCTCCAAATGGTCAGGGTTGTACGTGGTGGAAAAGGGTGTTGTGGGTCAGACGAGGTTCAACAACTACGGTGCAACAATGAATTTTGCAGAGGATTCGGGAAGAATTCAACGGTGGGCAGCGCAGCAGGGATGCCGAACGAGACAACGATCGGCCCCCAGACGTGCGGGGTATGGGGTTTCAATTGCCAGGCGTCCACGGGCCCCAGGAAGGCTCCCGGACCTGCAGCCCTGCCGCAGCCAGCGTGGTGCGAACACTGCCGTCCAGCGACACGGTTTTCAGCACTTCCGAGCCGCCTTCATGGGCAGAGTACAGCAGGATTTGTCCGTTCGGGGCAAAACTCGGGTGCCCATCGTCGGTGCCATTGTCCAGAGCCCGGGCATTGCCGGAAGCCACGTCTTGCAGCCAAAGCTGGAAACTGTTGCCCTGCTGCGAAATGTAGGCAAGGTTCTTGCCGTCCGCGCTGATGGCGGGGCTGACGTTGTAGCCGCCGCTGAACGTCAGGCGACGCACGCTGCTGCCGTCCAGTCCCACCACATAGATCTGCGGCGAGCCGTCGCGGTCGCTCACGAAGTAGATGTTCTTGCCGTCGGGCGCGAAGACCGGCTCGGTGTCGATGGATCCGCTACGCATGAGCTGGCGCGGCTGACCGCCGGAGCTGGGCATCAGGAAAATTTGCGAACGTCCCGTGAGCGTCAGCACCACGGCCATGGTGCGGCCGTCGGGTGAGAACGACGGAGCGCTGTTTGTGCCTTTGAAGTTGGCCAGCATGCGGCGTGCGCCATTGCGGATGTCTTGCATGAACACAACCGGCTTGCCGGTTTCAAACGAGACGTAGGCCAGGGTGCTGCCGTCGGGTGCCCAGGCCGGGGAGAGCAGCGGCTCGCGGCTGCGCAGGGCGGTGCGGGCGTTTTCGCCATCGCTATCGGCCACGATCAGCGCGAAATTGTGCTGTCCGGCCTTGCTGATGTAGGCAATGCGCGTGGCAAACACGCCGCGCTGGCCCGTGAGCTTCTGGTAGATGAAGTCAGCGATGCGATGGGCGGCCAGGCGCAGGTCGCCCGTGACCACCTGGTAGATCTCGCCGCCCAGATCGGCCTGTTTCACCGCATCCCACAAGCGGAAGCGGATCATCCAGCGGTTGGGGCCCTGGGGCGTGATGCTGCCACCGGCCGCGGCTTCCAGCGCCTGCGCGCGCCAAGCCGCATAGTTCGGCGGCCCCTGCTCGGTGAGCACCGCGCCGCCGAGGTTGGTGGTGCGGAACTGGCCGCTGCGCGTGAGATCGGCGCGGACGATGTCGGCAATCGGCTGCGGGCAGGAGTCCTGCCCCTTGAAGGGCGCAATCCCGACGGGAATCTGCGTGGCGCCAATGCCGGAAACGTCGATTTTGAACTGGGCCTGGGCGAGCGCGGGAAGGCCCAGGGTGGCAGCCGCGCCCAGGCCACTGAGTGCAAATGAAGGGCGGGCCAGTATGTTGGTTACATAGGCAAGTGGGGCGGTCAGTAAGTGGCGTCGTTTCATCTATGGATGGAGGTCAAATTCCCATGTGTGGGATGTGAAATGCCTAAGAAAAATGCTTGAAAGGGATTGTCACTTCAAACGCGATGAATGACGGTTGCATTCTATGTAGCAGCGACCCGTGCAGAGGTAAGAGTATGCAACAAGATCAGGGGCAAGGATTCGAAGCCATGCGACTTGAGGGGAATCCTAGAACAGAATGTTAGCCATGTATTACAGCTTGTTATCTATGCATCAATATTAATTTGCGGTTTTTTTCGAGAGCGTGGGATGATGAAGTAACCATAGTTTTAGATAGCGATAGTAAGTTTCTTGTGAGTTGGCGAACGCCAAAACCAAACCCATCCTGCCATCTAGTACTCCTAGACGAAAAATGTAAGTTCGAACAAATGCCCAAATTGATTTTCCAATCGCCTTTGACAGGGACGAGCGCCGCCCACGCTTATACAATGTTAGGGCGCCCTCGGTTGAATAAACATTTATTTTTTGAAGAACCTCATCAATATCCCTGTCTGAATAATGTATCAGCGGACCCTTGAGTTTACCAACGCTTCCATTAATTTCTAAGCTTGCATGGGTTCTGAGTTCGGAAAAACGTCCAGAGCCACGCCGAAAAAGTCGAACAATGCGGTCAGGCCACCATCCGCTATGCTGCATAAATTGCCCGCAAAAACTTGATGAGCGTGGCATGCTAAAAGCGTTATGCGTTGATTCCGCACTTAAAATTGAAATAATTTCAGTTTTCAATTCTGCGCTAATGCGCTCGTCAGCATCGAGGCAGAGCACCCATTCTGATGTGGCTTGATCTAAGGCACGATTTTTTTGAGGGCCATCGCCTGGCCAGTCGGTTTCAAATAGTTTTACGCCGGAAGCTCTGCAAATATCTTGCGTGCCATCTGTGCTGCCGGAATCAAAAACAATTATTTCTTCTGCAAAATTCTTGACGGACTCGATGCATGCCATGATGTCATGAGCTTCATTTTTGGCTACAATGATTGCGCTAATTTTTTGCATTTTCAATTTTTGAATTTAAGGTGAAATTCTTGATGAGTGCAGGTTTATATTATTTGGCATCTGGACATTTTTCTTTTGACACCTGCTCGGGAGGAATATGTTGGCCTGGCGTCGCATCCCAGGCGGAAAGATCGCCCAGCGGGAAATTGCCGGTGAGGCCATAGACGGCGCGCTTGAGGCGTCCCATCGGCGTCGGCTGGGGCATGGGCTGTGGAGGCACTTGCGGGGTCGCGCTGGGTGCAAGCGAGCGGCGCTTGAAGTCTCCCTGCGTCACGCCCCACTTGGTGACAAAGGTCCGCGCTCCGTGGTTGCGCCGCACCCGTCCCGTGCTGCGGCAGGCAAAGTGATAGATGCGGCTGCTGCCGATCACGGCATAGTGGCGGCAGCCGGCAACCCAGAATTTCATCATCAAGTCGTCTTCGCTGCCCATGCCTGGGCTGAATTCGATGCTGTAACCGCCAACCATATGCCACCAGCGCCTGCTTACAACGCTGACCGGCGAAGCTTGTCCGAGTCTGTCGCCGCGCGGATCGGATGCGAACTGCTCCATCATGGCGGCCTCATTGAAGGTTTCCGCGGTCGAACCGAAGTCCTGCACGATGGTGAGTGGATTGACGGTCGAGCGCGGCTCGATGATGATGGGCGAGAGATAGACGAGATCGTGCGGCTGGCGATCGATGGCGTTGATCAGCGCCGCGTCCCATCCGGGGCAACACACCATGTCGTCGTTGAGATAGACCAACCACTGGCGAGTCGCCATGCTGGCGAGTTGATTGACCGCGAGGCAGATGCCCACGTTGGCGGTCGAATGCGTGTGCGCAATGCCCTGATCCCGAACCCACTCCAATGTGCCGTCGGAGCCGTCATTGACGTGCACCAGAATGTCGTGCTCCATGCAACTGTGCCGCCGGATGCTGTCGATGCACAGTTGCAGGTAGGGAAGATTATTCCAAGTCGGAATCAGGATGCTGAACATGGAGGATTGGGGTTGGATGGCCTGGATCGAGAGACCAATGGGTTGTATGGTAGAAAGGCGGCCCCGATAGCCGGGCATGGGCATATTTCATCATTGCGAGACTCTATGCAATCCAACAATCGGCCCCTGGCCAATAAGGGGGCGTGGGATCACCGAGCTGCCTTGGATCTGCTTCGCCGCCTCTTTGCGGCCAACCCTCGGAACCGTTCGGCCGCATTGCTCATCGTGTTGTTCGCCGCCATCGTTGCGGCGACGGAACCGGTGCTGCCGGCGTTGATGAAGCATGTGCTCGATGTCGGCTTCACCACGAAGCGCGATTTTCCGCTGTGGGCCGTGCCGGCGGTGTTGCTCGGGCTGTTCACGGTGCGTGGTTTGGCATGGCTGGCCTCGCAGTTTCTCACACAGTGGCTGACGCAGAACGTGTTGGCGCGGGTTCGCACGCTGGTGTATGGGCAGATCGTGCATGCGCAGCTTGCCGGGCTGCAGCGCGAAAGCGCCAGCAGCCTCATTGGCGCGGCGGTGTACGAGGCGCAACTGGCGCTGGGCATGATCTTCCCCGGCCTGCTCACCCTGGTGCGCGACAGCCTGACCTTGCTGGCGCTGTTCGGCTACCTGATGTGGGTGAACTGGAGCCTGACGCTGCTGACGCTGGCAGTGCTGCTGCCGCTGTTGTTCGTCATGCGCCGCATCAGCCGCCGCGCCAAGCGGTTGAATGCGCAGATGCAGGGTGCCGCCGAGGAGGTGTCGTATGCGCTGGAAGAGGGCATGCTGGCGGCGCCGGTGGTGCGGGTGCACAACGCGCAGGAAGGGTTCGCCGCGCGCTTCGAGACCATCAACCAGAACCTGCGCCGCACCACGGTGAAGACGCTGGTGTCGGGCTCGTCCACCACGCCGGTGTCGCAGTGGCTGTCGGCGCTGGCGGTGTCAGTGGTGATGGTCTACGCCATGTGGCAAAGCGATGTTTCGGGCCAGCACAGCGTTGGCAGTTTCGTGTCCTTCATCACCGCCATGCTGATGACGCTGTCGCCGCTGCGGCGGGTGTCCGACATCGTGCAGCCGATGATGCGCGCGCTCAGTTCGCTGCAGCGCCTGCGCGGCATCGTCGACACGCCCCAGGAACTGGACACAGGCAGCCATGCGGTGGAGCGGGTGCGGGGCGAGTTGGAGTTCGACGACGTGACCGTGCGCATCGGCGCGCTCGATCGCCCGGTGCTGGATGGCGTCAGCCTGCGGGTGCATGCGGGTGAAAGCCTCGCGCTGGTCGGGCCTTCCGGCGCGGGCAAGACCACGCTCATGCGCCTGGTTCCGCGCCTGCTGGAGCCCACGGCCGGCCGCCTGCTGCTCGATGGCGTGCCGCTGCGCGACTGGACCCTGCACAGCCTGCGCCAGCAAATCGCCTACGTCGGCCAGGAGGTGGTGCTGCTGAACGATTCCGTGGGCATCAACGTCAGCTTCGGCGAGCCGGTGGATGCGGCCCGCGCCTGGGCCGCGCTGGAGGCCGCCGCGCTGGCCGACTTCGTGCGTGGCCTGCCTGGCGGGCTTCGGGCCGAAGTGGGGCATAACGGCTCGCAGCTCTCCGGCGGCCAGCGCCAGCGCCTGTCCATCGCCCGCGCGCTGTACCGCGATGCGCCGCTGCTCATTCTGGACGAAGCCACCAGCGCGCTCGACGCCGAGAGCGAGCGCCTGGTGCAGCAGGCGGTCGACAGGCTGATGCAGGGCCGCACCACCATCGTCATCGCCCACCGCCTCGCCACCATTGCCCATTGCGACCGCATCGCGGTGCTTGACGAAGGCTGCCTGGTGGAGTTGGGGACGCAGGCTGAGTTGCTCGCGCACGAGGGCTTGTACGCGCAGTTGCATCGCATGCAGTTCACGGCGCAGGCGGGTCAAGCGCCAACCGTCGCGTCGCAGACTGTCGATTGACGCGGCCGATGCGTCTCGGTTGAGATTCACATGTGGGTGCAAGGCATCATCTGCCGCGCCCCATCCATTGGCCGCATTGCTGTCGCACCACTTCGGGCAGGTGTTTTTCGCGGCTGAAGGTTTCGCGGATCCATTGCGCGTCATTGCCGCGGTTGCCGACGTCGGCCAGCAGTTCGCGCAAGGCGGTGTCGGACTTCAGTTCTGCGGCGTGGCCTTCGAGCTTGACGATGGTGCGGATCAGGTCTTCGCGCAGGGTGCGGTGCTCGCGCGTGGCGGGGTCGACGAACGTGCCGTCGAAGCCGAAGCGGCAGGCCTGGAAGCGGTTGAAGGTGTAGACGAGGTAATCGTCTTCCTCCGGGGTGAAGGGCCGCTCGGTCTGGATGTAGCGGCCCAGGGTCTGGATGTAGGCGGCGATGCGCGCCGCTTTGGTGATGGTCAGCGGCGTGTCCATCACCCGCACTTCGATGGTGCCGTACTCGGGCTTGGGGCGGATGTCCCAGTAGAAATCCTTCATGCTCTTGACCACGCCGGTCGCGGTCATTTTCTCGAAGTAGCGCTCGAATGCGTCCCAGGTCAGCGCAAAGGGCGCGCGGCCCGAGAGCGGGAAGGCGAACACCGAGTTCAGCCGCGCCGAGTGAAAGCCCGTGTCCTCGCCCTGCACGTAGGGCGACGAGGCCGACAGCGCGATGAAATGCGGAATGAAGCGCGAAACGCAATGCAGGGTGTAGAGGGCGGTGTCGGCGTCCGGGCAGCCCAGGTGCACATGCTGGCCGAACACGGTGAACTGCTTGCTGAGGTAGCCGTACAGCTCGGAGAGTTGCAGGAAGCGCGGCTTGTCGAAAATGCGCTGCTGCGCCCAGTGCTGGAAAGGATGGGTGCCCCCGCCCGCCAGACCCACGTCCAGCTTGTTCGCCGCGTCCACCAGCGCGCCCTGGATTTCGGTGAGCTGGGCCAGCGCGTCGTCATAGCCGGTGCAGATGCCGGTGGAGAGTTCGATCATGCTCTCGGTCATCTCCGGCGTCACCAACCCGGGCAGCTTGCGGCCTTCCAGCAGGCGCAGCAGGTCGGGCGCACAGGGCATGAGGTCGTAGTTGTGACGGCTGACGATCTGCAACTCCAGCTCGATGCCGATGCTCAATGCCGCCGATTGCGAAAACGGGCCCAGGCTCATGCCGATCCTTGTGGTTTCTTGCGCACGGCTGCAATATCGCCCGAGCGCCCCAGCGCCCAGCGCGCGAGCAAGGTGCCGGCCAGTTCCAGCACGACGATGGCGGCGAAGGCCGCGGCAATCAGCATGTGAGGAAACTGTGGCACGGCCTGCGCCAGGTCGAGCAGCAGCACGAAGCTCACGCCGGCTGCCGGATTCAGCGCCAGCCCCAGCGCTGTCGATTGCCGCCAGCTCAGGCCCGAGGGTTTGCCCAGCGCCAGCGGCACGGCCAGCTTGGCCAGCGCGCGCACGCCGGCCAGCGCCAGCCCCATGGCCATGCCGCTGGCCAGCGCCGCCCAGTTCAGGCTCAGGCCGAGAATGAGGAACAGCAGCACCACCAGCACGCCGCCGGCCGTGCCGAAATGGCGCGGCCAGACCCTTGGGCGCTGGCTGCGGGCGCGCAGCAGCAACCCGGCCAGCAGCGGCGTGAGCAGGGTGGACCAATGCAGCATGCGGGTGATGGACAGCACCAGCAGGATCAGCCCCACCAGCAGCAGCGCGGCGCCCTCGTCGGCGAAGTCGAAATGGCGCTCCACCCAGTTCACTGCCCAGGCCAATACCGCCGCTGCCAGTACCGCGCCGCCAATGCCGTAAACCTGCAGCAGCAGCGCGTTCCACCATTGCACGCTGGCCTGCGCTCCCATCCACGCCGTGAGCACCCCCACGGCAAGGATGGACAGGATGGTGCCCAGGGCGGAGACGAGCAGCAGGCGCTCGGTCACCTGGCCGCGCGCGTTGAACTCGCCGCTCAGGCGCAGCGCCACCGCAGGCGCGGTGCACGCCAGCGCGGCGGCGGTGGCCAGGCCGTGCAGCCCGCCCAGACCCAGCCAGCTCAGCACCAGCCACATCGCCATCAGGCTGAGCGCCCATTCGCCCAGGCTGATGAAGATCAGCCAAGGATTGGCGCGCAGCCAGCGCAGGTTGACGCGATGGCCAATTTCGAACAGCAGCACCGCCAGCGCGGCGTCGACGATGGCGCGCGCACTGGGCTGCAGCGCCAGCGCCTGCAGACCACCGCCGCCGGCGGCGATGACCAGCCCGGCGGCGGTGTAGCCGATGAGTCGCGGCCAGCGCAGGAAGCGAAAGACCGATTCGCCCATCAGCGTCGCCAGCACCAATGCCAAGCCCACCCACAGCACGCCGTCGGCATGCAGCGAGAGCAGGGGCAGGGCGTGGAATTCGGGCATCGGGTGCGGGGCTCGTGAAGGGGCAGACCAAGCCGCAGATGTCGGCGCGGGGATCGGCGCAAGGCGCGTTGATGGCCGGCTCAAGCGGCTGTCTCACGGTCGGATCGAGGCCGTGTCGTGGTGAGCCATGCGCCATCAAGCTGTCTGCGCCATGCGAATGGCCAGTCGATTATAGGAAGCCGTCATGACACATCCATTCAGCATCGGAAAATTGAAAACCCATTGAAAACAGGGAGATGACGTGAGAGTGCCTACTCACAATTCCGGTTCTTCTGCATTTGTCAAGCCATGCCGAGAGCCCCCGACTTCCTACAATGTGACCATGTCCTACGTCCACTTGCGCACCCACACCGAGTTCTCCATCGTCGACGGTAGTTTGCGGGTCGACGCCGCTGTTGCAGCGGCCCGCGCTGACGGCCAGGGCGCGCTGGCCATCACCGATCTGAACAACCTGTTCGCCGCCGTGCGCTTGTATTCCGAGGCACGCGGCGCAGGCGTCAAGCCCATCATCGGTTGCGATGTGCGGGTCGCTCCGGGGGAGCCATCACCCCAGGCGCCCAACACCGGCTTGCTGCTGCTGGCTGCGAATCGGCAGGGGTATCTCAACCTTTGCGACCTGCTCAGCCGCGCCTGGCTCGAGGGCCAGCGCAACGGTCAAGCGGAGGTTCAGTGGGCCTGGCTTGAACAGGAGGGTTTGAACGCTGGGCTCATCGCCTTGTGTGGCGCCCGCCAAGGGGCCATCGGCCAGGCGCTGCTGGCGGGAGATGGGGTGCGCGCGCGCCTGCTGGCCCAGCGTCATGCGAGCGTCTTCGCGGGCCGTTTCTATCTGGAACTGCAACGCAGCGGGCATGCGGAGTGTTCGCGTCACGTGGCTGCGACGGTGCGGTTGGCCGCCGACCTCGGCCTGCCGGTGGTGGCGACGCATCCGGTGCAGTTTCTCCAGGCCACCGACTTCGAGGCGCATGAAGCGCGGGTGTGCATCGCCGAGGGCGAAACCCTGGGCAATCCGAGGCGGCAGCGGCATTTCACCGCCGACCAATATTTCAAGACCCAGGCGGAGATGCAGGCGCTTTTCGCCGACATTCCCTCGGCGCTTGCGAACGCGGTGGAAATTGCCAAGCGCTGCAATCTCACGCTCACGCTAGGCAAGCCGCAACTGCCCGAATTCCCCACGCCGCACGGCATGCCCATGGCGGCCTATTTCCGGGCGCAGTCGTTCGATGGCCTGGAGCGCCGCTTGCAGCAGCTCTACCCCGACGCAACCAAGCGCGAGGCGCAGCGCGCGCGCTATGCAGAGCGGCTGGAATTCGAGCTCGGCACCATCGCGAAGATGGGCTTCGAGGGCTACTTCCTCATCGTCGCCGACTTCATCAACTGGGCCAAGGACAACGGCTGCCCGGTGGGACCGGGGCGGGGTTCCGGCGCCGGTTCGCTGGTGGCCTACAGCCTGCGCATCACCGACCTCGACCCACTGGCCTACAACCTGCTTTTCGAGCGCTTCCTCAACCCGGAGCGGGTGTCGATGCCCGACTTCGACATCGATTTCTGCCAGGAAAACCGTGATCGCGTGATCGACTACGTGAAGCAGAAATTCGGCGCAGGCGCGGTGTCGCAAATCGCCACCTTCGGCACCCTGGCAGCGCGCGCCGCGCTGCGCGACGTGGGACGGGTGCAGGAGTTGGGCTACAACTTCTGCGACGCGCTGGCCAAGCTCATTCCCAACAAGCCGGGGCAGCACATCACCATCGCCCAGGCCATCGAGGTCGAGCCGCAGCTCAAGGCGCGCATGGAGCAGGAGGACGAGGTGCGCCACCTGCTGACCCTGGCGCAGCAGCTCGAGGGGCTGCCGCGCAACGTGGGCATGCACGCCGGGGGGGTGCTGATCGCCCCCGGCAAGCTGACCGACTTCTGCCCGCTGTACGCTCAGCCCGGCAGCACGGACGCGGTGTCGCAGTTCGACAAGGACGATGTCGAGGCCATCGGCCTGGTGAAGTTCGACTTCCTCGGCCTGGCCACGCTG
>JAJXUC010000006.1 GCA_021783435.1 Pseudomonadota bacterium | reverse complement strand
TTTTTGGTGCGCCCGGCTGGAATCGAACCAGCGGCCCTTGGCTTCGGAGGCCAATACTCTATCCACTGAGCTACGGGCGCGGATCCCAATGTTGCGGTGGTGCAGGCGGCGCGACCTGCAGCATGTCGCTGTGCGCTTTTGCTTTTCACGATCGCCGCCTCAAAGCAGGGCAATGCGTTCTTGAACAACATCAAGCTGCTGGTGACAAAAATCAACGGACGAGTGTAACAGCGGCGCCATGTGCCGTGAGTGTGATCAAAACGGTGCGCGCAAGCCATATCATGCTCTTGGCCTCACCATCCAGACCCATTTCATAACCACACGTTGATCATGAGCGAACATCCATCCCAGCCTTCCAACGAAAGCGGCGAGTTGCCATTCGCTTCCACGCTGCGCAAGACGATCATCATTTTGCTGGTGGGTTTTGCCGCACCCATCATCGTTCTGCTCTTGATCGTGCACTTCATCTCGGACGAAACGGTGCCTCCTTCAGGATCCTCGTCATTGACCACAGCGGCTGTCGATCAGCGGGTTGCACCCGTGGGGCAGGTTGCCGTCGCATCGAGCGCGAAAGCCGCTTCGCAAGCGAATGCGGCGTCCATGACGAACGCCACCCCTGCGGCTTCGACCACCGCGACTGCGACGTCGGCCTCGCAACCCGCAGGTGGCGCTCCAGCGGCAGTCAGCGTGGCCAGCGCCGGCGCCGGTAAGACGTTGTATGAATCGACCTGCATTGCCTGTCATGGCGCTGGCATTGCAGGGGCACCCAAATTCGGCGACAAGGATGCCTGGGCGCCGATCATCGCGCAAGGCGTACCGGTGCTTTACGACCGCGCCATTCACGGCTACACCGGCAAGCGCGGCATGATGCCGCCCAAGGGCGGCAGCACCGCCAGCGATGCGGACGTGAAGGCCGCGGTGGACTACATGGTGGCGGCAGCGAAGTCATAGCAGCGCCTCGACGGAAGCAGCCAAGACGCTCCTCGCACGACTTGGCCGACGATCCCGCGGAGGGACAAGAGGCTGATCGCGTGGCACGCTTACTTCATCAAGCCACCGAGGTATGCGGACGGCTGGATCTGAAAACCGAGGCGGCTGCGCAAATCCAGATCCGACATGGTTTCCAAAGCCATGGGCTCGAACCCAGGCAGGGACAGCAGGCGCAGCGCATCGTCCAACCAGGGCGCCAGAAGATTGGTATCCAGGCTGTGGAGGATACCTGGCCCTTCGCTGCTGGCAAAAAACAGCCGTCCGATGGCATCGACATACCCGGCGCTGATGTCGCAGGGCCGGCCGGTGTGGGTCTGCCAGCACGGCTGGTCGTCGGCGCTGGCGTCAATCTGCAGGCGCAGCACCAGCGGCGCGGCTTCCAGATCGACATAAACACGCTGCGGCCCGTTCTGAAAAAACCAGTAGCCGCGTTCATCCGCCGCGTAATTGCGCTGGATGAAGTCGAGCAATTTTTGGTGTGACACACGGCTGGCTCCGGCCTTGTCGAGCCGGCCCTGGGCATCGCGCGGCCAGGGGTGGATCTCGGCGTCGCGGATCCACCACTGCCCGCGCGCATCCAGCGCCAGCCAGCCGGTGCAGGCCGGAACATTCGGCCAGCGCAACAGGGCCTTGCGAACCAGTTCGTCCATGGCAGTTGCCGTCAAAAGGCGCCGGGAGGTTCAAACGCCCTGCCGGAAAAAATGCAGCAGACGTTGCGGCATCCAGGCAAGATGCCCCGGGATGACACCCTGGGCAAAACCGACATGGCCGCCTTGTTCGGGTTGCTCCAGCCAAACACCAGGAGCAATCTCGCCTGCTGCAGGCAAGGCAGCCTCTGGCAGGAAGGGATCGTTGCGGGCGTTGATGACCAAGGCCGGCAGGCGAATGCTGGCCAGATGGGGTTTGCTGGAGGCACGGCGCCAGTAGTCGTCGGCATCGCGAAAGCCATGCACCGGCGCGGTGAACGCGTTGTCGAAGTCGTACAGATCGCGTGCTGCGGCAATGGCCTGCGCATCGGCAAGGCCCGGATGCCGGCGGATCATGGCCAGCGCCTTGGGCTTGAGTGTGCGCAGGAACATGGGTGTGTACACCCTGCGGTTGAAGCCGCGGGAAATGGCCGCGCCACCCGCTGCCAAGTCCAGCGGGGCGCTGACGCTGGCCAAGGCCTGAACGACTGCGGCTGCCTGCGTGCCCGCCTCCTCAGCCCAGCGCAACAAGGCGTTGCCGCCGAGCGAGATGCCGGCAGCGTAGAGGGGACCGGCATGCGCGCTGCGAAAACGCCGCAGAATCCAGTCGATCTCCTGCCAGT
Organism: Pseudomonadota bacterium; assembly: GCA_021783435.1. Next base: position 58,021 of record JAJXUC010000006.1, on the reverse strand, counting down.
CACCCGAGTGGTAGGCACGTGGGGCGTGGTTGAGTTCGCCGGAACAACCGCGGAAATGTGGCACGGCCAAACCCCAGCCTGCTCGCCGGCAGGCGTGTGCAGTGGCCTGTGCGTAGTGGCTGCGCGAGGAACCTTCCAGGCCATGAAACAGCACCAGCAGCGGTGCGAGTGATGGTGCTGCGCCAGCGGCGCGCACAGCCATTGCAACGGGATCGATGTGATCGACGTCGATGAAGTCGCCGTCGGGCGTATCCCAGCGTTCGCGCATCCAGGTCAGCGCCGGGATGCGCGCTGCCCCGAGGCCTTTGCCTGGCAGCCGCCGCCCGATCGAAGCGAAAAAACCTCGGGCAACGGTGGCATCTCGCATCGTGCGTGAAAACAGCGCTGGCCAGATGGTTTGTGCCTGGCCCCCAGGCAGCCAGCGTGGTGCGGCATAGATGGCCGGTCGCGGCCGCGTGAACGCATCCGTGGTGCCTGGGACGGCGGCGGACATGACGGCGTCGGCCGCCGCGGCGACGTCGGCCATCGAGTCCCGAGCGCACTTCAATGCAGACGCTCCGAAGTCGCCATGACCTCGACGGCTTCTTGTGCCGTCGCGGGGCTGGCGTGGTGCAGCACCAGGCGCCAGCCGTCTGGCGTCTTGATGTAGACATTGGTGGCGAGCACGAAAGCGAACCGCTGCTCGCCCGGATCGCGCTGCACCAGAACGCGCTCGACCACGTTGTGCACGGCGCCACCCAGGGTGACGGTGCGCAGCGCCCGCTCCGGGGTGATGCGCAAGGGGCCGGCCGCGAAGAGTTGCTCGAAACTGGCGCGAATGGCAGCCGGGCCGACAAGGCGCGGACCGCCGGGATGCACGCAGATCACATCGTCCTCATCGGCCCAGACCCGCATCAGCGCATCCACATCAGCCAGCTGCAGGGCCTCGTAAAAGGCAGCCTCGGCGGCTTCTGCCGAGCTTTGCAAGCCTGCCCGCTGCGATATTGCGCGTTGCATGAAGCACTCCTCGATGTTCGGTTCGACACCACTGCACGGCAACGGCCATTCCAGCACCGCTTCAGGCTTGATTTGAACACCGCCATTTCAAATCCACCCGATGCCTTCATCGCGCCCCCCGGGTCGGTCGGCCGGTGGCATGCGTGAAGCACCGTCGAAACGTAAGCCCTGGGAGGCTCGCCACCACATCGCCACGTCCGATTCAATCAGGCCTCGAACCCCGTGACGGGAAACCGATCACGCTGCGGCAAGTCTCATCACGTGAGACCGCCCCCCCTGCGTTCGACGGCCCGCCCGGCACGGGCCGTCCCGCCGTGTGGCTGCCGGCGCAAGGCGGCGATGCTCGTCCTTCCAAGGAGTTGTCATCATGAAGCGTTTTCCACGATCCATGTCATGTGTCGCCCTTCTGGCTGCGGCCTTCTTGTCACTGGCTGTCTCGCAAGCCCAAGCCGCAACCATCCACAATCAGGGCTCCATCGATTACGTCTGCGGCGGTGTCGGCGAAGGTTCCCTGCAGAAAATGCAGGCCCAAGCAGCGAAGTTCAACCTCGGGTTCTGGATGGTGAAGGGGCCGCAAGGAGAGTATCTGGCCCAAGTGCCGGTGAAGATCATGCGCGACGGGAAGGTCGTGGCCAGGTTCACCGCCGGCGGGCCGCTGTGCTATCTCAAGGTCCCAGCGGGCACCTACACCATCGAAGGGCGCCATGACGGCCAGTTGCGCACCATCCAAGCGCACAGTGGGACCAAGACGCACGATTTGCGTTGGTGAGCGCGCCGCGCGCTTTCAGAACTCCATGTCGAGTTCATCGATGTCGGTGTGTTCCCGGCTCGCGGCAGCCAGCCATTCCTGCATTTCCGACATGGCCATGATGCGCGCGGCATACGCGGTGCAAACGCCATCGAGCGCAACGTCGTAGGTCATGAATCGGGTGACCACCGGGGCGTACATGGCGTCTGCCACGCCGCGCTTGCCGAACAGGAAGGGGCCGCCGTACGTCGTCAGGCATTCGTGCCAGATGGCAAGAATGCGCTCGATGTCAGCCTGCGCCCGGACCCATACCTTGTAGCCGGGGTAATGACCTTTGAGGTTCATGGGCAAGGCTGAGCGCAGGTTGGCGAATCCGGAGTGCATCTCGCCACAAATGGCGCGGCAATGCGCGCGCATGGCCAGGGTATCGGGCAGCAGACCGGCCTTGGGCTTGACCTCGTTGAGGTACTCGGCAATGGCCAGCGTGTCCCACACCTTGATGCCGTTGTGTGTCAGGCAAGGCACCAGGATGGAGGGCGACAGCAGCAGCAACTCCTGGCGCGCTTCGGCGTCGTCGGGTGAGACCAGCATTTCATCGAAATCCAGCTTGGCGAACTTGGCGAGCAGCCACCCCCGCAGCGACCAGGACGAGTAATTTTTGCTGCTGATGCTGAGCGTGGTGCGCGCCATGGCGTCGTCTCCGCAGTGCGTATGTGGCGGGATCTGTGCGATACCAGGCCCACGTCGAACTCCATGCAAGCGCCATGCCAGCGGCACCACGGACCACACCAGCCATATCCGCCGAAAAGGCCGCGTTTCCAGGAAGCACAGGCAAATGGCTTGAAACTTGCTTGCTTGACGGGAGCTCCGGCCAACGACACAGCGCACTCGGCGCGACTGCGCCCGGCAAACCGTTGCAACCTGCCAGACCACCATGCTCTACCAAACCTACGAAAACCAGGCCGACATGCTTTGGCCCATGCGCGAGTTCACCCGCATGGTCGCGCCTGCATGGCGCGACGCCCGCCTCGGCTTGATCGAGTTGATGCCGTTGCGCAAGCTGTCGGCCGCGTTCGAGGTGTTGGCGCTGGCACGCCTCACGCACAAGCGCCCTGATTTCCAGATCGACACCTTGGAGCATGACGGACGCACCATCACCGTGCATGAAGAACCGGCTGCCGCCACCCCCTTCTGCACCCTGCTGCATTTTCGCAAGGACATGGATCGGCCGGGGCCGGCCGTGCTGATCGTCGCGCCCATGTCAGGGCACTTCGCCACGCTGCTGCGCGAAACCGCACGCACGATGCTGCAGGATCATGATGTCTACATCACCGACTGGCACAACGCACGCGATGTGCCGCTGCGGGAGGGCCGCTTCGGCCTGGACGAATACACCGAACACCTGATGCACTTTCTCGAGGCCATCGGCCCTGGCTCTCACCTCATGGCCATCTGCCAGCCCAGCGTGCCGGCGCTAGCCGCCACCGCACTGATGGCCGAGGACCGCAACCCCGCCGCACCCGCCAGCCTGACCCTGATGGCGGGGCCCGTCGACTGCCGCATCAGCCCCACCGGGGTCAACCTGCTGGCCACCTCCAAACCCATCGCGTGGTTTGCGCACAACCTGGTCAGCCAGGTCCCGCTGCAGTGCAAAGGTGCCGGGCGCGAGGTCTACCCGGGCTTCTTGCAACTCACGGCGTTTCTCAACATGAACCTGGAGCGCCACACCGACATGTTCCGCCAGTATTTCGACGATCTGGTGGAAGGCAATACCGACCGTGCCCAGGTCACGCGCAAGTTCTACAAGGAGTATTTCGCCGTCGCCGATCTGCCGGCCGAGTTCTACCTGGAAACCGTGCAAAAGGTATTTCAGGAACACGACCTGGCGCGCGGCGCCCTCACCTTCCGCGACCGCCCGGTACGGCCCGCAGCCATTCGGGACACCGCGCTGCTCACGGTGGAAGGCGAACGCGACGACATCTGCTCGCTCGGCCAGACCTTGGCTGCGCAGGATCTGTGCTGCAACATTCGTCCGTACCAACGCACGCATTACGTCCAATCGGGCGTCGGGCATTACGGCGTGTTCAGCGGCAAGCGCTGGCAGCAGCAGATCTACCCTGTGGTCCGCAACGTCATCCGGGGAGCGCACCACGGGTGAGTAGTCCGTCGCTCGCACCAGGCGGATGTCGAGCAGCGGCCAGGGTGAACGACCGACCACTTTCTCACCCCAGCCCACCCCGCCAGCGGGGTGGGCTGGGGTGGATGCCGCACAGACGGACTCAGCCGTTCTTGATCCGGTTGACGATGGCTGCAGTAAAGGTCTTGGTGTGGGCCTTGCCGCCGAGGTCGCCGGTGCGAACTTTGTCGGCATTGAGCGTGCCGGAGATGGCCTGGCGCAGGCGCGTGGCCTTGTCGTGGAGCTTGACGTGGTCGAGCATCAGCGCCGCTGCCAGCATCAGCGCGATGGGATTGGCCAGGCCCTTGCCCGCGATATCGGGCGCCGAGCCATGCACCGCCTCGAAGATGGCCGCGTCATGGCCGATGTTCGCGCCCGGCGCCATGCCCAGCCCGCCCACCAGCCCGGCGGCCAGATCCGACAAAATATCGCCGAACAGGTTGGTCGTCACCAAGGTGTCGAATTGCCAGGGGTTGATCACCAGCTTCATGCAGCAGGCGTCGACGATCACGTTGTCCAGATCGATCTGCCCGGCGTACTTCTCGCCGTGCAACTGATAGGCGGTTTCCAGGAAGATGCCGGTGAGCGCCTTCATGATGTTGGCCTTGTGCACCACCGTCACTTTCTTGCGCCCCAGGGCGATGGCGGTTTGAAAGGTGTAGTTCAGGATGTTGAGCGCCCCCTGCCGCGTGTTCACCCCGGTGGCGATGGCCACGGCGTGCGGGTCGTCGTTGATCGGGATGTAATGCTCATAGCCCATGTACAGCCCTTCGACGTTCTCGCGGAACACCAGCAGGTCGATGTCGTCGAAGCGTCCGCCAGGCACCATGGTCTTAGTCGGGCGCATGTTGGCGTAAAGCTTGAAGGCCTCGCGCAGTCGCACGTTGCTGGAGCGGTAGCCGCCGCCAGACGGTGTTTCCAGCGGGCCCTTGAGCGCCAGGCGGGTGCGGCGAATGCTGTCGAGGGTGTCGGGCGGCAGCGGGTCCCCGGCGGCATGCACTCCGGCCAGACCGGCCACATGCACATCCCAGTCGAACGGCGCTTCCAGTGCGTCGAGCGCAGCCAGCGTCGCGTCCATGATCTCGGGCCCGATGCCGTCACCAGCAATCAGGGTAGCGGGAATGCGTGTGCTCATGAGGTCTCCAACGATCCAAAGTCTGCTTGCGAAAAAGGGCTGCAAAAGGTCTGCAAACAACTCGCAAGCATAAGCCGTGCCCATGAATACCCCGCCAGCACGCGATGCGCCATGGCTCCACCCCCGGCACCCTCACCCTTGTCCAGGCTCCAAAAAACCCCCGGCGCGCCAGGTCAGCACAAGAGTGTCGCGCCAGCCGGGCCGGGTCGGGTCCGTGGGCTGGATGGGAGTGGATTCGTGGATCACGCGGCTGTCGTCCATCAGCAGGGCACTCCACGGCTGCTCCAGGGTGAAGCGCACGCCGTGCGGTCCGTCGGCCTGGAACACGCGGGTTTCGCCCCCGCGAATGCCATGGCGCTGCACCAGGATGACCGCGACGAAGTCGACCCCGTCCCGATGCGCACCCTCGGGCGTGGGGCGGCCAATGCCTTCGTGGGTGTCGATGCGGAATTGGTGGGCCTCGACAAACCATTGGCGCTGGGGCCGCAACGACGCGAACAAGCGCCCCAGCCCGGACAGCAGCGCGGCCAGGCAGGGCGAAGCGAGCAGCTCCGCGTCGAACGGCGCATACCAGCGCAGCATGCCGCCATGCAGGGCGTTGTAGGTGGTGGGTTGGTAATGAGCACGGTGCGGCGCCAGAACCAGCGCGTTCTCGCCTTCGGCTGCATGCAGCTTGTGGATGTAGCTGGCGTGGCGACGGCTGCGGTAGTGCCCGCCGTCTTTCAGATAGGTGTCGGGCGGCAGTGCGTTCCAGTAGGCAGCGGCCTGGTCGCAGGCTCGCGCGTCCAGGCCGCACAACGCCTCCAATGCGGCGGCCGCCAGCACGGCGTAGCCCGAGGTGCGCAAGCGCTGTGCGGTGTCGGCATGCTGGCCAACCGCAGCTTCTTGGCCGGCAAGAAAACCTGCGACAGCCTCGTCCGGGGCGGTGAGCGCGCGGTTCATCGCCGGCTCACTTGCCCCAACCGTCCTTGAGCGTGGCGGTGCGGTTGAACACCAGATGGCCAGGGGCATGGTCTTTCGCGTCGGCGACGAAATAGCCGTGGCGTTCGAATTGCACGCTCTGCCCCGGTTGCGTCGAGGCTTGGCCGGGTTCGATCCAGGCCTGCGCGATACGCAGGCTCTCGGGGTTGAGCACGGAGAGAAAATCGCGCCCACCGGCATCTGGCTGGGCCTCGGTGAACAGGCGCTCATACAGGCGGACTTCGGCGGGCAAGGCATCGACCGCGGCCACCCAGGTGATGACGCCCTTGACCTTCACCGCAGCGGCGCCGGGCGTACCGCTCTTGGTGTCGGCAACGAGGGTGGCCTGCACTTCGGTCACCCTGCCCTGCGCGTCCAGCGTGGCGCCGGTGCACTCGATCACATGGCCATACTTCAGGCGTACGCGGCTGCCGGGAAACAGGCGGAAAAAGCCCTTGGGCGGATCGAGCACAAAATCATCGCGTTCGATCCACAGTTCGCGGCCGAACTTGAAATGCCGCGCGCCCCACTCCGGGCGATGCGGATGGACTGGAGCCTGGCAGTCGTCCAGCGTGCCGGCGCCCATCAGTTCGTTCCAGTTGGTGAGCACGAGCCTGACGGGGTCGAGCACGGCCATGGCACGTGGGGCCAGCGGATCGAGGTCTTCGCGCAGCGCGCCCTCGAGCGTGGCGTAGTCGATCCATGAATCGGATTTGGTCACGCCGATGCGCTCGGCGAACGAACGCAGGCTGGCTGCGGTGTAGCCACGACGGCGCAGCCCCGCGATCGTGGGCAGGCGCGGGTCGTCCCAGCCGGCGACGTGGCCTTCGTTCACCAACTGCGCCAGCTTGCGTTTGCTGGTGACGACATAGCCGAGGTTGAGACGGGCGAACTCGTGCTGGTGCGGCAGCGGCCGGGCAAGCACGCCGAGGTCGGCCAGTTTGCCCAGGACCCAATCGTAGAAGGGGCGTTGGTCTTCGAATTCAAGTGTGCAGATGCTGTGGGTGATGCGTTCCAGGGCGTCTTCGATCGGGTGGGCGAAGGTGTACATCGGATAGATGCACCAGGCATTGCCGGTGCGGTGATGCTCGGCAAACTTGATGCGGTAGATGGCCGGATCGCGCAGGTTGATGTTGGGCGAAGCCATGTCGATTCTCGCCCGCAGCACCATGCTGCCTTCGGGATGCTGGCCGGCACGCATTGCCTCGAAGCGCTGCCGGCTCTCGGTGGCTGGACGGTCACGCCAGGGGCTGGCCACACCGGGTTCGGTAAGGGTGCCCCGGCTGCGGCGCATAGCGTCGGCGCTCTGCTCGTCGACATAGGCCAGGCCGGCATCGATCAAGGCGCAGGCGGCGCGCCACATGAACTCGAAATAGTCACTGGCGAAGTACTCGTGATGGACACCACCGACCACCCAGTCGAAACCGAGCCAGCGCACCGCGTCACGGATGGCGTGGACATATTCGTCATCCTCCTTCTCCGGGTTGGTGTCGTCGAAGCGCAGGTGGCACACCCCGCCAAAATCTTGCGCCAGGCCGAAGTTCAGGCAGATGCTCTTGGCATGGCCGATATGCAGATAACCATTGGGCTCGGGCGGGAATCGGGTGCGGATGCGCGCGGCATCGAACGGCGCCGCGGCCAACTGCTGGGCGTCACCTGGCAGGCCGGCAAAGCGCCGCCCGGCATCGCGCCCGCTCGCCAGATCGGCCTCGATGATCTGGCGCAGGAAGTTGGAAACCTTGGGACTGCTGGGTAGATCCGTGGGTTGCATGGGAAATGATGTGAAAAGAGTGATTTTCTGTCATGCGCGGCGGCGAGGGGTCCCTCACGGCGAAAATCTTGTCACGCCAAGGACATGGAGCGACTTGTCGATGGCGTGCCGTCGATGCCGTGCGGCAGGTTCTGGGTGGGGCGCTGTCAAGCTCGATGAGATCGATATCGGGATCGGCCATGGCGTCAATGACTCGGCGCGGCCCGCATGGCTCTGGCGAAGCGCGAGGGGGCCCGCGGCCTCGTGAACCAGGCCACGGATGCGCCAAGCAAAGCTCCCGCCAATGCGTCGACCACGACATGCTGCTTGGTCGCCAGGGTCGAGAAGACGATCAGCATGCACCACAAGACGTTGATACGACGCAAGCGCCTGCCAAAGCCCAGCGCTGGCGCCATCCAGTCCAGCCAGAAAGCGGCGAACACCGCCGTGGCCACATGCAGAGACGGACAGGCGTTACCGGCCGCGTCGACCCCGCGCAGCATGGCAAAGCCGGGATGCTCTGCCCAGTCAATGGGAAATACAGGCACCTGGGTCGGCCAGACATAGAACACGCCGAGGCCGATGAGGCAGACGACGGCCATGCGCGCACCAAAGCCTGTGATCTCGCGCCGCGTCGCCATCAGGGCGGGAGGCAAGCTGACGTACAACCACAGCGAAAAATAGAACGGCAGGGCCCAGGGCTCTAGCCCGATCCAATGGTCGAGGGCCGTCATGGGCATGATCGTGACCATTCCGTGCGGATGTCTGAGCAAGTCAAAATAGGCCAAAAAGAACACCCAGGTGAACGCCGTGGTGCCGATGGACTTGAACCAGACATGGCGCATCATGGTGTGCCATGTCTGCAACGCCAGCGCGCCCCCAGTCGGAGCTGCCGGGTACTTGCATGCACGCGATGGGGTCATGGTCGACTCCCGCCCCAGGCCCAGGCCGCCACGCAGCGCGCGATCAGGCAGGCATGGCCGTCGGGCCCGCCCAACCCGACAGCGGCACGAGCACGGACCAGCGGCCACATCACCCGGTCGGTGGTCATGGTGGACATTGCCCGGATCACCGCAGAAGCCATGCTGGATGACCTGGGCAAGCACGCATCCCTCTGAGTTCCCACGGTTTTTTGCCTCTTGATCGGGTCGGTACATGCTAGCAGCGGGCTGCGCCATGGCGAAGGCAAAAAATTTGCTCGTGGCTGTCAGCACAGCCTCAAGGCACGGCGTTGAAGGCTATAACTTGGGAGATCCATCATGTTGCGACAAACCCTGCTTGGACTGGCGTCAGCTGCCGCCGTTTTCGGCGCTCCAAGCGCCCACGCGGGCGACATGTGGTGGTCCGTTTCGGTCGGCCTGCCGGCCGTGGTCTTCAATGTGCCGCCACCCATCGCCTACCCCGCTCCACCGCCTGTGGTGTATGCCCCACCGGTCGTCTATGCGCCACCGCCACCTCCAGTGAGGTACCGGTTTGTGCCGCGCCCGCCCGTGGTGGCCTACAACGGCTACCCCTATGGCTATGCGCAGACCGGGTATCCAGGCTGGGGGCCCCGCCCCGAATACCGTGAGGGGCATGGGTGGAAACACGAGCATCGGCAGCACCAGCGCTGGAATCATGACAACGACTGATGGATCGACACCACGGTCTGTCACGTTTTGTCAGACTTATGCGGACCGCGCTGTCTCCAAGGACCACTTCACGACGTTGATAGCTCATACACAAGGCAAACCTCTTCGGAGAACCACCATGCTTCGCACATCACTCTTGGCTTTGACCCTGGGAGCAGCAAGCGCGCTGACGCCTGCTGCTCATGCCGGCGGGGTGTACTGGTCGTTGGGCGTCGGCGGGCCAGGCGTGGCTGCCAACTTCGGCAATTTCTACCCCGCTCCACCCGTGTATTACGCCCCGCCCCCGGTCTATTACGCCCCTCCCGCGCCGGTGTATTACGCCCCGCCGCCCGCAGTTACCTACTACCCTGGGTATGTCAACTACGGTGTCTATCATCAACCCTGGCATCCAGACCGTGGTTGGCACAGAGGCTGGAGGCGTGACGACGACGACGAGGGCCATTGAATCGTCGCGTGGAAGCCGGGGCACCCTCCTGAAAAACACGCCGGGCTGCCCCGAGTTGCCTTGCCCCGCGCCGGGGAACCGGGCGCAGCATCACCTCTGAAGCGGCTCGACCAACTCCGCGCATGGCGACAGCGCAAGGGGTCGGGGTCTGCTCGGCCACCGGGTTGACGTTTCAAACCGACCGTCGGTGCCAGGTCACGGCATGGGGGAGAGTGGATGCCGCCTGCCCGATCTCAAGGCTTGATCTTTTATGATGACGCCATGATTTGCACTGTTTTTTCAGCCTTTTGGCAGCCTCATGTCCGATTCACTGACCGTCCAATCCCCTGCTGATCCCGTTTTCATCCTGGACATTGCGCGGCTCATCGTTGCGTCGCTCAATCTCGAGATCGCAGCCGCTGACATCGACCCGGACGCGCCGCTCTATGGCGATGGTCTCGGTCTGGATTCGATCGACATCCTGGAGATCGCCCTTGTCGTCTCCAAGCAATACCGGGTGCAATTGCGTGCCGATGACGCCGACAACCACCGCATCTTCAGTTCCTTACGCCACCTGGCCAATCATGTGGCCGCGCTGAGAAACCCGTGATCGCAACACGCTCCGGCTTCCCGCGCGGGGCCCTCGTCGTCATGCTGTGCGCGGCCTATTCGCTGCTGGCCTATCTGGGAGCGCGCGCCTCCCAACCCAACGTCGCGGCGGCCATCGTCGCCTTCGCACCGCTTCTGGCCCTGCTGGGCTGGATGGTCTGGCAGTCCCCACACCGCCTCCCCGTCTTGCTGCTGGCAGTGCCGAGCATTGGGTTGCTCTGGAGCCAGCGCACGGTCTTGCTGCAGCATTACGACTTGGCCTACCTGCTGCAGCATGCAGGGACTCTGGGCTTGCTGGCCTTCATGTTCGGGCGCACGCTGCGATCCGGCTCCACCCCCTTGGTCAGCCGCTTCGCCGAAATGGCCCATGGCAGCATTTCAGCGCGGGTTGCGCGCTACACCCGCGGCGTGACCTGGGCCTGGACGCTTTTTTTCACCGCCATGACGCTGAGCTCCTTCGTCTTGTTCATCGCCGCACCGCTGCCGACATGGGCCCTGTTCGCCAATCTGTTGTCTCCATTGCTGGTGCTGGCGCTGTTCGTTGCCGAATACCTGGTGCGACTGCGCGCTCTGCCAGCGCACGAACGCACCGGGCCGATCGAAGCCATACGCGCTTATGCGCGCTACAGCGTGGAGACGACCACCCGGCGGGCAGCGGCACGCACGCAGGCCGCAGCGGCCGAGCCCTTTGCCGCGCCATCCGCCGAGCGGCGCTGAGGCCGGCACGGCCGGGCTTCGACATGACGCATCTGCCGCTGGTTTCGACACCCGACCTCGACGCCGTGTTCGCCTGGCGCGAGGGCAAGCCCATTCTCGTGCGCGATTTCCTGCATGACGTGCGGCAAGTAGCCGCCGCCATGCCGCCCCGCCAGCATGTGCTCAACACCTGCCGCGACCGCTACTGCTTCGGTGTCGGCTTTGCCGCCGCGTTGGTGAGTGGCAGGGTCAGCCTGCTGCCGTCCACGCGCACGCCCGACACCGCGACGCAATTGCGCGACTTCGCTCCGGATGTGTTCTGCCTGAGCGATCTGCCTTGCGACTTCGATCTGCCGTACATGCCCTACCCCGAGCCGTGCACGGCCCCCGCCCCGAAGGGCGCGCTGGCCATGCCCATGCTCGACTCCGATCAGGTGGTTGCCCATGTGTTCACCTCGGGCTCCACCGGCGTCCCCATCCCCCATCGCAAGACCTGGGGCGCCCTGGTCGGCAGCATCCCGGCCAGTGCGGCCAGGCTCGGACTGCACACCGGCCCACGCCACACCCTGGTGGGCACCGTGCCGCCGCAGCATATGTACGGGTTCGAGTCCACCTTGTTGCTCGCGCTGCAAGGTGGCGTGGCGCTGGGCGCGGCGCACCCGTTCTACCCGGCCGACGTCGCCGCGGCGCTCGCCCGCGTGCCTGCGCCGCGCCTGCTCGTCACCACACCGGTGCATCTGCGCGCCCTGCTCGCGGCGGACGTGAGCTTGCCGCCCGTCGCTGCCGTACTCAGCGCCACCGCCCCCCTGGCGCAGGAGCTGGCGCGCGAGGTCGAGACCCGTCTGGGGGCTCCGCTGCTGGAGATTTACGGCTCGACCGAGACCGGCCAGATCGCCACCCGCCGCACGGCGCAGAGCGATGTCTGGGAACTGTTCCCGGGCGTGATCCTGCGCACCGATGCCGCCGGCGTCACCATGGCCCGTGGCGGCCATGTGCTCGATGCCATTGCACTCAACGATGTCATCGAACAGCTTGACGCGCAGCACTTTCGCCTGCTCGGACGCAGCGCCGACATGGTCAATATCGCCGGCCGACGCAGCTCGCTGGCCTACCTCAACCACCTGCTCGGCACCATCCCCGGCGTGCACGATGGCGCGTTCTACATGCCGCCCGGAAGCGACTCCGACGTCACCCGGTTGATGGCCTTTGTCGTCGCTCCGGACCTGCGCCGCGAAGACCTGCTCGCGGCCTTGCGCCAGCGCGTCGACCCGGCATTTCTGCCGCGCCCGCTGGTGGTGGTGGATGCGCTGCCGCGCAATGCCACCGGCAAGCTGCCGCGCGCCGAGTTGGCCGCATTGGCAGCGTCCTTGCCCGCCTCCAAGCTTCGCGAGGCCGTGACGGATGCGCGCTGAGCCATTCGCGTCAGGCCCGGCCGGGCATCTGGCTAGCGTCGAACTGCCTGGCTATGCACCCAGTCATGCAGTGTTCGCCGGCCATTTCCCCGGCCGCCCCATTGTCCCCGGGGTGTTGCTGCTCGACGCAGCGCTCCATCATCTTGACGCCATGCGGGATGTCAGCACGGCACCATGCCACATCGGCACGATAAAGTTCCTGAGCCCGGTGCAAGCCGGCGAAAATCTGCTGCTGCAACACGCGGCGACACCGGACGGCGGCGTGCGCTTCGAGCTGTTTGCCGGCTCCCGCAAAGTGGCCATCGGCAGCTTGCAGGGCAAGCATGCCGGCACTGCGAAAGTTCCATCCGCTCCATGAGCTCCCAGCCGTCCCGCCTCGATGCGCTGCAGACCCGGCAAGCCGCGGGTGCGCCGCCGGAGCAAGCGGTCGCGCCACGTGCCGCCTGGGCCAACGATGGCGAGCGCAGCAACCAGTTCACCCTGCGCCTCATGGCCTGGATTTCGCTGCGCCTGGGGCGGCGCATCGGGCGCCTCGTGCTGCTCGGCGTCGCCGCTTATTTCGTGCTGTTCGCGCCCAGCGCGCGGCGCGCTTCACGCCAATATCTCAAGCGCGTGCTGGGGCGTGACGCGAACTGGGCGGACGGCTTCCGCCACGTGCACTGCTTCGCCTCCACCATCCACGACCGGATCTATCTGCTCAACGATCGCTCCGATCTGTTCGACATCCGGGTGCATGGCATCGAGCATGTCGACGCCGTGCTCGCCCAGGGCCAGGGTGCCTTTCTGATGGGCGCGCACTTCGGCAGCTTCGAGGTGTTGCGCGCGCTGGCGCGGCAGCAAGGCGGCATCCCCGTTTCGCTGCTGATGTATGCCGACAACGCGCGCAAGATCAATGCCGCCCTGCACGCCATCAACCCCGCCGCCGCGCACGACATCATTCCGCTCGGCCAAGTGGGCTCGATGCTGCGCCTGCATGAGCGGCTGGACGCCGGGGCCGTGGTCGGCGTCCTCGCCGACCGTTCGCTGCACGACGACGCCACCGCCACGCTGCCTTTCCTCGGCCAGCCCGCGCCATGGCCGCGCGGGCCGCTGCGCATCGCCGCACTGCTGCGCCGGCCGGTGATTTTCATGACTGGCGTCTATCGCGGTGGCAACCGCTACGACCTGCATTTCCTCCCCCTGGCGGACTTCTCCGGTTGCAAGCGCGGCGAGCGCGACGCCGCGATCGACGCGGCGCTGGCGCGCTATGTTGCGCAGCTGCAGGCGCAATGCCACGCTGCGCCCTACAACTGGTTCAATTTCTATGATTTCTGGCAGGGCCCGACCGCCGAGGCCGCCGGCCCCAAGGAACTGTGAACGCCCGCTGCTTGCCGCAACACCCATGCATCGCACCCACCTGACTTCCGCCAGAATCCCCGGGCGCCGCACGCTCCTCGCCCTGGTGCTATTCGCAACGCCGTGGCTGGCACTGGCGAGCCATGCGGCCGCGTGGAACCTCGACGCGCTGATGCATGCGCTGGCGCAGCACAAGTCGGGCCGCGCCAGCTTCGTCGACACCAAGACCATGGCCATGCTCGACACGCCCATCGAGTCGTCGGGCGAACTGCGTTTCGCCGCACCCGACTTCCTGGAGATCCGCACCCTCAAACCCAAGCCGCAGACCATCATCCTCCTGGCCAACCAGCTCACCGTGGAACTCGGTGGCCGCAGCCACCAGTTCAGCCTGGGCGATCACCCGGACATCGCCGTGCTGGTGGAGGGCATTCGTGCCACGCTCAACGGCGACCGCAAGGTGCTGCAGCGCGATTACGTCGTCAGCCTGAGCGGCGACGCCACGCAATGGACCCTGAACCTCGCGCCGGTGGCCCCCCTCGCACGCGAACGGGTGCGCGCCATCCGCATCGACGGTCGCCAGGGCCAGGTGCGCAGCATCGCCGTGCAACAGACCGACGGCGACCATTCCTTGATGACCATCCGCGAGCGGACCGACCCGTGACCCGCCGCGCCCTGCCCGCGCTGCTGCTGTGGCTGGCCGCGCTGGCAGCCAGCGTCGTGGTCATCAGCCACAGCCGCTTCACGGCCGACATGTCGGCCTTCCTGCCGCGCGCGCCCGACGCCCAGCAGCAAGTGCTGGTCGACCAGTTGCGCGACGGCATGATTTCGCGCCTCATCCTGGTCGGCATCGACGGCGCCCAGCCGTCCACCCGCGCTGCGCTGTCCAAGGCCCTGGCGCAGCGCCTGCGCCGCGATCGCGCCTTCGCCTCGGTGAACAACGGCGAGCCGGTCGACGCGCAACGCGACGATCGGCTGTTGCTGAAATACCGCTATGTGCTCAGCCCCGGCACCACGCCGCAGGCCTTCAGCACCGGCGGGCTGCACCGGGCCATGCAAGCCAGCATCGACCAGTTGGCCTCGCCCATGGGGGCCAGCCTCAAACAACTGCTGCCCGTCGACCCCACCGGCGCCACCTTGCACCTGCTCGGCAGCCTGTCCACCGGCGCCCAGCCGCACCTGGTGGACGGGGTCTGGGCGGCCCCTCAGGACGCGCGCGCCTTGCTGCTGCTGCTGACCCGCGCGCCGGGGACCGATACCGATGCGCAGCAGGCCGCCATCGCCAGCGTGCGCAGCGCCTTTGCCGACGCGCAGCGCAGCCTGGGGCCGAGCGCGGCGCCAGCCAGCCTGGTGCTGAGCGGCCCGGGGGTGTTCGCGGTGCAGTCGCGCGCCACCATCAAGGGCGCGGCCGAGCGCGTCTCGCTCATCGGCAGCCTGCTCATCATCACCATGCTGTTGCTGGTGTACCGTTCGCTGCCGGTGTTGCTGCTGGGTTTGCTGCCGGTGCTGTCCGGTGTGCTCGTGGCCATCGCCGCTGTCGGTCTTGGCTTTGGCGTGGTGCAGGGCATCACGCTGGGTTTCGGCACCACACTGATGGGCGAAGCGGTGGACTATTCCATCTACCTGTTCGTGCAGTCCAGCGAGGCCGGCGGCGGCAGCGCCTGGGTGCGGCGCTTCTGGCCCACCATCCGCCTGGGCATGCTGACCTCGGTGGTCGGCTTCGCCACCTTGCTGCTGTCGGATTTCCCCGGCCTGGCCCAGCTCGGCGCCTACTCCATGGCGGGCCTGGTGACGGCGTCCCTGGTCACGCGCTTCGTCCTGCCGCATCTGCTGCCGCGTGGGTTTGCGGTGCGTGATTTGAGCCTCATCGGCCAGCGCCTGACGCGCACCGTGGCTCGCCTGCGACGCTTGCGCTGGGTGCTTGTGGTGCTGGTGGTCGTCGCGTGCTCCGTGTTGCTGCTGCAGCGCCAGCATCTGTGGAACACACGGCTGTCAGCACTCAGTCCGCTAAGCCCGGCGTCCCTCGCGCTGGACAAGCAGTTGCGCAGCCAGATCGGCGCCCCCGACTCCGCCGACCTGGTGGTGGTGAGTGGCGACGACGCCGACGCCGCGCTGGCCGCTGCCGAGCGCATCGCCCCGCGGCTGCAGGCGCTGCAGGCGCGGGGCGCCATTGCCGGTTTCGACACCCCGGCGCGTTTCCTTCCCAGCCTGGCGACGCAGCGCGCCCGCCAGGCCGCCCTGCCGCCGGGGCCCGTATTGCAACAGCGGGTGGATGCCGCGGTGCAGGGACTGCCGGTGAAGCCCGCGCTGTTCGCGCCCTTCGTGCGCGACGTGGAGGCCGCGCGCCATGCCGCGCCGCTCACCCGCGGCGACCTCGCCCACACCTCCTTCGCGCTGGCCCTGAACGGCATGCTGCTGCGCGCCGCGAATGGTCATTGGTCCGCGCTGCTGCCGCTGCGCGCGCCAAGCTCGGGGTCGATCAACGGCGCACGCGTCACTGCCGCACTGGCGGGCACACACGCCAGCTACATCAACCTGGGTGACGCCAGCACCGGGCTGTACGACAGCTACCTGCAGGCCGCCGCCCGGCTGTCGCTCGCCGGGCTGGTCACCATCGCCTTGCTGCTGCTCGTCGCCCTGCGCTCGCCGCTGCGGGCCGCGCGCGTGCTGGCTCCGCTGCTGGCTGCGGTGGTCGTGGTGGCGGCGGGCCTGTTGCTGGCAGGCATTCAGCTCACCTTGCTCCACCTCGTCGGCATGATGCTCATCGTCGCAGTCGGCTCGAACTACGCACTGTTTTTCGACCGCGGCCACGCCGAGCGCGATGGCATCACGCCGCGCACCCTGGCCTCGCTGCTGTTCGCCAATCTCACCACCGTGGCCGGATTCGGCCCCCTGCTCTTCTCCGGCGTGCCCGTGCTGGAAGCGCTGGGCGCCACGGTCGGCCCCGGGGCCTTGCTCGCGCTGCTGTTCTCGGCCATGTTGTCCGCGCCATCGGCAACGAGCAGCGAGGCCGTGCATACGGCCTCGCGGGCGGCATCATCGAACGGCCATGCCTGAGACGCGCAGCCACGTCGCGAAGCCCGCGCTGGCCATCTGGCGCCCGCCGCCGCTGGTGCTGTTCGCGCTCGCGGTGCACGCCGCCGCCCTGGTCGGCGTCATCGTGTTGCCAGCGCAATGGCCTTGGGCGCTGGGCGCCGTGATCCTCAGCCATGGACTCGTCACCGCGGCGAGCCTGTGGCCGCGTAGCCAGTGGCTCGGCCCCAACATGATCCGCCTGCCAGACGCCGCCATCGCGCGCGGCGAGGTCGCACTGACCATCGACGATGGCCCCGATCCGGACGTGACCCCGGCCGTGCTCGACCTGCTCGATGCTCATGGCGTGCAGGCCACGTTTTTCTGCATCGGCAGCCGCGCCGCCGCCTACCCGGACTTGTGCCGCGACATCGTGCGGCGCGGTCATGCGGTGGAAAACCACAGCGCACATCACCGCCACAATTTCTCGCTGCTCGGGCCACGCGCTTATCTGCGCGAGTTACAGGCCGGGCAAGCTGCGCTCAGCGCCGTCACCGGGCGCGTGCCGCGGTTTTTCCGTGCTCCGGCCGGCTTTCGCAACCCGTTTCTCTGGCTTGCGCTGTCGCGGTTGAACCTGTGCCTGACAAGCTGGACGCGACGCGGCTTCGACACCCGGGAACGCGACCCAGCCACTGTCACCCGGCGGCTGCTGCGCAATCTGCGCGCCGGCGACATCCTGCTGCTGCACGATGGCCATGCCGCCCGCGCCGCCAACGGTCGGCCTGTGATTCTCGACGTGCTGCCGCCGCTGCTGGCCGCTTTGCGCCAGGCGCGTTTGCGCGCGGTGACCCTGCACGCGGCCTGCGTCACGCCCCCATCCCCCTCGATTCAGCCATGAATCGTGCCGACAGCGGAACTCGCTGATCCGCGACTTCCGCCCGCGGCGTCGCGGCAGTGGCGGCGGCAGGAACACCCTGCGCTGGTCCTGCCGCCGCCAGCAGGTGTTCACCGACGCCCGATCCACTGAAAAACTTGCCCGGCGGCACTGCCGGTGGCCGGGAATGGGCACATGACCACCGATCCACGGAGGGAATGCCCGGACCGCCGGCAACGGCAGAACCACCCCATGGCCGCCTCCCCTGCCACAAGCGGCGAGAATACGCGTCGCTTCGACGCCCAGACGGGATGGCTCCGCCTGTTCTGTGCGCCCAGGCTCTGGGTCATACCCCCTGGCTTTTTGTTATTTTTGGGTCACACGACCGACCTTGCCCGCCAAACCTTCACGTCCACACATGAAACAGCGCAAGCGCCCAAGCCCGAACGGTGGCGACCCGTTGGATCGACACGGCAAACACTGCAACTGAGCCCCCATGCCGAGTCCCACCGCACGCCCAATCCCTCTGTTGCGGCTCAGCCACAGTACGACCACAACCTGCCTCGGCGCTGGACTCGACGCCCAGTTGCAAGCCCTGCGATCCGCGCGCAGCGGCTTGGCGCCTTGTGCCTTCGACATCGTCGATCTGCCGACCTGGATCGGCGAAGTCGCCGGGGTGGACGCGGTACGCCTGCCCGAGCCGCTGCTCGATTTCGATTGCCGCAACAACCGCCTGGCCGAACTCGCCTTGCAGCAGGACGGCTTTGCCGATGCAGTCCAGGCGGCCGTCGTGCGCCATGGCGCGCAGCGCATCGGTCTGTTCCTCGGCACCAGCACCTCAGGCATCCTGCAAACCGAGCAGGCGTATCGCACGCTCGATGCCCATGGCGCGTTGCCACCCACCTTGCACTACGAACAAACCCACAACACCTTCTCGCTCGGTGCCTATGTGCGCGCGCGTTTCGGCCTGCGCGGCCCGTGCAGTGTGGTGTCCTCGGCCTGCTCGTCCAGCGCCAAGGTGTTTGCCAGCGCGCAGCGCATGTTCGCCGCCGGGCTGATCGACTGCGCCCTGGTGGGCGGCGTGGACAGCCTGTGCCTGACCACGCTCTACGGCTTCAACTCGCTGGAACTGCTGTCAGCCACGGCCTGCCGTCCGTTCGACGCGGCACGCAACGGCTTGTCCATCGGCGAGGCCGGCGCCTTCGTGCTGCTGGAACGCGCAGCGACGGCGCCCGCGGCCGACGACGTGTTGCTGCTGGGCGTGGGCGAATCGAGCGACGCCTACCACATGTCCTCACCGCACCCTGACGGCCTCGGCGCCCGCATCGCCATGCAGCAGGCGTTGGATCAGGCCGGGCTGCAGGCGGCCGACATCGACTACATCAATCTGCACGGCACCGCCACGCCCAGCAACGATGCCGCCGAGGGCCGCGCGGTCGGCGCCTTGTTCGGCGCAGGCGCACCCTGCAGTTCCACCAAAGGCGCCACCGGCCACACCCTGGGTGCGGCCGGCGGGGTGGAGGCAGTGTTCTGCCTGCTGGCGCTACGCCATGGTTTCATGCCAGCCGGCGTTGGCACCACAGCGCTCGACCCGGCCATTGCCGCTGCCGCACCGCTCGATTACCTGCTCGCAACACGCACACCGCACACCGGCCGGCATGCGCCGAGTGCTGCCGCACCGCGCCGCGTGCTGAGCAACTCCTTCGGCTTCGGCGGCACCAACTGCAGCCTGGTCCTGGCGCGGGGTGATGCGCTCGACCCTGTGTCGGGAACTGCGCGATGAGTGGCACGATGTCCACCGCGCCATTCGACGCGCCGCCCGCCACCCAGGCACTCGACGCCCACATCGACGGCGTCGGCCTGCTCGGCCCGGGGCTGAGCAACTGGGAGCAGGCGCAGGCCGTGCTGCGTGGCGATGCACCGCATGATGCGCAAAGAACCGTTCTGCCGGTGCCGCAAGTCCTGCCCGCCGCCGAACGCCGCCGCGCCACGGCCGTGATCAAACTCACCCTCGCCAGCGGGCTTGAGGCCGTGGCCCACGCCGGCTTGAACGCGGCCAATCTGGCCACCGTGTTCACGTCCTCCGGCGGCGACGGCCGCAATTGCCATGAGATCTGCGCCGCGCTGGCCGGCAGCGACAGACTGCTCTCGCCCACACGCTTTCACAACTCGGTGCACAACGCCGCCTCGGGCTACTGGGGCATCGCCACCGGCGCGATGGCGCCTTCCGCCGTGCTGTGCGCCTTCGACGCCAGCTTCGCCGCCGGCCTGCTCGAAGCCTTGGTGCAAGTCGCGCTGCTGCGCCAGCCGGTGCTGCTGCTGGCCTATGACACCCACTACCCCGAGCCGTTGCACCGCGTGCGGCCGATTCCCGACAGCTTCGGCGTTGCCCTGGTCCTGGCACCGCAAGCCGGCACACGCTCGCTGGCACGGCTGAGCCTCGACCCCACCGCGCCCTTCACCGAACTGCCGGCAGACACCTTGAGCGATGCCACACTCGAAGCGCTGCGATGCGCGATCCCCGCCGCACGCGCGCTGCCCCTGCTGCGCGCGCTGGCCCGGCGCGAAACCGCCCACATCGTGCTGGACAACCAACCCGGCCAACAGCTCGCGCTGCAACTCACGCCATGCTGAAGCCTGCGCACCTGGGGCATGTCCCACTGGACCATGCGTGGATCGCGGCACACATCCCGCATCAGGGCAGCATGTGCCTGCTGGATGCGGTGCTGCGCTGGGACACGCAACACGTCGCGTGCAGCGCCACCAGCCACGGCGACCCCAGCAACCCGCTTCGCCAGTTTGGCCGCCTCGGCGCGGCATGCGGCATCGAGTACGCAGCACAGGCGATGGCGGTGCATGGCGCGCTCCTGGCTGAGCATGGCCGTGGGCCAGGCCCGAGCCACGCTCCCGATGACGGCCAGCCAACCTTGGGGCGACCCGGCGGTTTGCTGGTGACTGCCCCCAATCGTCCGCAAGCGGACGCCCCCCGAGGGGGCCAGCCAACCTTGGGGCGGCCCAGCGGTTTGCTGGTGAGCCTGCGCGCGGTGCAACTGCATGTGGCTCGGATCGACGACATCGCCGCGGCACTGGAGGTGTGCGTCGAGCGTTTGTCGGGTGACGCGCAGATGCTGCTCTATCAGTTTCGCGTGCTGGCAGGCGACAGCTTGCTGCTCGATGGCCGTGCCTCGGTGGTATTGGACGCCGCCGGTCTTGCCCCTTCATTCGCCTCCACACCACCATGAACACCCTGCCCAACGCCACGCCCGCACGCCGTGCCCTGGTCACCGGTGGCAGCGGCGCAATCGGCGCCGCCATCTGCAGGCGTCTGGCGGCCGACGGCTGCGCCATCATCGTCCACGCCAACACCGGCCTTGCCAAGGCTGAAGCCCTGGCCGCCGCGTTGCGCGAACAAGGCCATGCGGCGCAAGCCGTGGCCTTCGATCTGACCGATGCCGCCGCCACCGCGGCGGCGGTGGAAGTGCTGCTCGCCGACGGTCCGGTGCAGGTGCTGGTGAACAACGCCGGGGTGCACGACGACGCCGTCTTTCCCGGCATGAGCCTGGCACAGTGGCAGCATGTCATCGACGTCTCGCTCAATGGCTTTTTCCACGTCACTCAGCCGCTGATGCTGCCGATGATCCGCACCCGCTGGGGGCGCATCATCAACATCACCTCGGTCGCGGCCATCGCCGGCAATCGGGGGCAAGTGAATTACGCCGCGGCCAAAGGCGCCCTGCATGCGGCGACCAAATCCCTGGCGCTGGAGGTGGCCAGCCGCGGCATCACGGTGAATGCGGTGGCACCCGGCATCATCGCCACCGCGATGAGCGAGGCCGCGTTCGACGCCGCGTCCATCGCCCAACTGGTGCCGATGAAACGCGCCGGCACACCGCAGGAGGTGGCCGATCTGGTGGGTTTTCTCGCCTCGGCCGAGGCCGGCTACATCAGCGGACAGGTCATTTCCATCAACGGCGGCATGATCTGATGCGACCGCGTCCCCAAGCCTCATGACTGCCATTCGGCGACAAGCACAATCGCCGCACCATGCTGTGGGCGGCGAGGCCAGCTTGGCGGCCCCGTTCGCGCTCGGCCTGGGGTTCGGCTGAATCAGCGCGCCGGCACGGTCACCACAGGCCTCGCATGGGCCTCCGCGCTGTTCGTCGCCACCGCGTTCTCGCCTGGATGGAACTCATCAGTGCGCGCCGGGGCTGGGACTTCAGCGGCGGATCAACCGCAGATCGGTCACGAAGTCCTGCGGTTCGCCGATGTCGATCCTCGCGAAAGACGGGTGCAGCGGGTTGAGCAGAACGTTGACTTCGGCGGGGATCACGGCGCTGGGCACGGCCAGCGCCGCACTCGATCGGCGCTGCGCCCAGGCGTTGCCGATGGCCTGGAGTTGCTCCCGGACGCCGGGCTTGCGCCAGTCCGCAGGCAACTGGTCCGGCGTCACGCGTTCGATCTTCAGATGGCTCGGCAGGGTCGCGGCAATCATCACGTAGCGGGCCCGCAAAGGCTCGTCCTGCACCAGCATTTCGAGCATCGCGAGTGACTGACTGGCGGCGGTGTAGACCACCGGCACGCCCTTGCCGTTCCAGCGCCCGCCGTACTGCCTGGCACCTTCGCCCGAGAACGCGGATGGGGCGAAACGGGCCGTGAGCAGCCGCCAGACCGTGAGCATCAGGCGAACACGCCATGCTCGATCCGACCGAGCGTGTCGAACACGCTGCCGGCGCCGATCTCGGTGTCGAGCAGCGACAGCGGCGTCTGGCGCGACAAGGCGGCATTGGGCGACTTCAACCAGTCGAGTGCAGGATCGAGTCCCTCGAAGACTTGCTCTGCGCGCTCAATCACGCGGGCAAGCCGGACCAGCTTGGCCGTTTCCTCGCTGTTGAGCAGGCCTTCTTTTTTGCGCCGTGCCAGCGTGCGTTCGGGAATGCCCAAGATCGACGCCAGCTCCGATTGCGTGATGCGCAAGCTCTTGGTCAGGGCATCGATGGCCGCCGAGGAAATGCCCTGGCGAATGATGGGCACCCAATCCAGCGCCGTGCGGGGCTTGGCATGAAGAACACCGCGCCCGCCCAGAAGAGTCTGGGCGGCGGTGGCGGATGCAGCGAGGGCGGAAGTCATGCGGGTGCTCCTGTGGGGTCGGGCGATTGACCGACCATATGTTGACCTGCCAAACTGCCATTTGGCACCAATTTTAAGCCAAAATGGCAGCTTTCCAAGGCCGTGGATGGCGCCGAGCGCAACGGCTCAGCCGACGCGCAGGCGTCGCCACGCCAGCCACGGCAGGCGCAGCACGAAGCCGAGAAAAAGCCGTGTGTGCATCCACGTCAGGAGGACGTTGTCGCGCAGGTAATTGAAGTGCGAGACGCCGCCTTGCGCGGCGCTCAGATAACGCACCGGCGCAGGCAGGTTGATGGCCGGCACGCCGTGCCAGCTCAGGCGCACCACGGCCTCGGGGTCGAAGTCGAAACGGCGCATCCACGGCTGCCGGCGCATCACGGCGCGCAGCGGCGCGATCGGATAGACGCGAAAGCCGTACAGCGAGTCGCCGATGCCGGCCCAGAGCGTTTCCAGATTCGCCCAGGCGTTCGACACCTTGCGCCCCTGCACGCGCAGAGGGGGCGCGCTGGCGTCGAACACCGGCACGCCGAGCACCATGGCCAGCGGCTGCTGCAGCGAGATCGTCATGAAGGCGGGAATGCGCTCGGCGGGATGCTGGCCGTCGGAGTCCATGGTGAGGGCGTGGGTGTAGCCGGCTGCGGCGGCGGCGTCGAGGCCGTGCAGCACGGCGGCACCTTTGCCGCGGTTCTCGGGCAGCAGCAGGACGTGCAGTTGCGGGTCGGCGGCGGCCAGGGCCTGCAGGCCTGCGGCGGTGCCGTCGCTGCTGCCGTCCACCACCACCCACACCGGCGCCCATTGCGCGCGCGCGGCCAGGACCGTGGCGTAGACCGCAGGGCCGGGGTTGTAGCTGGGGATGAGGACGAGGTGGGTGGCGCTCGGCTGCGGACCGTCAGGTGGCATGCGAGCATCAACCGTCGGCGCAGTCTTGGTCATCGGTCGAAGCAGCGCAGTGGGGATCGGTGGCGTCGTTTTGCGGCAGCAGGCGGGGCAGCATGGCATGGGCCAGTGCGTCCTGGAAATAGAACTCGAGGGCGACGGCGAAGGCCTGCACGTCCTGCGGCGGATCGAAACGCTTGCCCAGTCGCACGCGGTAGGTGATGGGCAGCAAGGGGCGCTGCAACAAGGGCCAGCCCTTGGTGAGGAAGGGCGAATCGGTTTCGATGAACACGGTTTGCACCGGCACTTGAGCCTGCTTGGCGATGAGCCCGACACTGCCGCGCACCGGGCCGACGGGCCGCGCCGCGCTGCGCGTGCCTTCGGGGAAAAGCAGCAGGTGATGGCCGCCGTGCAGATCGGCCACGGCGAGGTGGATCATGTTGCGCAGCGCGTCGTTGCGGATGTAACGCGCCAGGCGCGCACCGGCGCCGAGCGAAGGGTTGTCGAGGATATCGGCCTTCATGATGCAGGCCAGGCCCGGCAGGCGGGAGATGACGAGCACCGCGTCGATCAGCGAGGGATGGTTGGGCGCGACGATCATCGGCGGCTGGCCGCGCAGGACGTCCAGCGCGGACAAGTCGAAGCGGCAGGCGCCGATGGCCGCCAGCGTGCGCAAGTACCCGCGAAACGCCGTGTGAATCAGCCAGCGGCCGAACGCCAACCCGGCACGGCGCGGCAGCAGGTAGTACAGCGGAACGGCCAGCAGCGACCACAGCAGGCCCAGCGCACCGAGCAGGCCCAGGCCGAAATACACCCGCAGCGCATCCCACACCTGGCGCGGCAGGCCGGGAGCATCGGGATCGTGCGAGATCACATCGTCATTCATGGCTGTCGACCATTTCGGAGGATTGTCCCAGGATCCACGCGACGCCGACGCCAGCCGTGAGATTGCGGCTGCGGCGCATCAAGGGGCTGTCGGCAAAAACGGCGCCGCTCAGGTTGTCGTAACGGGCGAACCCGCCCACCCAGAAGCCGGGGAAGCGCTTGCTCAAGGCCAGGGTGAGCTGGCTACCGGCGTAGCCGCCGGACACTGCGTAGGCCGCTCGTGTGGCCGTGGCGTCAGCCGGAGCCACGCCGTAATACGTCTGGTTGTAGCTGCGGTCGGCGACTAGCGGGCCGGTCTGCAGGCCCAGGCTCCAGCCGCTCAGCCCGTCAACGTCGGCCATGTCGAGATTGAGCACCGGGGCGAGCAGCCAGCCCACCTGGCGCGGATGCCACGCCACGCTGACGACGGTGCGCAGCGGCACGCGAAAGTCCAGACGCATGCGCCGCTCCGCCGACTGCCAGA
The DNA here is from genome assembly GCA_021783435.1 of Pseudomonadota bacterium. Next base: position 32,915 of record JAJXUC010000006.1, on the reverse strand, counting down.
GATGCACCTCGATCGCGGGGCCGAACTGGATCGTGGGCTTGAGGTCAGGCATGCCGCTGCGGGCGACATTGTCGGTGCTGTTGACCGGCGGCGAGGCGCTCAAGCTGAGGTAGGAATCGACGCGCTCGGTGTCGAACAGGTACGCCTGAAAACCGTTGCGCCCGGCCTTGAAGATCTCGCCGCGGTAGACGAAATACGGAGTCGGCACGATGTCGTTGCGCTGCTGGTCCGAGCCGGGATAGTCGGGAAAGCTGAGGACACCCAAGCCGAGACCGGCCTCCCACAGCGGCTTTGGCGCCACTTGGGCGGTGGCTGGTCCAAGGCCGGCCAGCAGCGCCACCAAGGCAAGGCCAAGCTGGGTTCGACCCTTCAGCATGCAAACTCCTGCGACGTGGGCAAGGCCACGGCTTCGATTTCAACCAGCAGATCCGCGCGGCAGATGTCCGCCTGCAAGTACAGCGCCCGCAGCGCGCCGCCGACCCTGTGTTGCAGCTCGGCCTGGATCGCGGGTTGATCGGTGGCGTGGCGGACATACACCTTGTAGTGCAAGTCTTGCAGCGTCAGGCCTTGGGCCCCCTGGGCGCCGGACTGTCGCAGCACGGCGTCGATGTTGCGCAGAATCTCGCGCGTCTGCTCCGCCACGTCGCCATGGTGGAGCGTGCGGTGGCCGACGATGCTGGCGGTGCCGGAAATGAACAGCGCCGAGTGACCGGCGATGCAGGCCAGGTTGGCGCGCGAAAACGTGGGCGCGCGCGGGCCGTAGTCGGCCGGGTAGTCATAGGCGCTGAGCTGACGCGGGTTTTCGATGGCCACCGGCGGCCGGCGGCCGGCGATGAAATACACCACCAGTGGCGCGCTGCCCGCCGCCCCCAGCGCGCTGGCCGAGGGCACGCTGGAGCCACCGACATGGCGGCCGTGGGCGAGAAAGGCGTCTTGGCGGCCGATGTTGAACTGGCGGTAATGCTCCAGCCCGGCGCTTTCGCGGTTGATGTCGGGGATATGGTTCCACACGCGCAACAGGTGAGGAAAGCCGAGCGTCTCGATGGCGCCGAACAACTCGTCATAGATCAGCTCGGTGGCGCGTTGCATGGAGGGTGATTGCCCGGCGGCAGCAGCGCACCAGATCTCGCTGGTGCCCCGGCCCGGGAGGCTGGCGTCGATCCCTGGCGCCCGCTGCACTTCAAGCTCGTCAGCCGCCAGCGTCAGCTCACCGAACAACACCGCATCGTTGCAGCGCCAGCGCAGTCGGCCATGTGCGCCGGCACGCAGCGGCGCGTCGCTGATCCAGACTTCGCTCCAGACTTCACTCGAAACCGAGCCTTGCCGCAATGCTTGCACCTGAACCTGCGCGAGCGGCAAGTCCAGCCCGGTCAACGCCTGCGGCAACGCGCTGCCGAAACAGGCAACCCCGAGCACCGTGCGCAGCCACGCGGCAGGCTGCGCCGCGAGTTCCGAGGCGGGCAGCAGCAGCAGTTGCAAGGCCGATGTGGCGGCCATCACCCGCCCGTGACGCCGGGCAGGGATTCCACCCGGATTTGCCGCTTGCGCAGCCCGCGGGCGCGCCATGACCGGGCCAGATGCCGCACGGAAATCAGGTGAAAAAGACCCTTGAGCAGGCGAACCGAACCCCAGATGGGGGTGGTGCCGAAAATGTCGCCAGCCAGCACTGACAGCAACGCCTCCTTCATGCGCCAGATATTGCGCGGGCCCATGAACATGTCGCGCATGGTGGGGTGGTTGACACGGTAGATGAACCAGGAGAACTGGCGCGGGCCATGGCGCAGGCCGCGGTCGAAACGGGCCAGCGCCTGCGCTGCCCTGGCCGGCTCGCGCAGGCAGGTTTCCACGGCGTCGGCGGCCATGAAGCCACCCTGCATGGCCAACATCACCCCGGAGGAAAACACGGGGTCGATGAAGGCGTAGGCATCGCCGATCAGCAGGTAATTGGGGCCATGGGTGTGGTCGCTGCTGTAGGAAAAATTGCCGGTGGCTTCGACCTCGGTCACACGGGTTGCGGCGCGGAGCCGGGCTGACAGGTCGGGGGACATGGCGATGGTGTCGGCGAAGAACTGGTCGAGCGGTTTGTCGCGGGTCTTGAGGTAGTACGGCCAGACCACCGCGCCGATGCTGGTGGCGCCGTCGGCCAGCGGAATCAACCAAAACCAGCCATGCTCGAACCAGACGATGGTGACGTTGCCCTGTGCCTTGCCATCCAGTCGTTGCACGCCGGCAAAGTGGGCGAACAGAGCGGCACTGTTGTGCCTCGGGTCGCGGTGCTTGGCCTTGAGGCGACTGGCGAGAAAGGTGTCACGGCCCGACGCATCGATGACCATGCGCGCGATCCAGCTGGATTGGGTGCCATCATCGTGCGTGGCGCTGACCACGGCGCCCCGCGCCTCGGGCAGGAACCGCACATCGTGCACCGTGCAGCCTTCCATCACGTCGGCGCCTTTGCGCGCAGCGTTACGGATCAGGATGTGATCGAACTCCGAGCGCCGCACCTGATAAGCCATGGGCATGGACTTGTCCCAGGCATCGGCGAACTCATAGGTCTGGGTGTGTTGCGCATGCCAGGGCGAGACGAACTCGGCGCCCCATTTCTCCATGCCGATGGCTTTGACCTGTGCCGCAACGCCAAGTTTGTCCAGCAACGGCAGGTTGGCGGGCAGCAGCGACTCGCCGATGTGAAAGCGCGGGTGATGGTCCTTCTCCAGCAGCGCCACGCGCAGTCCGCGTTCGGCCAGCAGCGCAGCCGCCGTCGACCCACCCGGACCCGCGCCGATGATGAGAACATCAACCGATTGCTGCGTTGACGTCGTGGCGGGCGTGGCCTGTGTGGCCAGTGCCGCGCCTGCGCCGTGCGTATCTGCCGCCATGGAATCCTCTGAGGACCGGATCAAACCAGTCGGTGGCTGCCGCGTGGAGGTGGGCAGGGGAAACTCCGCAAACAAGCTGCCCGCCGTGAACGGCCAGTTACTGTGCACGCATTTTAGAGAGTCCGGTCAGGCACGAGCTGCTTGGATCACCCGTGCGGCGCGACACGAACCCCCGCTCCAACGATGGCGCGCGCCACATACACATCTCCCGCGCCGGCCGGCGCCGCTTCAACGGGCGGCGTCAGCGCTTGCGCCCACCCAGCAGCCCCCCCAGCACACCGCGGATGATTTCGCGGCCCACCGTGCTGCCGATGCTGCGCGCGGCCGACTTGGCCAAGGCTTCGAGCAACGAATCCTTGCGGCCGGTGCCGCTGCCGAGGCCGCCAAGCCAGCCGCCCGAGGCCTGGCCGCCCGTGGAGGGGGGCGGCGTGGCCTGGCCGGGCGCGTTCGTGGGCGCTGGCTGCGCGGCGACGCGGCCCTTGAGCAGTTCGTAGGCGGATTCGCGGTCCACCAGCTTTTCATACACCCCGGCCACCAGCGAGCCCTGCATCAGCGCGCGGCGTTCGTCGGGCGTGATGGGGCCGATGCGGCTGCCGGGAGCCAGCATCCATGCCCGCTCGGTCGGCGACGGTCTGCCCTTGTCGTCGAGCAGGGACACCAGGGCCTCGCCCACCGCGAGTTCGGTGATGGCCTGCGCGATGTCCAGCCCGGCGTTGGGGCGCATGGTCTCGGCCGCCGTCTTCACCGCCTTCTGGTCGCGCGGGGTGAAGGCGCGCAGCGCGTGCTGGATGCGGTTGCCGAGCTGGCCGAGCACGGCGTCGGGGATGTCCAGCGGGTTCTGCGTGACGAAGAACACCCCCACCCCCTTGGAGCGAATCAAGCGAACCACCTGCTCGATCTTGTCCAGCAAAGGCTTGGGCGCATCGTTGAACAGCAGGTGCGCTTCATCGAAAAAAAACACCAGTTTGGGCTTGTCGGGATCGCCGATTTCGGGCAAGCGCTCGAACAATTCCGACAGCATCCACAACAGGAACGTGGCATAGACGCGGGGCGACTGGTAGAGCTTGTCCGCAGCGAGGATGTTGACCATGCCGCGGCCGTTGCCGTCGGACTGGATCAGGTCGTCGATGTTGAGCATGGGCTCGCCGAAAAACTTGTCGGCGCCCTGGGTTTCGAGCTGGAGCAGACCACGCTGGATCGCGCCCACGCTGGCAACGCTGATATTGCCGTATTCGGTGGTGAACTGCGCTGCGTTGTCACCCACTTCCTGCAGCATGGCGCGCAGGTCCTTGAGGTCGAGCAGCAGCAAACCGTTGTCGTCGGCGATCTTGAACACCAGATTGAGCACCCCGGTCTGCGTCTCGTTGAGCTGCAGCAGACGTGCCAGCAGGAGCGGCCCCATGTCGGAGATGGTGGCGCGAATGGGGTGGCCCTGCTCGCCGAACACGTCCCACAGGGTCACGGGACAGGCCGCAAAAACAGGCTCGGGCAAACCCAGGCTTTTCAGGCGCTCGGCCAGTTTGGGGCTGGAGCTTCCAGTCTGCGAGACGCCGGTGAGATCGCCCTTCACATCGGCCATGAACACCGGCGTGCCGATGCGCGAGAACGCCTCGGCCAGCACCTGCAGGCTGACGGTCTTGCCGGTCCCGGTGGCGCCGGTGATGAGACCGTGGCGATTGGCCAGACGTGGCAGCAGCTGGCATTGCACGCCGCCGTGCTGGGCGATGAAGATGGGATCGGACATCGGGAATCTCGCAAATGAGGGGCCGTAAAATGCCGGCGACTTTGGACGATTCAGTCTAAGGCAATGACAAAACCTAAGGCGCCGCGCGCCGGGAGCGAACACTATGGCCGGCCATTCCAAATGGGCCAACATCCAGCACCGTAAAGGCCGTCAGGACGAAAAACGCGGCAAGGTCTGGACCAAGATCATTCGTGAGGTGACGGTTGCCGCCAAGCTCGGCGGCGGCGACGTGGCCACCAACCCGCGCCTGCGCATGGCCATGGACAAGGCGCGCGAAGCCAACATGCCGGCCGACAACCTCAGGCGCGCAGTCGACCGCGGCACCGGCAACCTGGACGGCGCGCACTACGAGGAAATCCGCTACGAGGGTTACGGTCCGGGCGGCGCCGCCCTGATCATCGACTGCATGACCGACAACCGCGTGCGCACCGTGGCCGAGGTGCGGCATACGCTGTCCAAGCTTGGCGGCAACCTGGGCACCGAAGGCTCGGTGGCATTCCAGTTCAAACATTGCGGCCAGTTCCTGTTCGCGCCGGGCACGAGCGAGGACAAGGTGATGGAAGCCGCGCTCGACGCCGGGGCGGAGGACGTGAACACGCTGGACGACGGCTCGATCGAAGTCATTTGCGATCCGCACGATTTCGAGGCGGTGGGCAAGGCCTTCGTGACCGCCGCGCTCAAGCCCGAACTGGCCGAACTCGGCATGAAGCCCAGCGTGGACGTGGAACTGGCCGGTGACGACGCCGAGCGCATGCACAAGCTGGTGGATGCGCTCGAAGACCTCGACGACGTCCAGCGCGTGGACCACAACGCCGTCCTGCCCTGAACGCCCCTCTGCCCGGCCACGCCTCCTGCATCCAACACGCACATGAAAATCCTGGTCATCGGCTCGGGCGGGCGCGAACACGCCCTGGCCTGGAAGCTGGCGCAATCACCGCGCGTCAAGAAGGTGTACGCCGCACCTGGCAACGGCGGCACGGCAACCGAAACGCGGGTGGAGAACCTGCCCATCACCGACCCGCAGCAACTGGCCGATTTCTGCATCGCCGAGGACATCCACTTCACCGTGGTCGGCCCCGAAGCGCCACTGGCGGCCGGCATCGTCGACTATTTCCGCATGCGCCGCCTGCGCATCTTCGGCCCGACGCAAGGCGCGGCCCAGCTTGAGAGCTCCAAGGCTTTCGCCAAGGCCTTCATGGCGCGTCACGGCATTCCCACTGCGGCCCACCGTACCTTCAGCGACGCACTTGAGGCGCACGCCTACATCGACACCCACGGCGCACCGCTGGTAGTGAAAGCCGACGGCCTGGCCGCCGGCAAGGGCGTGGTCGTGGCTCTCACCCTGGCCGAGGCGCATGCCGCCGTGGCCGACATGCTGGAGCACAACACCTACGGCGTGCAGCATGGCGAAGGCGGCGCGCGGGTGGTGATCGAAGATTTTCTCGATGGCGAGGAAGCCAGCTTCATCGTGCTGGTGGATGGCCGCAACGTCGTTCCCCTGGCCTCCAGTCAGGACCACAAGCGCCTGCAGGATGAAGACCGCGGACCCAACACCGGCGGTATGGGCGCATACTCGCCGGCCCCGGTGGTGACGCCCGAAGTGCATGCGCGGGTGATGCGCGAAGTCATCCTGCCCACGGTGCAGGGCATGGCCGCCGAGGGACACGACTACACCGGCTTTCTCTACGCCGGGCTGATGATCGACCCGCAAGGCCACGCCAAGACCCTGGAGTTCAACTGTCGCCTCGGCGACCCCGAAACCCAGCCCATCCTGATGCGCCTGAAAAGCGATCTGGTGACCGTGTTCGACGCGGCCATCGACGGCAAGCTCGACAAGCTGGAACTGCAATGGGACCGGCGCACCGCGCTGGCCGTGGTCATGGCCGCGCCCGGCTACCCCGAAGCCCCGCGCCTGGGCGGCGCCATCGGCGGCATCCCCAAACACGCGGACGATCTGCATGTCTTCCACGCCGGCACGCGGCTGGAGGGCGGGCAGGTGCATGTCAGCGGCGGGCGCGTGCTGGCCGTGACCGCCCTGGGCGACTCGGCGCGCATGGCGCAAACCCGCGCCTATGTCGGCGTGCGCCAGATCGCCTTCGAGGGCATGCAGTTCCGGCAGGACATCGGCTGGCGGGCGATCAAGCGCTGAGCGCCGCAGATCTGCATCCCTGCCAGCGCGAGGCTGAACAGCGTCGAAGAGTTCGCCGGCCCGCAGACCGGCCGCCTGCCCGCACGCCTTGAGCCGGGCTCAGATGGCGCCCTGCTGCCGCAATGCGACGATGTCCGCCGCAGTCCATCCCGCCTCGTGCAAGACTTCCTCGTTGTGCGCACCCAGCTCCGGCCCGAGCCAGCGCGTGCCGCCTGGGGTGAGCGACAAGCGGGGGGCTGGTGTGGGAAGCTCGACCGAAGCGCCATCGGCCAAGTGGTGGCGCTGGAACATGCCCCGCGCCTGGAATTGGGGATCTTGAACGATGTCCTTGATGCTGTAGATGCGGCTGGCGGGCACCTCGGCAGCGCGCATGGTCAGCACGATGGAATCGGCGTCGTGCTGCCCGGCCCAGGCCTGGATGGCGGCATCGATCTCGCCGACGCGCTGCATGCGACCCTGGTTGCTGGCCAGGCCAGCATCTTCGGCCATGTCGATGCGGCCGATGGCGCGCATCAGGCGCTTGAAAATGGCGTCGCCGTTGCCGGAAATCTGCACCCATTCGCCACCCTGGCTGCGGTACACGTTCGACGGCGTGATGCCGGGAATGCTCGTGCCCGTGCGCTCGCGCACGGTGCCGTCGGCGCTGTACTCCATCAGCGTGCTCTCCAGCAGGTTGAACACGCTCTCGGTCAGCGCCACGTCCACCACCTGGCCTTCTCCACCGCTGCTGCCGGTCCAGCGCCCGCCGGTGGCGTCGCGGTGGCGCAGCGCCATGAGCGCGCCCATGGCGGCGTGCAACGCAGCGATGGAATCGCCCAGCGACAAATTGGCGCGCATGGGCGGCCGATCGGGGTCGCCGATGAGGTAGCGCATGCCGCCCATGGCCTCGGCAATCGCGCCGAAGCCGGGCTGCTGGCGCATCGGCCCGGTCTGGCCGAAACCGGAAATGCGCACCATCACCAGACTGGGGTTGACGGCACGGAGTTGGTCCCAGCCGAGGCCGAGTTTTTCCAGTGTGCCGGGACGCATGTTCTCCACCAGCACATCGGCCCGCGCCGCCAGGCGCAGCACAACGTCACGGCCCTTCGGGTGCTTGAGGTTGACAGTGATGCAGCGCTTGTTGCGCGCCTGCGCCGCCCACCACAACGAGGTGCCGGCATGCAGCTTGCGCCAGGTGCGCAAGGGATCGCCGCCGGGATCACCGCCTTGCGCGGGAGATTCGATCTTGACCACGTCCGCGCCGAACTCGGCCATCAGCCGGGTGGCGAACGGTCCGGCGATGAGGCTGCCGAGTTCCACGACGCGCAACCCAGCCAGCGGGCCCGGGCCGGTCCCTGCGGCAGGCTGCGCGGGCGCTGGGGCATCAGCCATAGAACGGGGCGAACAAGACGGCGACGTTGACCAGCACGGCGAGGAACCAGACCGTGGAGCGCAGGCTGGCGCGATCGTTCACGTACAGCCAGAGGTAGCCGGCGCGCAACGCCACCCAGACCATCAGCAGGGCGTTGACCACGGCCAGATCGGCATGACCGTAGAGCGCGAACAAGGTGGCGGCGAACAGGAAAGGCAGCGCTTCGAAGGTGTTGGCCTGCGCCGCGTTGGCCCGCCTGCGGCGCGGGTCCGGATGACTCTCGAGCCAGGCGCGCGGCTCGTTGTTGTCGTAGCGGTTGGTCTTGGCGCGGAAGGCCCCGGATTTGGCGATGCCTGCGGCGACGATGGGCAGGAGCGCGGCGATGAGCACAAGCGTGGCGGTGAGCAGCATGGGGTGGGGTCGGATGAGGCGTCAGAGGAGGTCGATTATGCGTGAGCACAGCGCGCAAAAAACAAGGGCCGACATGGCCGGCCCTTGTTGCTGCTGAACTGACGTCGGGCGACGTCGTTGAACGCGCGGTTGTGCGTCCCGTCAACCCGCGTAATCGGCCGCGACCGTCGCGTCCTTGTCGTTGGTCATGCCCAGGAACCGAACCACGAGGGTGGCAATGACAGCCACGACGAAGTTCACGACCAGCGCATACAGGCCGATATAGGCCGGAATCACCATGCCGGCGAGGTGCAGCGCATAGCCCGAAGTCTTGAAGCCGTTGAGCGAGGCCGCCCAGATCCCCCAAGCCAGTCCGGCGGCCCAACCCAGCAGCAGCGCCTTGGCATCGAACCAGCGGGTGTAGATGCCGGAGACGATGGCCGGGAAGGTCTGCAGGATGAGAATGCCGCCCAGCAGTTGCAACTGAATGGCATAGGTCAAGGGCAGGAAGATGATGAACAGCAGCGCGCCGAACTTGACCACCAGGGACACCAGCTTGGCCATGTCGGTTTCTTTCTGCGCCGAACATTGCGGGTTGATGTAGGGCTTGTAGATGTTGCGGGTGAACAGGTTCGCCGCCGCGATCGACATGATGGCCGCCGGCACCAGCGCACCAATGGCCACAGCCGCGAAACCCACCCCGACGAACCAACTCGGGAAGTAGTGCAACAGCAGGCCGGGCATGGCGAACTGCGGACCGTACTGCTTGAAGTACGGTGCCAGGTCAGGCAGTTTGGCGATGCCGGAGGCATAGGCCACATAGCCGAGCATGGCGATCAAGCCCAGCACGAAGGAGTACGCCGGCAGGAACACCCAGTTGCGCCGCAGGGTGTTGGGGCCCTTGGCGGCAAGCACCGCGGTGGTGGCATGCGGGTAGAGCATGAGCGCCAGCGCCGAGCCGAAAGCCAGGGTGCCGTAGAACGACATCAGCCCGGTATTGCCGTCCTTGATCGGCGGCAGCAGCAACTTTTTCGCCGGAATGGCAGCGAAGATGTTGCCGAAACCGCCCATCTTGATCGGCACGATGACGATGAGCGCGATCACCGTGATGTAAACCAGCAGGTCTTTCACCACGGCGATGGACGCTGGCGCCCGCAGGCCGCTGGTGTAGGTGAACGCCGCCAGAATGACGAAGGCGATGATCAGCGGCACCTCGCCCATCAGCCCTTGCCCGGTGGGGAAGCCCAGGCCGCCGATGACCACCTGGATACCCACCAGTTGCAGCGCGATGTAGGGCATGGTGGCAACGATGCCGGTGACGGCGATCGCCAACGCCAGCCCCGGGCTGTTGTAACGCCCGGCGATGAAGTCCGACGCGGTGATGTAGTTGTGCTTGCGCGCCACCATCCACAGTCGGGGCAGGATGGCAAACACCAGCGGGTACACCAGCACGGTGTAGGGCAGCGCAAAGAAGCCCAGGGCGCCGGCACCGAACACCAGGGCCGGCACGGCGATGAAGGTGTAGGCGGTGTAAAGATCACCGCCGATGAGGAACCAGGTGATCCACGTTCCGAAGCGGCGCCCACCCAGGCCCCACTCGTGCAGGTGCGACATGTCGCCCTTGCGCCAGTGCGCCGAGACGAAACCCAGCACGGTGATGAACAGAAACAGACCGATGAAAACGACGGTTGCAATGATGTTCATGACGTTCAGTCCCCGCTACCTGCTGGCACGACCATCTTGTAGACGATGGCGATGAACACACCGGACAACGGCACCCACATCAGTTGCCACCAGTAGAAGAAGGGAATGCCGAAGAGACTGGGTTCGAGCACGTTGAAATAGGGCACGATGAGCACGGCAACGCAGGGAATCGCCAGCAGGATGACCTGCAGCGGCCCGAGCTTGCGCACCGAGTTGGGCTTGGACATGAATGTCGTCTCCAAAGTTGAATGCTGCGGGATCTCCGCAGATGGTTGGCGCTTCGGGCGAGTGATGCCGGTCGCGCTTATTCGTCAAAGGTTAGATTCAAACGCGACAGAATCTCAGTGACGAAATGTGAACGCGGTAACGACTCGTCATGTTTTAAGGGTAATCACGGGCCATCGAAGTGCAACAGCGCCACACCCCACGCCTGGCCATCCGCGGCGGCTCACCTCACCGGGCTCACGCCCGCCATTGGTCCCAGGCCTTTTCCACGCGCTTGACCGACACCGGCGTGGGCGTGCGCAATTCCTGCGCGAACAGGGCGACACGCAACTCCTCCAGCATCCAGCGCAGCTCCACGAGTCGCGGGTCGGGGCTGGCACCCCCCTGTTGCGCCTGCTGCAGTTCGCGCCTGAGCCGCGCCAGCACAGGCGCCATCTCGGCCTGGCGCTGCGTGTCGCGCGCAGGGTCGGCGCGAAACTTGTCCAGGCGCAGTTGCACCGCCTTGAGGTAGCGCGGCAGATGCGCGCGCCGGGAGGCGGGCAACTCGAGCATGAAGCGCTTGGGCAGCAGGGCTTGGAGCTGCGCGGTGATGTCGGCATGCAGCGCCGCTTGCGGTTTGAAGGCAACGAGCTTCTTGCTGGCGGCATGCCATTCGGCGAGGATGGTTGCGGCCAGACGGCCCATGTCCTGCACCAGCAACTGCAGCCGCGGACGGCCGGCGGCGAGACGCTCGGCGAAGCTGGCGGCATTCGCCGGCAACGGGTCGGCAAGAAACGCCAGGTCGAGCGCGGCGTCCTGGATTTGCCGGCGCAAATCATCGGCCGAGCCCAGCGGCATGTACTGCATGGCGGCCTGCTGGAAACCCGGCAGGTTTTTCTCGGCAGCCTTCAACGGCTCGCGCAGTTGCAGCGCGAACAGGCGTCGCAGGCCTTCGCGGTGCGCCCGGCTTGCCGCCTCAGGGGTGTCGAACACGTCGAACTGCACATGGTCACCTCGGTCGATCAGGGCCGGAAAGCCCACCAGGGTTTGCTGCCCACGACGCATTTCCAGCAGCTCGGGGAGTTCGCCAAACGTCCAGTCGGTGTAGCGCGGTTCGGCCTGCGCCGAGGCCGGAGCGCGGGCCTCGGCCGGCCGAATGTCGCGCGGATGCGTACGGCTCTCGGCCAGCGCCATCGGTGGCGCATCAAGGCCGTTCGCCGAATCCAGTTCCACGTCCTGCGCGCTTTGCGACCGCACGGCGTCCTGGAATGCGGTGCGGGCAGCATCGGCGAGATCGACGCGCAAACGGCTGAGGTTGCGGCTCATGCCCAGTTGACGGCCTTGCGGGTCGATCACCCGCAGGTTGAACAGCACATGCGGACCCAGGGTGTCGAGCTTGAAGTCTTCCGGGCGCGGAATCAGCCCGGTGTGCTCACGTACCAGGGCCCGCACCGCGTCGAGCAACTCGCCCTGGGCGTAGCGTTCGGGCGTGCTCAGGGTCGCAGCGAAGCGGCGCACGGTGTCGGGCAGCGGCACCAGGCGCGAGCGCAGTTTTTGCGGCAAGCTCTTGAGCAGCGCGGTGAGCTTGTCGGCCAGCATGCCGGGCACCAGCCAGGCCAGGCGCTGCTCGGGAATCTGGTTGAGCGCGGCCAGCGGTACGGTGGCCGTCACGCCGTCGCGCGCGCCACCAGGATCGAAGCTGTAGGCCAGTTGCAACTCCAGCGCACCGATGCGCAAGCGCATGGGGAAGGCTTCGGTGGTGATGCCGGCAGCTTCGTGGCGCATCAGGGCCTCGCGCTCCAGAAACAGCAGGCGCGGCTGGGCCTTGCTGGCCTGGCGATACCAGGTGTCGAAGCTGGTGCCGCCAAACACGTTGGCTGGAATGAATCGCTCGTAAAAGGCTTCGATCAAGGCTTCGTCCACCAGCACGTCGCGCCGCCGCGCCTTGTCTTCCAGCGCCTCGACCTGGGCAATGAGCTTGCGGTTGTGGGCAAAAAACGGCCAGCGGCAATCCCACTCGCCCTCCACCAGTGCGTGGCGGATGAACAGCTCGCGTGCCTGCGCCGGATTCACGCGGCCGAAGTCGAGGCGGCGCTGGTTGTAGACCACCAGGCCATACAGCGTGGCACGCTCGAACGCCACCACCTGCGCCGGCGTCTTTTCCCAATGCGGCTCCAGCAGGGTTTTCTGCAGCAGGTGCGCGCCGACGCGCTCGATCCACGACGGCTCGATGCGCGCCACGCCGCGCGCATACAACCGCGTCGTTTCCACCAGTTCCGCCGCCATCACCCAGCGCCCGGCCTTGCGGCCGATGGGCGATGACGGATGGATGAGGAATTTGATGCCGCGCGCGCCCAAATAATGCGGCCCGTCATCCGCCTTGCAGCCGACATTGCCGAGCAGACCGGCCAGCAGGCTGAGGTGGATGTTTTCATCACTGGCCGCAAGAGCTGGAACCGCTCCGAGGTCGCCCCTCGCGGCTCCCGCCCCCCGAGGGGGCAAGTCAGACTTGGGGCTGAGCGCCGCGGCTCTAAGCCCGCCTGCGCGGGCTTGGACGGCACGAAGGCCAGTCGACTCTGGCGACTGGCGGCCCGGCGCTTGACTTGGATCGACCCGCCACCCCTGCTCCGCCGCCACGGTGAGCAACTGGCTGTGGATGTCGTGCCACTCGCGCATGCGCATGGGTGAGAGGAACTCGGCGCGCAACTGATCGTGCAGCTTGCGGTTGGATTTTTTATGCGCCACCAGCGCGTGGTAATGCGCCCAGAGCTTCAGCCAGCCCGCCAGTTCGGACGTGCCCTCGACGAAGCGGCGGTGCGCGGTGTCGGCTGCTTCCTGTTTGTCGGCTGGGCGCTCGCGCGGGTCTTGCACGGCGAGGGCCGCGGCGATGATCAGAACTTCATGCAAGGCACCAAGCCGGCGCGCTTCCAGAACCATGCGGCCCAGGCGAGGGTCCAGCGGCAAGCGGGCAAGCTCGCGGCCCACCTCGGTGAGCTGGTTTTGCGCATCCACCGCACCCAGTTCGACGAGCAACTGGTAGCCGTCGGCAATGGCTTTGCGTGGTGGCGGGTCGATGAAGGGAAACTGCTCGACCCCCTCCAGCCCCAGCGCCTGCATGCGCAGAATCACAGCAGCAAGCGAGGAGCGCAGGATTTCGGGGTCGGTGAAACGTGGGCGGGCGTTGAAATCGGCCTCGTCATACAGCCGGATGCAGATGCCGTTGGCCATGCGGCCACAGCGCCCCGCGCGCTGGTTGGCCGCCGCCTGGCTGACCGGCTCGACCTGCAGCTGCTCGACCTTCTGCCGGTAGCTGTAGCGCTTCACCCGCGCGCTGCCGGCATCGATCACGTAGCGGATGCCCGGCACCGTGAGCGAGGTTTCCGCCACGTTCGTCGCCAGCACCACGCGCCGTGCGCCACCGCTTTGGAATACGCGGTCCTGCTCGGCCTGCGACAGGCGCGCGTACAGCGGCAGGATGTCGACGCCGCGCCGCGCGGTGTCGAGATGGTGCTTGCGCAGCGCTTCGGTGGCGTCGCGGATTTCGCGCTCGCCGGGCAGGAACACGAGGATGTCGCCGCTGCCTTCGCGCCAGAGTTCGTCCACCGCGTCGCAAATGGCGGCGTGCAGGTCGCGCTCCTCGCGCTGCGCCTGCGCACGGGTGGCCAGTTCGGCGGCAGCGGGTGCGCCAGCACGGGGCTGGACATCCACACCATAGGGGCGCCAACGGATGTCGACCGGATACAGCCGGCCCGAGACTTCGATGACCGGAGCAGGCACGGACGGCCCCCTCGTTCCGCGCCGCGCCACGTCGCTGCCCCCCTCGGGGACTTCGCCCGGCTCGGGGCGGCCCAGCGCCGCCGTGGACGGCCCCCTCGCTCCGTGCTGCGCCACGTCGCTGCCCCCCTCGGGGGCTTCGCCCGGCTCGGGGCGGCCCAGCGCCGCCGTGGACGGCCCCCTCGCTCCGTGCTGCGCCACGTCGCTGCCCCCCTCGGGGGCTTCGCCCGGCTCGGGGCGGCCCAGCGCCGGGCGAAGGTGCGTTTCGAAATGCCGGGCAAATCGCTCGGCATCGATGGTGGCCGAGGTGATGACGACTTTCAGGTCCGGTCGGCGTGGCAGGATGTTGCGGATGTGGCCGAGCAGGAAGTCGATGTTGAGGCTGCGCTCATGGGCCTCGTCGATGATGAGCGTGTCGTAGGCCCGCAGCAGCGGGTCGCCCTGGGTTTCGGCCAGCAGGATGCCGTCCGTCATCAGCTTGACCGAAGCCCCGGGCTGGAAGCGGTCGGCGAAGCGCACCTTGTAGCCGACATGCTCGCCCAGCGGCGTGCCGATTTCCTGGGCGATGCGCCGCGCCACCGTGACGGCCGCCAAACGGCGCGGCTGGGTATGGCCGATCAGCCCACTGCCACCCGCACCCAGGCCGCGGCCGAGGGCCAGCGCGATCTTCGGCAGTTGCGTGGTCTTGCCCGAGCCGGTCTCGCCGCAGACGATGACCACCTGATGCGCGGCGATGGCGGCAGCGATGTCGTCGCGCCGGCCGCTGACAGGCAGTTCGGCAGGAAACCGCAGCGGTGGAATCAGGTTGACGAGACGAGGCTTGGGGAGCATGAGGGCTTGGCAAAGCATTCATTTTCAGCCATGCGCCCATCATCCCGGATAATTCCAGGATGATCGAAGAACAGTCCCAGTTCGTGCAATGGCTGCGTTCCGTTGCGCCCTACATCCATGCCCACCGCGGCAAGACCTTCGTCGTCGCCATCGCCGGCGAACTGATTGCAGCGGGCAAGCTCAACGCTCTGGTGCAGGACGTGGCCCTGCTGGCGGCGATGGGCGTGCGCATCGTCCTCATCCACGGTTTTCGGCCGCAGATCGAGGCGCAACTCAAGGAGAAAGGCGTGGGCTCGCGCTACGCCCATGGCATGCGCGTGACCGACGAGGTGGCGCTGGACGCGGCGCAAGAGGCGGCCGGGCAGTTGCGTTTCGAGATCGAGGCGACCTTCTCGCAAGGCCTGCCCAACACGCCCATGGCCGGTGCGTCGCTGCGCGTGGTGTCGGGCAATTTCATCACTGCCCGCCCGGTGGGGGTGATCGACGGCCTGGACTTCCAGCACACCGGCCTGGTACGCAAGGTGGACGCCCCGACCATTCAGCGCGCGCTGGAATATGGCGCCGTGGTGCTGATGTCACCCTTCGGTTTCTCGCCCACCGGCGAGGCCTTCAACCTCAGCATGGAAGACGTGGCCAGTAGCGTCGCCGCAGCCGTCAAGGCGCAGAAACTGGTGCTCGTCACGGAAGTGGACGGTGTCGTGGGCGAAGACCACCACCTGCTGCCCGAACTCACCGTGGCCCAGGCCGAAGCCCTGCTCGCCCGTCTGCCCGACCCGCAGCAGCCCACCGACACCACCTTCTACCTGCGCCATGCCTTGCGCGCGGTGCGCGGGGGCGTGGACCGCGCCCACATCATCCCCTACGCCCTCGACGGTGCCCTGCTGCTGGAGTTGTTCACCCACGATGGCGTGGGCACGATGATTGCCGACGAGCATCTGGAGCATCTTCGCGAAGCCACGGCGGATGACGTTGGCGGCATCCTGCAGCTCATCGAGCCCCTCGAAGATCAAGGTGTGCTGGTCAAGCGCAGCCGCACGGAAATCGAGCGTGACATCGCCAACTACACCGTGCTGGAGCACGACGGCATCATCTTCGGCTGCGCCGCGCTGTACCCCTATCCGGAGCGCAAGACCGGCGAGATGGCCGCGCTCACGGTCGATCCTTCCGCACAGGGCCAGGGCGACGGCGAGCGCATTCTCAAACGCATCGAGTTGCAAGCCCGCGCTGCCGGACTGCAGAGTATTTTCGTGCTCACCACCCGTACCATGCACTGGTTCATCAAGCGCGGTTTCGTACCGGTGGAGCGCGACTGGCTCCCCCCCGAACGCAGCCAGCGCTACGACGACCAGCGCCGCTCGCGCGTGCTGGTCAAGCGTCTGGTCTGAACTGCCCGAACTGCACCCGGCCGCACGGCCCTTGCGTCTTGCCGTTGCGTGCTGCCGTTGCGTATGGCCCCATCTTTCAATCGACTGGAAAACTCATGACACGCATGGTGAATTGCGTCAAACTCGGCCGCGAGGCCGAAGGGCTGGACTTCGCCCCATACCCCGGCGAACTCGGCAAGCGCATTTATGACAACGTCTCGAAAGAAGCTTGGCAGGGCTGGCTCAAACACCAGACCATGCTGGTGAACGAGAACCGGCTCAACCTGGCCGATGCCAACGCCCGCAAATACCTGGCACGGCAAATGGAGCGCTTCTTCTTCGGCGAGGGTGCTGACCAACCCGTCGGCTACGTGCCGCCGACGCCGGACTGACGCGCGGCCAGACCAGGCCGCTTGGCGCTGCAGCTTCCGCTGCCGTCGCTCCCCACGTGACACCAACGCAGTCCGGCACTGCGTTGTCGGGCTCGAAGCCAACCCCGTTGAACATTGGGTCTGGCTGGCGCTGCCATAAATTTCACCGCGCGTCAATATCGGGAAAACAGGATTGGGGTGACATCGCCCTGCCCCCTAGCATGAAGTTGTCGAAATACTGCTACTAAGTTTCAGTATTCGTCCCGGGCCCTGCTTCGCATCGCGCAGTGCTACTCAACAGCCACCTCGGAGCCGAAATCCGGCCCCACCAAGGGAGACAAATTCATGCAGCTGAAACAACTTGCCGCAGCGCTGTGCCTCGCAGGCATCATCGCCCCCGGCGCGGCCAACGCCACCGATGGTTACTTCCAGCCCGGCTACAGCGTCAAATCCGTCGGCATGGGCGGCGTGGGCATCGCCCTACCGCAAGATGCCCTGGCCGCCGCGACCAACCCTGCCGGCATGGCCCTCATCGGCAATCGCGTCGATGGAGGCATCAGCCTGTTCAAACCGGATCGCAACGTCACCGTGTCAGGCCTGGGTCCGACAACGACCTACTCCGGCAACGACACCAGCACCTTTGTCATTCCTGAACTCGGCGTCAATCACATGCTGAGCCCAACCATGTCTGCCGGCGTGAGCATGTATGGCAACGGTGGCATGAACACGGGCTACAGCAAGCTTGGCAGTTCCGGCCTGCCGTACACCAATGGCGCTGGCGTTGACCTGACCCAACTTTTCATCTCCCCCAGCTTCGCCATCAAACTGAATGCGAGCAATTCCATCGGTATAGCCGTCAATCTCGTGCACCAGACCTTCAGAGCCAATGGTCTGGACGCGTTTGCTCAAACAAGCGGGCCCTTCGCCAATGCTTCAACAAGTCCGAGCAACGTGACCGGCAATGGTCACGATTCATCCAACGGAGTGGGCGTGCGCATTGGCTGGATCGGCGAACTGGCTCCTGGCTTGTCGCTTGGCGCGACCTATCAGCCCAAGACCCACATGAGCAGTTTCGGCAAGTACAAAGGCTTGTTCGCGGGGGGTGGAAGCTTTGACATTCCCGCAAATTACGGTGTCGGTTTTGCGTGGAAGCCCAACAACCAATTGACGCTGGCAGGGGACGTCGAACGCATTCTCTACAGCGGCGTTCCAGCCATCGGCAACACCGTCGACTGTTTCTATGCGCACATGTGCCAACTCGGCGCCTCGAATGGCCCCGGCTTTGGCTGGAAGGACATCACCGTCGTGAAACTCGGCGTCGCTTATGCAGTCGACCCCAGCCTCACGGTCCGCGCGGGCTGGAATCATTCAGATAATCCTGTTCCCAGCTCGCAGGTTCTGCTCAACACCTTGGCTCCTGGAATCGTCAAGGATCACCTCACCTTGGGAGCGACCTACGCATTGAGCAATGCGATGGAACTCTCCTTTGACTATGTGCATGCCTTCAAGCACAGCGTCAGCGGCGCCCTGCCCGCCCAGCTTGGCTATCCTGCAGGAGCCACGGAATCACTCAGCATGTCGCAAGACACCCTGGGCGTGTCGATCGGCTATAAGTATTGATCATTCCTTCCGACAAAAAACCGCGGCCTCGGCCGCGGTTTTTTGTTGTTGGCGGGCCGTGGTGTTCAGACCGGCAACACCACTTTCCCCCAGGATTCATTGATGACTTCGGCGCCGGCCAGATAGAAGGCCAGCGCGGCCGTCACCAGACCCAGATAGCCACCGAACACGGTGAGACCACCCATCCCGGTCATTGCCCCCGCGGCCAGCAGGAAGAACGTCGGAACCAAGGCGGTGAACACCAGCATCAGCACCTTGCCCTTTTTCCAGGTGGCGATCCACATATAGGTGGTGAACACGCCCCACAGCAGCAGATACCAGCCGACGAACGGGCCTTGCACGCCCTTGGCGAAGAAGTCGACAAACAGGGCGAAGCTCCACCAGAACGCGCCGTATCCGCAAAACGCGACAAAGCCGAAACTGTTGCCGGCGCCTGCCTCCATCACGCCAGCGACGAATTGAGCCGTACCGCCAAACGCAAACGCGCTCGCCAGCACCATGGGCACGTCCAGACCTGGGAACCAGCCGGCGTTGACCATGCTGAGCAGCCAGGTGGTGAGGGCGAAGCCCGATAGCCCGAGTGGGGCGGGATTGATTGCTTTCTTGTCCATGTCTTGTCTCCTGTCTCGATGGTGTTGGCCGGAACCTGTGCGGCTCCGGTATGCGCAGGGCGCGCCTGCCGCGGGCATGTGCCCGCGCAGACCTTTAATTTCGCCGCAACGACTTACGGCCGCCCTACGCAGCAAGGTCCGGTCAGCTTTGTTACGTCCGGTAGCGAACAACCCAAGGGGGTTTGATGCCACGCACGGCACAAACAACTGCTGATGGAGTTGGCACAACTCCTCACAGCTTTTGGGACGCTCCTCTCGTATGCTCTGGGGACTATGCCCATCGAACACATCGCAACATCTGCCGACGTGGTGCTGAGCACGACGCAACACGTTCTCGCCATCCTTTCAGGCTTCGCCGTAGGCTTCTCCCTGGGGCTGATCGGGGGCGGCGGCTCCATCCTCGCCGTGCCACTGCTGCTGTACTTCGTCGGCTATCCCAATCCGCATGTGGTCATCGGCACGACGGCGCTGGCGGTCTCGGCCAATGCCTACATCAACCTCATTCCCCATGCGCGTGCAGGCAATGTGCGTTGGAAGGATGCGATTGTGTTCGCGATCGTCGGTGCGCTGGCGGCTTTCGTCGGCTCCAGCCTCGGCAAGGCGGTGGACGGCAAGAAGCTGCTGTTCCTGTTCGCCATCTTGATGCTGGTGATCGCTGCGCTCATGCTGCGGCCACGCAAGGCCGGTACCGCGCAAGCGTTGATCGGCGAGCACCCGTCCAAGGGCAAAACCGCCAAGCTCGGCATCGCCGCATCCATCGTCGGCATGTTGTCGGGCTTTTTCGGTATCGGCGGGGGTTTTCTGATCGTGCCCGGCCTGGTGTTGTCCACCGGCATGCCGATGATCACGGCCATCGGTTCGTCGCTGGTGTCGGTCGGCACCTTCGGCCTGACGACGGCGCTGAACTATGCCCGATCGGGCCTGCTGGACTGGGGGGTGGCTGGGCTGTACATCGGCGGTGGCATCGTCGGCGGCTGGATCGGCACGCGCGTGGCCACGCACCTGGGCAAGACCAGCAAGGGGGCACTCAACCTGATTTTTGCCGTCCTGGTGGCCGTGGTTGCCGTGTACATGCTGGACAAGAATCTGTCGGCCTTCGGCATCCATCTCTGACGCTGGCCAAGCCCACGAACAAGCCCGGACTCGCCAGTTGCCCTGCAGTCAATCGGCAGTGAGGCGGCAGCGATCGCCGCTGGCCTCGCGCCAGACATCCACATGGCTGAGCGGGGGCAAGTTGGGCTGGAGTTCACGCCAGAGATAGGCACAGAGGTTTTCCAGCGTCGCCGGCCCCAGGCCCTGCACCTCGTCGAGCAGGTGATGGTCGAGCTGCTCGCGCACGCGAACGATTTCACGACGGATGATGGCCAGGTCCACCAGCATGCCATGGACCGGATCAGGCTCGCCCTTCACCGCCACCTCGGCCCAATAGGTGTGACCATGCACCCGCAGGCTGCCATCGCGGTCATGGTCGCGGTTCAGGGTGTGGGCCGCTTCGAAGTAGAAGCGTTGGGCAAGCTCGACCTTCATCGAATTCCAGTGATTTTGTGGGTTTGCAGACTCAGGCGCCAGCGCGGGTCGGCCAGGCAGTGGGCAATGGCCCATTGGGTGTTGGCCGCTAGCGACGGGCCATCCATGGGCTGCAGGTAGCGATGCTCGAACGCGAGCCCGGCGAGAGCGTCGAGATCCAAGTCCGGCTGCGGCACGACGACCTTCAGCTCGTGCCCGCGTGTCAGGCGCAAAGGCGCCCCAGCCTTGGGGCTGACGCAGATCCAGTCGAGCCCTTCAGGCGCATCCTGCGTGCCGTTGGTTTCCACCGCGATCTCGAATTGCTGGGCATGCAATGCCGTGATCAGGGCTAGGTCCACCTGCAGCAGCGGCTCGCCACCTGTCAGCACGACCAGCCGGCGCGCCGCTGCTGCGACATGCGGCAGCCCGCCGGCCGGGCCTGGCCACTGCGCCGCGATGCGCGCCGCAAGCTCTGCGGCTCGGGAGAACTTGCCGCCCAGGGTGCCATCGGTGCCGACGAAGTCGGTATCACAGAAACGGCAGACGGCGCTGGCGCGGTCCTGCTCGCGACCGGTCCATAGATTGCAACCGGCGAAGCGGCAGAACACGGCCGCACGGCCGGCATTGGCGCCTTCGCCCTGCAGGGTGTAGAAAATTTCCTTGACGGTGTAGGTCATGGATGGGGTTCGGGAAGACAGCTATTCAGGGTTTGGCTGCCCGCTGCAGTCGACCTGCAGCGACGGAATGCGACGGCGCTGCAGCGCCGGCTCAGAGCAGATCGGCCACCAGATCGTGCCCTTGCGTGCCCACCACCCGGGCACGCACGAACTGCCCTGCGCTTTGCGCCAGGCGCATTTTGTGCGAGGGCTTAGCCGGCTCGCGGATCAGCACCTTGCCGTCGATTTCCGGGGCGTCGGCGAACGAGCGCGCCACCGCCCCGCTGCGCTTGGCCAGATCCACCAGTACCCGCAGGTCCTGGCCGACGCGACGTTTGAGCTTGCGCGTGGACATCTCCTCGGCCACGGCCATGAAGCGCGCCTGGCGCTCCTCGCGCAAGGCCTGCGGCACCGCATCGGACAGGTCGTTGGCCGAAGCGCCGTCCACCGGCGAGTAGGCGAAGCAACCAACGCGGTCGAGTTCGGCCTCGCGGATGAAGTCGAGCAGGGTCTCGAACTCGGCTTCGGTTTCGCCGGGGAAACCGGCGATGAAGGTGGAGCGGATGACGACCTCGGGGCAGACTTCGCGCCAGCGGGCGATGCGCTCCAGATTGCGCTCGCCGCTGGCCGGGCGCTTCATGCGCTTGAGCACGTCCGGGTGGGCATGCTGGAAGGGCACGTCGAGATAGGGCAGCACACGGCCCTGCGCCATCAGCGGCAGCACCTCGTCGACATGCGGGTAGGGGTAGACATAATGCAGGCGCACCCAGGCGTCGTGCTGCTCGGCCAGCACCGCCAACTCCTGCGCCAGTTCGGCGAAGCGGGTGCGGATGGGGCGCCCGTCCCAGAAGCCGGTGCGGTATTTGACGTCCACGCCGTAGGCGGACGTGTCCTGACTGACCAC
Source organism: Pseudomonadota bacterium (assembly GCA_021783435.1). The sequence continues at coordinate 10,860 of JAJXUC010000006.1, read as the reverse complement.
GAGCAGTTCCTTCACACCGGCCTGCAGCAGGGCGCGGGCCTCATTCAGAACATCGCCAATGGGCCGCGACACCAGATCACCGCGCATGCTGGGGATGATGCAGAAGGTGCAGCGATGGTTGCAGCCTTCGGAAATTTTGAGATAGGCGTAATGCCGCGGCGTGAGTTTCAGACCCCCAGGTGGCAGCAGATCGACGAAGGGATCGTGCGGTTTGGGCAAGTGCGCATGCACATGCTGCATGACCTCGTCGGTGGCATGCGGGCCGGTGACGGCCAGCACCTTGGGGTGCACGGCCTGAACCAGATTGGCACCGTCCGCGCCGGCGCGCGCGCCCAGGCAGCCGGTGACGACGACCTTGCCGTTGGCGTGCAGCGCCTCGCCGATGGCGTCCAGGCTTTCCTGCACGGCGGCGTCGATGAAACCGCAGGTGTTGACGATGACCAGATCGGCACCGTCATAGCTCTTGCTGGTGTCGTAGCCCTCGGCGCGCAGTTGCGACAGGATGCGCTCGGAATCGACCAGCGCCTTGGGGCAGCCGAGTGAGACAAAGCCGATCTTGGGTGGACTCTTGGACGTTGCCGGCGGCGCCGGCATCAAGGTGATAGGGGTTTCAGTCATGGACGCTATTGTCGCTGAGCGCCCGCGCCCCACCGCGGCTGCGCCTACCTGCCTGCCTACTTCTTCGCCGGTGGCGGCTGGAAGGCGCCGAGCATCTGCTTGGTCTGTTGCTGCATCTGCTCCTGCATCTGCATGTACAGGATTTTGCTCTGCTCGAGGTAGTTGCCCATCATGCCTTGGAGCATGGGCGCCTGGCCGCTCAGGAATTGCGACCACATCTCCGGGCTGAAGCTGCGGCTGTCGTACAGTCCGCGCGACTGCTCGGCCAACTTGCCCTGGATGTCGATGAAGGACTGCACGGTTTTTTCCAGGTAACTGCCCATCATGCCTTGCATGGCATTGCCGTAGAAGCGGATGAGCTGCTCCAGCATGGCCGTGCTCAACATCGGCATGCCACCCGCCTCTTCCTCGAGAATGATCTGCAGCAGGATGCTGCGGGTGAGGTCGGCGCCGGTCTTGGCATCCTGCACCACGAAGCGGCCACCCTCCATCACCAGCGCCTTCACGTCCACCAGTGTGATGTAGGCGCTGGTTTCCGTGTCGTAGAGGCGCCGGTTCGGGTACTTCTTGATGACGCGCTGGGGAGTCTCTGGATTGGCCATGTCGTTGCGATGCGGAAACTGCGGGATTGCACTCGATTGGAGCACAGAAACTGCGATCTGCAGCCGTCCCGACCCGCCGTTTGCGTGCAGACAAACCCTCACGCACCAACGGCGGCCGGGGCTGCGGCCCATCTCAGCTCATGTGCAGGCCGCCATTGATGGACAACTCGGCCCCGGTGACGAAGGCGCCGTCGTCGCTGGCCAGCCAGGTCACCAGCGAACCGACCTCCTCCGGTTTGCCCAGGCGCTTGACCGGAATGGTGGAGACGATCTTGTCCAGCACGTCCTGCCGGATCGCCTTGACCATGTCGGTGGCGATGTAACCCGGCGCGATGGTGTTGATGGTCACGCCCTTGGAGGCCACTTCCTGCGCCAGCGCCATGGTGAAGCCATGCATGCCGGCCTTGGCTGCGGAGTAGTTGCTTTGGCCGAATTGCCCTTTCTCGCCGTTGACCGAAGAGATGTTGATGACCCGACCCCAGCCGCGCTCGACCATGCCGTCGATGACCTGCTTGGTCACGTTGAACATCGAGTAGAGGTTGGTCTTCATCACCTTGTCCCAATCGTCGTAGCTCATCTTGCGAAACACGGCGTCGCGGGTGATGCCGGCGTTGTTCACCAGAATGTCGACCTGCCCATGTTCGGCGAACACCTTCTGGAACGCCGCGCAGGTCGAGTCCCAGTCGGCCACGTTGCCTTCCGAGGCGTAAACGTCAAGTCCCTGGCCACGCATGGTCTCCAGCCAGGTGTCCTTGCGCGAGGAATTGGGTCCGCAGCCGGCGATCACCTTGTGTCCGGCCTCGCACAAGCGCCGGCAGATGGCGGTGCCGATGCCGCCCATGCCGCCCGTGACATACGCAACTTTCTTGCTCATTGTTGACTCCTCGGGTTGTTGTGATGGTGTTTCGATCGAGATGCGGTTGATCAGCGCTGCAGTGCCAGGGCCACGCCCATGCCGCCGCCGATGCACAGCGAGGCCAGGCCTTTTTTCGCGTCGCGTTTGTTCATTTCGTGCAGCAGCGTCACCAGGATGCGGCAACCGCTGGCCCCGATGGGATGGCCGATGGCGATGGCGCCGCCGTTGACGTTGACCTTGCTCGTGTCCCAGCCCATCTGCTGGTTCACGGCGATGGCCTGGGCGGCGAACGCCTCGTTGATTTCCATCAGGTCCAGGTCTTGCGGTGACCAGCCCGCGCGCGACAGACAGCGCGTGGACGCCGGAACCGGGCCCATGCCCATGTAAGCGGGGTCGAGTCCGGCGTTGGCGTAGGCGCGAATGGTCGCCAGCGGCTTGAGCCCCAGGGACGCGGCTCGCTTGGCCGACATCACCACCACCGCGGCCGCGCCGTCGTTCAGGCCGGAGGCATTGCCGGCGGTGACCGTGCCGGCCTTGTCGAACGCCGGCTTGAGCCCTGCGAGGCTCTCGGCAGTGGCGCCGTGGCGGATGAATTCATCGGTGGCGAAAGCGACCGGATCTCCCTTTTTCTGCGGCAGCATCACCGGCACGATTTCATCGGCGAAGCGACCGGACTTCTGCGCGGCCTCGGCCTTGTTCTGGCTGGCTGCAGCGAAAGCGTCCTGCATCTCGCGCGTGACGTCGTATTTCTTCGCCACGTTCTCGGCGGTCGTCCCCATGTGATAGTGGTTGAACGCATCCCACAGGCCATCGGTGATCATGGTGTCGATCAGGTTCCAGTTGCCCATGCGCATGCCGTCGCGCGAGCCTGGCAGCACATGGGGCGAGGCGCTCATGTTCTCCTGTCCGCCTGCCACGACGATTTCGGCGTCGCCCAGGGCCACGGCCTGCGCCGCCAGCATCACGGCCTTCAAACCCGAGCCGCACACCTTGTTGATGGTCATGGCCGGGATCATGTCCGGCAGGCCGGCCTTGATCAGGCTCTGGCGCGCCGCGTTCTGGCCCACGCCCGCCTGCAGCACCTGGCCCATGATGACTTCCGACACCTGCGCGGGCTCGATGCCGGCACGGGCAACGGCCGCTTTCACCACCAATGCGCCCAGATCGACTGCTGAGGTCTTGGCCAGCGAGCCGCCGAATTTGCCCACGGCCGTGCGCACGGCCGTGGTAATCACGATGTCTTCACTCATGGAGAAATATCCTTGGTTGGGGGTATGGACGAACAAGAAAAATCAGTCGTTTGACGCGCAAGGCCCGGCAGCCGTCATGCCCTGACCTTGACGTAACGCCCGGGGGCGGGTTCGATCGGCCTGTATCCGGCGCCACCATATTGCTTCGGTGCAGGCTGCAGCGGGCCGCCCTGCACCGCCAGCCAGGCGGCCCAATCCGACCACCAGCTTCCAGGATATTCCGTCGCCTGCTCCAGCCAGGCGGCCGGCGTGGCTGGCAGGGGCTTGGTCAGGGTTTTGCGTTTGGCGTTCGCTTGCGCTTTGGGGGGCGGTTGGTCCAGCCGCCAATGGCTGCGCTTGTTCTTCGACGCCGGGTTGATGACGCCGGCGATATGCCCTGAAGCGCCCAGCACGAAGCGGGTCGCGCCCCCCAGCAGCAGGGCCGAGGCGTAGCCCGCATGCCAGGGCACGATGTGATCCTCGCGCGAGGCGTACACGAACGCCGGGATCGTGATGCGCCGCAAGTCCACCGGCGTGCCCGTCACGCTGACCGCGTTGGGCCTGGGCAGCTTGTTTTCCAGATAGGTGTTGCGCAGGTACCAGGCCAGCATCGGGCCAGGCAGATTGGTGCTGTCGGCGTTCCAGTACAGCAGGTCGAAAGGTGGCGGAGTTTCGCCCTTGAGGTAATTGCCGACGACGTAATTCCACGTCAGGTCGTTGGGGCGCAGGCTGGAAAAAGCCGCCGCCAGTTCGGCCCCGGCGAGCAGGCCACCCTTGCCGATGGTGGCTTCGCGCAAGCGCACCTGGGCTTCGTCGATGAACACGTCGAGAATGCCGGTGTCGGAGAAATCCAGCATGGTGGTGAGCAAGGTGACACTGTGCACCGGCCTCTCGCCCCTGGCTGCCAGCACCGCCAGAGCCGTGCCCAGCAGCGTGCCGCCGACACAAAATCCCAAGGCATTGATGCCGTCCTGCGGCAGGGGCGTTGACGTCTGGCCTGTCTTGTCCGCCTCGTCCGTCTTGGCTGCGGCCTTGCCGGCCTTCGTGGCCTTGCCCGATGGAGCCGCCTTGGCCGCGGGAGCCGATGCGGCGGCGATGTCGCACGCCACCGCGATGGCGCGCAGCACGCCATGGTCGATGTAGTCGTCCCAGGTCCAGTGGGCGCAGCTCGCATCGGGGTTGCGCCACGACATCAGCAGCACGCGCTGGCCCTGCTCCAGGGCGTAGCGCACCAGCGAATTGGCCGGCTGCAAGTCGAGGATGTAGAACTTGTTGATGCACGGCGGCACGATGAGCAGCGGCCGCGCATGCACCTGGGCCACCAAGGGTTTGTAGTCGATGAGCTGGAACCAGGGGTTTTCGAACACCACGGCGCCCTCGCTGGTGGCGACGTTGCGGCCGACCTCGAATTCGCGCTCGTCGGTCTGGGTGATCTTGCCCCGGCGCAAATCGGCCAGCAGATTGTCCATGCCCCGTCGCAGGCTCTCGCCGTGGGTTTGGATGGCGGTTTGCATGGCCTCGGGATTGAGCGCCCAGATGTTGCTCGGAGCCGCGGCGTCCACCCACTGCTGTACCGCGAAGCGGATTTTCTGCTGGGTCTTGACGTCTGCCTGCACCGCGTCCACCAGTTCGAGCAAGGCGCGCGCGCCCAGCAAATACAGGGCTGCGGTGTAGGTGGAAAAACGGTTTTCGCGCCAGCTCTCGGCAGCGAAGCGCCGGTCCTTGACATCGATCGGCTGGACGCTGCTGCCCAGCAGGCTGCTCCACAGATCGGCGTACTCACGCCCGAACCGGCCCTGGATGTCGGCCACGCGGGCCGGGTCGAGCCGCAGCGAACGAGCCTGATCGCCCGCCGACTGCAGGGCGGCGACGAATGCCTGCTGCAGACCTTCGGCCCATGCCGGGGGCGAGGCTGAGGACGCATCGGATGCGCTCGATGCGCGGTCTGTCGAACCTGCGGATGCAAAGGGCTGTGCTGACATGGGGCAGTCTGATGGTTGGGCTCAGAAATTTGAGCGCCGCGACGGGGCGGCAGATCGTCAATCGGTGTACACAACAAGAGCCAAGCCGCCACTGTCCCAAGATGGCAAGTTCAGCTGCCTGACGGCACACCGTCCTTGTGTCTGAGGCAGGGTATGTTGGAGCGGGCTGGCGGGAGTTTGGGGCATGACAATCCCCGCGGGGAGGAACGGCGTGCAACGGTCCTGTCGCATGGCTGGCTGTCTGTTTGGGGTGGGTCTCGACGTGGTGGAACATGCGGGCCAGACAAGCAACTGGGCAACCCGGTTTCATTCTTGAGCAAAGCCCATGCAGTGTCAACGCGATTTCCCCGCGCCGGGATCCGGGCGAATGGCCTTGCGCGGTCCGGAGGCGCGGGTTCATGTCGAGCGGGCCGCAATCCACACCAGACCCGCCTGGCGGCCGGTGACCCGATCCCGCCGGTACGCAAAATACCGCGCCGGATTGCTGACCGTGCAGACATCGCCGCCCTGCACCTGAGACAGCACCATGCCAGCCGCCTGCAAACGCAGCCGTGCCAACTGGAACAGATTCGCCAGCCACTTTCCCGGCTGCGCCGTGGCCACGAAGGCGCCGGACGCCTCCGAGTCCTGTTGGACGAAAGCCGAGCGCACCTCGCCACCGACCTCGAAGGCTCGCGGGCCGATGGCAGGTCCCAGCCAGGCCTGCACCTCCGCGGGCTTGCAGTCAGCCTTGCGGCACAGGGCTTGCAGGGTGTGGTCGAGCACACCACCGGCGAGGCCGCGCCAGCCCGCATGCGCCGCGCCCACCGCGCGGCCGTCGGGTGCGGCAAACAGCACGGGTAGACAGTCGGCCACCAGCACGCAGGCCGCCAGGCCTGGTGTGGCGGTGACGGCGGCGTCGGCCTGCGGCGTGGAGGCGCCGTCCCAACGGTCGAGGTCGGCGACCTCGGTGCCGTGCACCTGGTCGAGGTAGACAACGCGCACATCACCGAGCCAGGCCGCCAGACGGGCCCGATTGGACGCCACGGCCTGCGGCGCGTCGCCCACATGGCTGCCGAGGTTCATGCCACCGGAGGGCTCTCCCCCTGGCATGCGCGCTGCCCCGGCATAAGGCCCGGCACTGGCGCCGCCCTGGCGGCTGGTGAAGACGCCATGCACCCGTGGGTTGTCGGGCCAAGGCGTGTCGATCCAGGAATCAGGCCGCGGCGTCATCGTCGCTCCAGGCTTTGGGGTCCAACGCAGCCGCTATGCCACCCAGGTCTTGCCATTGCGCCACGATGTCGACCGCGATGGACGAGACGAAACCGCGCAGTCTGCCCGACGCGGGATGCACAAAACGCAGTGCCGCGGCATGCAGGGCCTGGCGCTGGATCTGCAGCGGGGGGGCGCCGCGCCGGCCGTACAGGGCGTCGCCCAGCAGGGGCAAGCCGGCGTGCTGGGCATGCACGCGAATCTGGTGGGTGCGACCCGACTCCAGGCTGCAGCGCAAGGCCGTGACCTGTCCGTGCGGCGTGGACAGCACCGCCAGCGGCGAAAAATGGGTACGCGCCGGCTTGCCGTCCGCCACCACAGCCATGCGCAGGCGGTCACGCGGATGACGGGCGATGGCGGCATCCACCGTCATTGCCCGCGGCAAAACACCCCAGGCCAGCGCGAGATACTGCCGGCTGACCGTGCGTGCCTGCAACTGCCGCACCAGATCGGTCTGCGCCTCGAGCGTGCGGGCCACCACCAGCAGGCCGCTGGTGTCCTTGTCGAGTCGGTGAACGATGCCGGCGCGGGGCACCAAGGCTGCCTCCGGGTAGCGCGCCAACAAGCCGTTGAGCAGCGTGCCGCTCCAGTTGCCGGCAGCCGGATGCACCACCAGCCCGGCGGGTTTGTCGATCACGGCCAGCTGGGTGTCTTCCCACACCACGGCCAGATCCATCGGTTCGGGCATGAAGGCGCCAGCTTCCGGGTCGGGCGGAACCTGCAACTCCACCAGCGCGGCATTGCGCGCCTTGCTCCGCGGGGCGGCAAGCTGCCCGCCCATGCGCACCAGACCGGCCTCACACCACACCTTGAGCCGGTTGCGGGAAAACTGCGGAAACATCTGCGCCAACACCTTGTCCAGGCGTTCGCCGGAGAAGGCCGCGGGGACACTGGCCTGGAGCGCGGTGACAGCGGCCACGGGCTCGCCGGAATCCAGGTCGGTGCCATCGTCCGCCGCGCCGGAAAGCAGGCTGGATTCAAGGTCGAGCGGACTGGGTTCCCGGACATGCATGCAGCCAGCATAGCCCACCCCGGAGGCGTATCGGCTCCATCAGGCGACTCCGGCTGTTGCAGGGCACCACGCCGTGCTGGCGTGCGGCCATGACGCCTGGACAGGCCAGTTTGCAACCGCGGCGCTGCAGCGCAACCCGCTTCCTATAATGGTCCGCTTGCCGATCCTGCGACGAGTTGCCTTGTGAATTCCACCCAGTCCTCCACGGGAGTGCGCCTGCTGCTGCGCACACTTGTTTTGCTTGCTGCGGCCTTGCTTGGCGCCTGTGCTTCGACCTCGGAAAAAGACGTGACCGCCGGCTGGTCCGCCGCGAAGTTGTACAGCGAGGCGAAAGACGAGATGAGCAACGGCGCTTACGACAAGGCCACGAAGTATTACGAAAAGCTCGAGTCGCGCTACCCCTACGGCGTGCTGGCGCAACAGGCGCTGATGGAGACCGCCTACGGCTATTTCAAGCAAGGCGAGCGCGCCCAGGCCCTGGCCGCCTGCGACCGCTTCCTCAAGATCTACCCCAACAACCCCTACACCGACTACGTGCTGTACCTGAAGGGGCGCGTCAACTTCTACGACAACAGCAGTTGGTTCTCCGGCCTGTCGGACCAGAAGCTGTATGAGCGCGACCAGCATGCCGCAAAGGAATCGTTCGAGGCCTTCAAGGAGCTGACGACGCGTTTCCCCAAGAGCAAGTACACACCCGATGCGCGATTGCGCATGCGCTACATCCTTAATGCCCTTGCCGAGTACGACACCCATGTGGCCCTGTTCTATTACCGCCGCGGCGCTTATGTGGCAGCGGCCGATCGTGCGCAGGAAGCCATCAAAAGCCACCCGGACGCACCCGCCACGCAACTGGCGCTTGCCGTGCTGATGGACAGCTACGACAAGCTGGGCCTGACGCAATTGCGCGACGACACCGAGCGTGTGCTCAAGCTCAATTACCCCGCCAGCCCCTACCTCACCCAGGGCCTGCCGCCGCGCAACGAAGCGTGGTGGAAGCTGTGGTGAGTTCGATCTGCATCCGCGGCGTCGCTTGAAAACCTGACCCGCAGGCGAACGGGCGATTCAGTCCTCGAAAGCCACCGCGCCATTGCCGGCCGCGGCCGGGTTTTGCGCTACGGCATTCACCGCTGCCGCAGCGGGCACACCAGTCGCATGCGCCAGCAAGAACGCCGCCGCTTCGTCCACCGATTCCACCCGCGCGAACGGTTGCAGCGAGGCCAGCAGGCGGTGCCCCCAGGCGGTGCCGGCCAGACGTTGATCGCACACCGCCAGCACGCCCCAATCGCGCTCGCTGCGAATGAGCCGGCCAGCACCCTGCTGCAACGCCAGCGCGGCCTGCGGCAGTGAATAGTCCATGAAACCGCTGCGCCCAGCCGCCTCCAGGCGTTTGATGCGCGCCGCAACCAGGGGGTCGTCGGGCGGGGCGAAAGGCAGCTTGTCGATCACCACCAGGGTGAGTTGCTCGCCCGGAAAATCAACCCCCTCCCAGAAGCTGTGGCTGCCCACCAGCACCGCCTCGGGATTCGCGGCGAAGCGCTGCAGCAGCACCGGCTTGGACTCGCTGGACTGCTCCAGCACCACGCGATTGGGCGGCAGGAGCTCGCGCAGACGCGAGGCGATGCGGCCGATGGCGCGCAGCGTGGTGGTGAGCACGAAACTGCCGCCGGGATTGACGGCAACGAGGCGCGCAGCCAACGCGGCCACACGCAGGGAGTGCTCGGTGTCGGCCGGATGGAAGCCTGTCCGGGGCACCAGCAGGCGCGTCTGGCGCGCATAGTCGAACGGGCTGGCAACACGCAGTTCACGCAAACGCGGCTGAACACCGCCCTCCACTGCCGCCAGCGCCGGACTGCCCTCGTTCAGGCCCAGGCGCGCGCGGGTGTAGCGAAAACCGCCGTCCAGCGTCAAGGTGGCCGACACCAGCACCCAGGCTTGTGAACGCTGCGCCAACAGCGCCGAAAACGCCGGACCGACACCCAGCGGCGCGGCCAGCAGGCGCAGGGAGTGACTGCCGACTTCGAGCCAGCGCACCATATCCTGTGGCGGGCTCGCCGCCGATTCGGTGTCCTCGGACGACGGCGTGGCGTCGCGCTGCCAGGCCGCGAGCAAGGCTTGCTGTTCGCGGCAACGTTCGATCAGGCGCGTGAATTCGGGCGCCAGGGCCTCGAACGGATCGAGCGCCGCGAGCAAGCCAGCCAGTTCCTCCTGCCAGCGGTTCAATCCCTCGGCCCAGCCTCCGAGGGTCTGCGCCTGTGCCCAGTCGAGCCGATGCGTGCCTGCGGGGGCGATGAGGCGCTGGTCGCGTGCCACCTTCTGCAGGCGGCTGCTCAGACCCTGCCAGTCGGCCAGGCCGCGCGCCAGTTGCCAGCCGCAAGCCAGGACGTCGCGCGCGAGCTCCAGCGCCTGGGCCGTGCCCACGCTGCTGCCCAGAAACTGCGCACCGATGTCCGACAACTGGTGCGCCTCGTCCAGCACCACTGTGGTGGCGCTGGGCAGGAGTTCTGCCACGCCTTCGTCGCGCAGGGCGACATTGGCGAAGAACAGGTGGTGGTTGATGATGACCACGTCGGCTGCCATGGCCTCGCGCCTGGCCTTCATGACGAAGCAGGCGCGGTAGTCGGGGCAGTCGGAGCCGAGGCAGTTGTCGCGCGTGGAGGTGACCAGCGGAATGACCGGCGATTTCTCGTCCAGACCGCCCAGGGCGGAGAGATCGCCATCGCCGGACGTGCCGGCAAACAGCGCCACGCGACGCAACTCCTGCACGGCGCGGCGGCTGTCCAGCAAGCCCTCGCTCTCGGTGCGCTTGAGGCGGTAGTGGCACACGTAGTTGGTGCGCCCCTTGAGCACCGCAGCCCGCAATTGCACGCCCAGAACCTCGCGCGCCAGGGGCAGATCCTTGCGAAAGAGCTGGTCCTGCAGGGCTCGTGTCGCGGTGGAGACGATGACCCGCTCGCCACGCAGCAGCGCCGGCACGAGGTAGGCCAGGGTCTTGCCGGTGCCGGTGCCGGCTTCGGCCAGCAAAATGCCGCGTTCGGCCATGGCTCGCTCGACGGCGCTGGCGAGATGGCGCTGACCGGGGCGCTCGCGCCAACCTGGCAGCGCCTCGGCGAACAGGCCATGCTCGCCCCACAGAGGGTCGAGCGTGGCGGAATCAGTTTCGGCGCGGGCCGCATCCGGCGGATCCGCACCGGAGGCGGCAGCGCTCTGCCTAAAATGACCCGTTGCTTGTTCCCCGATGTTCAAGCGGGTTCGTCCGGCTGCGAGGCCGCTTCCAGGAGTGCAATTTGATCGCGAAGCTGCAACCGCTTTT
>JAJXUC010000088.1 GCA_021783435.1 Pseudomonadota bacterium | reverse complement strand
CGCAGGCCGATGGCGTCACCGGGGTGCAGTTGCACGAAGGCTCGCACAACTGGCAGCCGCATGTCATCGAGTTCTTCGCCATCGGCACCGCGGTGAAGGCGATGGACAAGGCCGATGCGCTGGTGGACGCGCTCAACCCCCAACTCGTCATTCCGGTCAACGACTGACATATCCCTTCAATCGCTCAGGAGACATCACCATGTCCATGTTCAAACACGCCGCCGAAATTCTGGAAGCCAGGGTCAACACCTTTCTCAACCGTGCCGACGATCCATCGCAGACCCTGGACCTGTCTTACGAAAAAATGATCACCAGCCTGCAAGACACCAAACGCCACCTGGCCGACGTGATCACCGAGCGCATCTCGCTGGAAAACCAGATGGCCGCGGCCAAGCGCGACAGCGACAAGGCCGAGGCCGACGCGCGCATGGCGCTGCAGGCCCAGCGCGAAGATCTGGCGCGCGCCGCGCTGGCCGACAAACAAGCGGCGCTGCAGAAGATGGGCAGCTTGCAGCAAGCCCACGACAGTGTGGCGACGCAGGCCGACAAGCTCACCCTCTACGAGGCCAAGCTGCAAGACCGCATCGAGCAATTCCGCACGCAAAAAGAGGTGATGAAAACGCAGATGACCGCCGCCGCCGCCGAGGTGGGCGTGTCCGAATCGCTCTCGGGCCTGGGCACTGGCCTGGCCGATGCTGGCGATGCCATGCGCCGCGCGCAGGACAAGACGGCCCAGATGCAAGCCAAGGCCGAGGCGATGGAGGGCATGACCGAGGCCGGCATCCTGAGCGACCCGCTGGACGCGCGCAACAGCACCGAAAAGGAACTCGACAAGCTGCGCACCACCACCGGCGTGGACGCTGACCTGGCAAGGCTCAAGGCCGAGTTGGCAGCGCCGAAGTAGGTGGTGTCCGCCAGGGGCAGGATCGGCGCGCATGTCGATGCGCTGCTCGCCGTTGACGCCGGCTCGGTGATCGTCGCGTTGGGCCTGCCGACGTCGCGCCGGGCCTTGCAGCGCGGGGCGAGTCGCTCATCACCGTCGTGAATGCGGCCTGTTCGGCCCCGGCTCGATCAAGAGGCCAAGGTCGGCTGTCCCCACCAGTAGCCTTGCCCCCAGTCCACCCCGATATCGCGCATGAGATCATGGGTTTGCCGGGATTCGATGCCTTCGGCGATGGTCAGAATCTCCAGCTTCTCAGCCATGGCCTGAATGGATTCCACCATGGCCCTGGCTTTGGAATTCATGGTGGCGCGTTGCACCAGTTCCATTTCGATCTTCAGGTACTTCACCGGAAGATCGAGCAGGTAGAGAAACGAGGAATAACCACTGCCGAAATCATCCACGGCCAACTCGAACCCAAAGTCCAGCAAGGGCTGGAGCAACGCCAAGGTTTCCTGGGGGGGACCGAGAATCTGGCGTTCGGTGACTTCGATGATGACATGGCTGCCACTGAGCGATTTCGTCCCGCAAGCGGTCCGGTGTTCCTGCGCTGCGTGTAAAAGCGACTCGATGCAATCGGCCCGTGACAAAAAATCTGCGGAACAGTTGATGAGATGTTTGCGCGGATTGGCCTCATCGGCCAGATGGGCGTTGAAACAGTGCTGCAGCGCCTGGTGCGAGACGGTGGCATCGATGCGGTGTTCGAGTCGCAGGCTGTGGGCCGCTCGAATGAACGCACGCGCCGGAATCACCTCACCATCGGGCGTGAGCATGCGCGCCAGCGCCTCATGGCCCATGATTTGGCCAGACTGCAAATGCATCAGCGATTGATACGCCACACGGATCCTGTTGGCATTGAGCGCGCTTTGAATTTCGGCTCCCTGCGACAAGATGTGGCTCTCGGCCCCGATAAACCCCTTGACTTTGTTGCGGCCGCTGCGTTTGGCGTCATAAAGCAAGGAATCCAGCCGGGCGATGAGGCGCTCTGGCGTGCATGCCGATCCAGACCAGGTGACGATCCCGAAGCTGGCTGTGACATGGATGATGTGCTGGCCATGCTGCAGGCGCATGGTGGCGATGGCCTCGCGCAGACGCTGTGCTGTTTGATGGAGGGCATCCAGGGTTTGTCGCGGCAGCAGGATGAGAAATTCTTCTCCGCCCCAGCGCGCGACGACATCATCCTGACGCCCCTGTTCGCGCAGGAGGTCGGCGACACGGCGCAGCACGGCATCGCCAGCCGGATGGCCGTAGGAGTCATTGATGAGCTTGAACCGGTCGAGATCCAGCAAAATCAGGCCGAAACCTTCTCCGCTGGATTGCGTGCGGGCGAACGCCGCGCTGAGGGACTGTTCCATGCCGCGACGGTTGAGCAGGCTTGTCAGGGGGTCGGTGGTTGCGTGGCGTTCGAGCTGCGCGTGCAGCTGGGATTGATGCAGCGCGACTTCACCGAGTTGCACAAAAGCCTGAAATGGCGCCAGACCGATGCGCTCGAAATAGTCGTCCGCGTCGGCATAAAACACCACCACGCCATATTGGCCGGATTGCCGCAGATGCAAGGGCAGCGCCATGGCTTGCCGAAACCCGAATCGTGCAGCCGCCTCATGCCAGGCCGTCGGCGCAGCGAGCGGGTCGGGAGGCACCTGGATCCAACTCGTCGTCTGCTGTAGCAGGGCTTGAAAAACGGGCTCTTGGACCGTCGAGCAGCCGCGGTGAATCCGCAGCCCTTGCGCATAGGCCAGCGCCGGGCCCGCCATGATCTGGGGCTCGATGCTGGTGACGTCTTGCTCGCCGAGCCAGATCCAAGCCAGGCGAATCGGCGGGCAGGCGCCGACGAGATCCTGGCAAAGCCGCTGCAACACGCGACAAGGGTCGTGGGTCTGCTCCAGGCGCGTCGAGAACTTCACCAGGACTTGCAGCAAAGCCTCGCGTTCTTGTAAGTCCGCAAAGATCCGCGGCGTAAGCCATGTTGGTTTGTGCAGCGGGTCGACTTCGTGAGTCTGGGGGTGCGCAGGCGGCGACTCATGACGCATGGCGGCAACTGGGATTTCGGCGACTTTCCGACAACAAGAAATTGCCATGCTCAGTTCACCCCGGCTCGATGCTCGTCCAGCAAGGCGTAGGCGCGTCGCTGGAAGACATCAGCCTGCGGGCCGTCGATGAACAGGCGGACGAACTTGGCGGAGGCATCGATCGCGGCTTTCAGGGACGCAGGATCGTCCTGGGCAAGCTCGAATTTCTGCAGCAGCTTGGCCTGGGCGCCGAACATCTGCCGAACCAGCGCGATGAGCAGCGGCTTGCAGTCCGAGGCCTGCACGCCGGCCCATTCCAGTGGGGGCTCCGCGGGCTGGGCCACGGCCTGGAGAAAACCTTCGTCCAGCAGCATCGACAAACCGGCTTGGCTGCGCAGGGGATCGGTGCTGGCGGACGAAAGATCGCGGGCCGTTCGCTGGCCATCAGCCAAGATCAGCAGGCTGCGAATGGAAAGCGGGAGGCGGTGGGCACGAGACACCACCTCATCACGTCCCTTGGGTGTCTTCTCCAGTATCCAATGGGGTTGCAACAGGGAGCTCATGGTTGAATCACCCAGGCTCAAGCCAGTTCCTCGATGATGCGAAACAGCAACCGCACCGTGATGGCAACGTAGATGGCACCGAACAAAAAGATGATGGCGACGAACAAGCGAATGGCATTGGCTGGCAGGCTCCCGAAGAACGGCGTTGCCAGGTAACCGAGCGCGAACAGGCCGACCAGCATCGTGAGTGTCTTCCAGGTCTTGCCGACGACGCCGCCGGGAACTTTGCTGCGCAACATCACGATTTCGGCAAAGCCATAGATCATGATGGCGATGCCCAAGGCATCGATGAGAAACGGGGTATCGATCTGAACATTCATGACATTCTCTCAGAATAGAAATTGCGAAATATCAATGTTTAGGGCTTGATCAGTCATCAAGTTGTCAGGATTGTTTTGTATCAGCCGGATATATACGATAGGTATTGACCCGAGCACCGTGAATCTTTCGGGTTATGCGTGATATTTTTCACAAATCACGATTCAATGGCGTTTGCACTGTGTCGTGGGGCCAGTCGCGCTCCTAGACTTCCAGACGAAGCTGCAAGGGACATGGCAACTGCTGTCACAGTCCGACACAACACAGCAGCCCCAAATCGAATCCTCTCCCCATTTGGAAACCCTTCCGCCCGCCCTGGCCCAAGCCATCGATCCCGACGGATCTCAAACCGAGCGAACCGACTGGCTGCGCTTACACAGCTTGCTCACCCTGGGTTATGCACTCTGCATGATCTTGACCCTGGTCTTGTTCGGCGTTTACGCCGCATTGCACTGGCAGGCGCAACGGCGCAGCCTGAACAACCGGCTGGCGTCCAATGCCCAACTTCTGGCCAGTGCCACGCAGGGCCGGCTGGGCCAATACACGGTGCTGGCGGACGCCCTGGCTGCGAGCTTGCGGCGCCATCCGCAGTTGTTGCTCAATCCGGCGGCGCTCGAACACCGCCTCGTGCAGGCGAGGGCCTGGATGGCGGGCACAGCCATTCTTCGCGTGGTCGATGCGCAGGGCGTGATCCTGGGCGCCACGGCGGCGCTGGGCCCGGCATTCGAGTTGCGCAACACGCCGCAAATCTGGGTGAGCCTGTTGCAGGCGCGTAGTCTGGGCCGTCCGGTGGTGGGGCCGCTGGTGCGAGTGCCGGCCTTGGGTACATGGGTTTTGCCGCAAATCCATTTCTATCCGGCCAAGGGCCGGACACCGGCGTTCTGGATCGGTGTCGGCATCGACCGCCAGGCCTTCAACCAATTCTGGAGCGGGTTGATGTCCCGGCAAATGGGTTCAAACCGCCTGCGTCAGTCTGAGGCTTTCATCCTGGTGCGGCAAGACGGCTATGTGCTGGCACGCTGGCCAGACGTTCCCGCGACACAGTTCGCCGCCTTTTACACCCGTCCGCAGACCGGCATCCTGGTGCGTTCGCTGCAGGCGCACGAGGGTTTGTCGGGAGCAGATTTTCATGGAGTGGTGCATTCCATCAACCAGGAGCGCCGCGGCTACTGGACGCGTCTGGGGCCAGGCGCGTCGGATCTGGCGGTCTCGGTGTCCCTGCCGGCCACCCTGTTGTGGGCGGATTACTGGCGGACCCTGGCCCCTACGGCGGCGGCCGCCTTGTTGATCCTGGCCATGCTGACCCTGGCCTATGTGCTGCAGCAGCAGCGCATGCGCACGGAGGCCCAAGCCACCCATGCCCGCCACGAGGCGCTGCTTTCGTACAACGGTCAGTTGCGGCAACTGGCCGACAAGGACTATCTCACGGCCCTGCCCAACCGCCGCTACCTGATGGCCCAGCTGGGCAGACTGTGCGATTCCGGGCAGAGGGAAGCCGGGCTGCGTTTCGCCGTTGCCATTCTGGATCTGGACGACTTCAAGCGCGTGAATGACACGCGTGGACACTCCGAGGGAGACAAGTTCCTCAAAGTCTTGTCACGCAGGCTGCAACAGGCGTTGCGTGAAGGCGATGTGATCGTGCGTTTGGGTGGCGACGAGTTTGCGGTCCTGCTGCAGGGCCTCACCCACGGAGGCGATGCCATGTCGGCCTGCCAGCGCCTGGTGGACTGCGCCCGTGCGCTGGTGGAGCTCAACCCGCAAGATGCCGTGCAGGTGACTGCCAGCCTGGGCCTGGCGCTGCATCCGGAAGACGGCACCGAGCCCGAGGCCCTGTTGCGCCACGCCGATCAGGCCATGTATGCGGCCAAACTGGCCGGCAAGAATCTGGTGCAGCGCTTCGCGCCGCGGATGGAAGAGGCTGCCCACGCCCAGCAAGGTGCCTTCGATCTGCTGCGGCAGGCCTTGGCCGAGCATTGGCTGCGCCTGCACTACCAGCCCGTGTTGGGTGTCAGCGGTCGCGACGTTGGCCGTGTGATCGGCGTGGAGGCGCTGCTGCGCATCCGCCACCCGCAGCAAGGAATGCTGACGGCACAATCGTTCATCAGTGCGTTGGACGCGCCGCATCTGGCACGGCCGGTGGGGCGCTGGGTGTTGCAACAGGCCCTGGGCCAGGCTCAATTGTGGAATGCGCAGGGGCTGGATTTGTGCGTCATGGTGAACATCAGCACGCTGCATTTCCTCGATTCCGCATGGCTGGATGACCTGCGTGAAGCACTCGCCGGCCACCCCGGGGTGCGGCCGGGGCAGATCGAGATCGAACTCACCGAGTCCGGCGCGCTGCGCGACCTGGACCTGGCGGCGGATGTCATGCGGGCCAGCGTCGCCGCCGGCGTGCGGGTCGCGCTCGACGACTTCGGTCAAGGCGAAACCACACTGCGTTACCTGCAGCGCTTGCCGACGCATGCCATCAAGATCGACCAGGCATTCGTCCGCGACATGATCGACGACCCGCGCGACTACGCCATCGTCGCGGGTTTGCTGCATATCGCCACCTTGATGGGGTTGTTGACCGTGGCCGAAGGTGTGGAAGATCCCGACACCTTGAATTTGCTGGCCTCGCTGGGTTGTTCCTACGCTCAGGGGTACGGCATCGCCCGTCCCATGCCGGCGGAGGAGTTGCCCGCTTGGATCCAGGCGTGGAAGCCGCCGATTTTGCCCCGACTTTCGGTGCATGCCTCGCCCAATCTGCCTGAAATCCAGCGTCAACGCTTCACCCGTCTGTATGCGGCTGCCGAGGGCAGAATCCCGTTCCCGCAACGGGTGATGGAGGCCGATGCCGAACGTTTTTGCCACCTCGGGCAATGGTTGCATGGTGCCGGGCAGTTCTTCTATGGCAACGACTCCCGTTATGCGGACATCCACCGCCGCCATGCGCAAATCCACGCCCTGGCGCAACGCGCGAAGGTCGCAGCTGATGCCGGCGACCACGCACGAGCCTTGGACCTGGTGCGCCAAGCCCAGGTGATCAACGACACGCTGGTCGACGATCTGGAGCGGATTGTGCGCGGCGAGCCATCGATCAATGCCGATGGTCCTGCACCGCGATAAAGTCGAGCAGGCGCCGGCCACCGCGGGCATCTTCAGTGATGTCCAGGTGGACTAGGATTGAAAAACCGGCGGCATATAACAACGACAGAAACACAGGGATACGGACGCCGGGTGCAACACAGTATTCCTATCCTACGGAGACACAGATGAACCAACTAGCTTCAGCGCAAGCCTGGGCTTACGCCCCGGCTTATGTCAAAAACACCCGACTGATCGAATGGGTCGGGCAGATCGCCGCGCTGACCGGTGCCAAGGACATTCACTGGTGCGACGGCAGTGACGCCGAATACCAACGGCTCTGCCAGCAACTGGTCGACGCCGGCACCTTCAAGAAGCTGAACCCCGCCAGACGCCCCAACAGTTTTCTGGCCTGCTCGGATCCGTCGGACGTGGCGCGGGTGGAAGACCGCACCTTCATCTGCAGCCGCAGCCAGGACGACGCTGGCCCGACCAACAAC
Organism: Pseudomonadota bacterium; assembly: GCA_021783435.1. The sequence goes on along the minus strand of JAJXUC010000088.1, from coordinate 8,593 downwards.
TGGATGGATCCGGCCGAGATGCGCGCGTTGCTGCAGACCGGGGAGCGCGCCCTGTTCAAAGGTTGCATGCAAGGCCGCACGCTCTACGTCATTCCGTTCAGCATGGGGCCTCTGGGCTCGCCCATTTCGCATCTCGGCGTCGAGTTGTCGGACTCGGCCTACGTCGCCGTCAACATGAAGCTGATGACCCGCATGGGCCGCCCTGTGGTCGATCTGCTCGGTGCAGACGGCCACTTCGTGCCCTGCGTGCACAGCGTGGGCGCGCCATTGCAGCCGGGGCAGCGCGATGTGCCCTGGCCCTGCAATGCGCAGAAGAAGTACATCGTCCACTACCCCGAAACCCAGGAGATCTGGTCTTACGGCTCGGGCTACGGCGGCAACGCCCTGCTGGGCAAGAAATGCTTCGCCCTGCGCCTTGCCTCCACCATGGGGCGCGACCAGGGCTGGCTGGCCGAGCACATGCTCATTCTCGGTGTGACCACGCCAAGCGGGCGCAAATACCATGTCGCCGCCGCATTCCCCAGCGCCTGCGGCAAGACCAATTTCGCCATGCTCGTCCCCCCTGCCGCCCTGGGTGACTGGGCCGTCACGACCATCGGCGACGACATCGCCTGGATCAAACCCGGCGGCGATGGCCGGCTCTATGCCATCAATCCGGAAGCCGGCTACTTCGGCGTGGCCCCGGGGACCAATTTCGAGACCAACCCCAACTGCATGCGCAGCCTGGAACACGACGTGATTTTCACCAACGTCGCCCTCACCGACGATGGTGATGTCTGGTGGGAAGGCATGGGCGCGGCGCCGCACCATGCGATCGACTGGCAGGGGCGCGATTGGACGCCGGCCATCGCCCGGGAAACCGGCGCCAAAGCCGCCCATCCGAATTCGCGCTTCACCGTCGCCGCGACCAACAACCCGGCCCTCGATCCGGCCTGGGACGATGCCGCGGGTGTTCCGATCGACGCTTTCATCTTCGGCGGTCGCCGTTCCACCACCGTGCCCCTCGTCACCGAGGCGCGCAACTGGATGGAAGGCATCTACATGGGCGCCACGCTCGGCTCGGAAACCACCGCCGCGGCCGTCGGCCAACAGGGCGTGGTGCGCCGCGACCCCTTCGCCATGCTGCCGTTTTGCGGATACAACATGGGCGACTATTTCCAGCACTGGCTGGATATGGAATCCCGGCTTGCGACGCAAGGCGCAAGACTTCCCAGAATCTTCTGCGTCAACTGGTTTCGCAAGGGTGCCGATGGCGGGTTCGTCTGGCCGGGCTATGGCGAAAACGCTCGCGTACTGAAGTGGATGATCGAGCGCATCGAGGGCAAGGCCGGCGGCGAGAACCACTTGTTCGGCATCAGCCCGCGGTACGACGATCTCGACTGGGGCGGCCTGGATTTCAGCCGTGAGCGTTACGCCGGCATCATCGGCGCCGACCCCGCGTCCTGGCAGGCCGAGTTGACATTGCATGGCGAACTGTTCAAGCTCCTGGAGGCGCGTCTGCCGGCTCCCCTGAAGAACACCCGCAAAGCCATGGAAGACGGGTTGGCCGGGTAGGGCCGTTTCACGCCGTAGGGCAGCGCGGTGGCTGCCGGACACAGCGTACCCCTACACTGCCCGCTGCTTTCCATGGGGCCATGCGATGCTCAGCTTTGAAATTCCCGACTTCGGCGACCTGCATCTGGACCAGTTGGTGCTGGACTTCAACGGCACGCTGGCCCGTGACGGCCGGCTCCTGCCCGGGGTGGCCGAGCGCCTGGCGCGGCTGGCTGCTGCGCTGACGGTGCATGTCGTCACCGGCGACACCAACGGCACGGCCGCCGCGCAACTGGACGGGCTGGATTGCAGGCTGCATGTGTTGCCGCCTGCCGATCAGGCCCGCATCAAGCGCGACTATGTGCTGGCGCTGGGCGCCGCCGGCGTGGTGGCGATCGGCAACGGCCGCAACGATGCGCGCATGCTGCAAGCCGCCGCGTTGGGCATCGCCGTGCTGGGCGAAGAGGGCTGCGCAGCGGCGACCCTGGCCGCGGCCGATGTGCTGACGCGCTCGATCGACGACGCGCTGGAGTTGCTGCTGCGTCCGCAGCGCCTGGTGGCATCCCTGCGCGCATGACATGCGCGACGGCGAGCGGTCAAACCGCTCGCCGTCGCTGCCACGTCACGCGGCTGCCACGACCGCGTGCCGGGTCGCGGCCATGCTGCAACCCGGGGCGCTCAGGTCAACTGCACGTCGACCTTGCGCGGCTTGGCGTGCTCGGCCTTGGGGATGCGCAGGTCCAGCACACCGTCCTTCAGCGTGGCGGCAATGGCGCTGGTGTCGAGTTCACGCGACAGCGTGAAGCTGCGCTCCCAGGCGCTGCTGCGCAGCTCGGCGTAGTACGGGTCCATGCCTGGCGGCAGAGCGATGGCGATGTCGCCGCGCAGCGTCAGGGTGTCGCCCTCGACCTGCACGTGCAAGGCGTCGCGCGGCACGCCGGGCATGTCGGCGAACAAGGTGATGCCGTCGGCATCTTCGACGATGTCAACGCGCGGTGACACTGGCTGGGCCTGACGCGCGGCGGTTGGAGCATGCTGGGTTTCGCGCTGTACGACTTCGGTGCTCATGATGATGTCCTCCAGTTCAGTTGATGGCGATGCGGCGGGGCTGCAGGGCGGCTTTGCGGGCGATGCGCACGCGCAACACGCCGTCGGAGTAGCGGGCCTGGACCTGCGCCGGGTCGACGTCGTCGGGCAGGCTGATGACGCGGCGGAAGCTGCCGTCGAAACGCTCCTCGGCATAGACCGAGCCTCCCTTGGGCGGCGCGGCCAGCTTGCGCTCCCCGACCAGGGTCAGCAGGTTGTTGTCGACCGTCACGTCGAGTTTGCTGGCGTCGAGTCCGGGAGCGAAGGCATAGACTTCGACCGCGTCGGCCGTGGAGCCGATGTTGATGGCCGGAAAGGCTGCGCCCCCCGCGGCGCGGATGCTGGTGGGCAGGCCGAAGCTGCGCTCCATCTCGCGCTGAATGCGATCGAGATCGGCGAACAGGCTCGCCGGGGTCCGAAACAATGTTGCAACCATGATGCGTGCTCCTTGTACAAGAAGGGGGTCGGACACCTCGCCCGACTCCAACGGTAACGATGAAGAAGCTCACGACCGACCGTTGCGGATGGGCTGGATTGCGGAAGCGATGAGGGCCGCGGTTTGATGCGGATCAGACGCTCCAACCGCCAAGCCGTCCCACAATAGGGCTTGAAACCCGGCAGGGTCGAACCGATTTGCTGTTGAATTGGTATTTGCGAGCACACGCATGAAATTCAAGGACTACTACCAAACTTTGGGCATCGAGCGCGGCGCCGGCGACGACGAGATCAAGCGCGCCTACCGCAAGCTGGCGCGCAAGTTCCATCCGGACGTCAGCAAGGAGCCGCAAGCGGAGGAACGATTCAAGGAATTGGGCGAGGCCTACGAGGTGCTGAAAGATCCGGAGAAGCGCGCCGCCTACGACCGCCTCGGTGCCGGTTTTCAGGCAGGTCAGGACTTTCAGCCGCCGCCCGACTGGGGTAGTGGCTTCGAGTATTCGGACGCCGCGCCGCATGGTGAGCGCGGCATGAACGCCGAGGAGGCGGCAGCGTTCAGCGACTTTTTCGAATCGTTGTTTGGCGGCTCGGAGCGCGCTCGCCGATCGTCACAAGCGTACGCGGCACGCGCCGCGCGGCCGGCCGACCACCATGCGCGCATCGTCATCGATCTAGATGACACCTACCAAGGTGTCGAGCGCAGCATCACCCTGCAAAGCCCGCAGGTGGACGCTGCGGGCCATGTCGTGATGCAGGAGCGCAGCCTGAACGTGAAAATACCGCGTGGTGTGCGCGAGGGCCAGCGCCTGCGCCTTGCCGGCCAGGGCGCACCGGGGCCGGATGGGCGCAGCGGCGATCTGTACCTCGAAATCCAGTTCAGGCCGCACCCCTGGTACCGCGTGGTCGACAAGGACCTCTATCTCACCCTGCCGGTGGCGCCCTGGGAAGCGGCGCTGGGCGGCGCGGTGACTGCCCCGACCCCAGCCGGCAAGGTGGATGTGAACATCCCCGCGGGTTCGCAAAGCGGACGCAAGCTGCGTCTCAAGGGGCGGGGTTTGCCAGCCGCGGAACCGGGCGATCTGTACATCGAACTCAAGGTGGTGCTGCCCCCTGCGGACAGCACGAAGGCTGTGGAGGCCTACAAGCGCCTGGCCGCCGAGTTGCGTTTCAACCCGCGCCTGCATCTGGGCGTTTGACCGGAATATGAACCATGCAAACCCATGCTTTGACCTGCACGGCCATGGATGATGGCGTGTTGCTCGAGTTGCGCGACCTCACCCGCGCTTGTGCCCAACCCGAAGCCTGGGTGATGGAACTGGTGCAAGTGGGCATCCTGGAGCCACTGCCCGGCGCACAGCGCCGGCCGAGCGACTGGCGCTTTTCAGGGCAGGCGCTGTTCACCGCGCGCAAGGTGCAGCATCTGCAGCAGGACCTGGGTGTGAACCTGGAAGGCGCCGCCCTGGCGCTGGAGTTGATGCAGCAACTCGATGCACTGCACGCCCGGCTGACACGCGCAGGAGTGTCCGACTGACGGCTGCGGCAGGTTCGGCCCCGCTCAGTTCGCCAGCGCTTCGAGCAGCTCGTTTTCCAGCGCGATCTGGGACTTTTCACTGCCCAGATTCTGCGTCTGGGCCTGCAGCAGAAAGGTGTCTTCGACGCGCTCGCCCAGGGTCATGATCTTGGCCAACTGCACGCTGATGCCACGCGCTGCCAGCACCCGGGAGATGGCAAACAGCAGGCCGGTACGGTCGCTGGCGCGCACGCTCAGGATCCAGCGCTGGCCGCGATCGTCGGGGCGCAGTTCCACGCGCGGCTGCACCGGGAAATGGCGCACGCGGCGCGACACGCGGCCGCGCACAGGCTCGGGCAGCGGCCCGCGCGCGGCCAGGGTGCGGGCCAGCTCCACCTCGACCATGGAAATGAGTTCGCGGTAATGCTCGGACAGATGCGGCTCGACCACGATGAAGCTGTCCAGCGCCCAATTGCTGCGGGTGGTGTGAATCTTGGCGTCGAGAATGCTGAAATTGTGGCTGTCGAAAAAGCCGCAGATGCGTGCGAAAAGATCCGGCTGATCAGGGCAGTACACCAGCACCTGCAGCCCCTCACCGAAGGGAGCCAGGCGGGAACTGACCACCGGGTCGGCGCTTTGCACGCGGCGCATGAGCTGGCGCGTGTGCCAGGCGACGTCGGCCGGCTCGTGGCGCAGGAAATAGCTCGAATCGAGCGTGTCCCACAGTGCCTTGGCGCCATGCTCGTCGATGCCGTAGAGGTTGAGCAGACGGCGTGCTTCCTGCTGGCGCTGCTGCAATTCGGCCTGGGGGTTGGGTGCCTGGCCGCCGAGCACGCGCAGGGTGGCGCGGTAGAGGTCTTCCAGCAGCTTGGCTTTCCAGCCGTTCCACACCTTGGGGCTGGTGCCGCGAATGTCCGCCACGGTCAGCAGGTAGAGGGCCGTGAGGTGGGGCTCGTCGCCCACGCTGCTGGCAAAGCGGGTGACGACCTCGGGGTTGCTCAGGTCTTCCTTTTGCGCCACGCGCGACATGGTGAGGTGGTGCTCGACCAGGAAGGCGACGAATTCGGTGTCTTCGGTGCTCAGTCCGTGGGCTTTGCCGAAGCGCCGCACCTCGGTCGTGCCGAGGGTGGAGTGATCGCCACCGCGGCCCTTGGCGATGTCGTGGAACAGCGCGGCGAGCACCAGGCGCCAGGGTTTTTCCATGCCGGCGGCGAGTTGGGAGCAAAACAGATACTCGTGCGCATGTTCGAGGATGAAAAAGCGCCGCACATTGCGCACCACCATGAGGATGTGCTGATCCACGGTGTAGACGTGGAACAGATCGTGCTGCATCTGCCCGACGATGCGCCGGAACACACGCAGATAGCGCCCAAGCACGCTGGTGCGGTTCATCAGGCGCAGCGCGTGGGTCACGCCCTGCGGCGACTGGATGATGCGCAGAAACAGCCTGTGGCTGCGCGGGCTGCGGCAGAACGCGGCGTCCATGCGCTCGCGGGCGTGGTAGAGCGCGCGCAGCGTGGGCGCGGTGAGGCCGCGGATGCCGGGCGCCTGGGTGAACACCACGAAGGTTTCGAGGATGGCCGGCGGGTCGCGCTCGTAGAGCGAGAGGTCGGCCGGTTCGAGGCGGCCATCCTTGTCGAGGAAACGGCCGTCTTCGATGTCCGCGATCTGCGCGATGGGGACGCCCGGCTGCGCCGCCAGTTCCGGCCAGAGCCGGCCTTCGATGGTCAGCAGCACGATCTGGTTGAGCTGCTCCACCGCCTTGGCGGCCCAGTAGTAGTGCTGCATCAAGCCTTCGCCGGCGCGTTTGGTCGGGTCAGGTTTCAGGCCCAGCGAGCTGGCGACGGCGGTTTGCAGGTCGAACACCAGGCGGTCTTCGCGCCGTCCGGCCACCAGGTGCAGATGCGCGCGGATGCGTTTGAGGGTGCGCTCGTTGGCCTGAATCTTGTGGGCTTCATAGCTGCTCAGCACACCGCTCTTGCGCAATTGCTGCCAGCTACCACCCAACCGGGCGGCACGCGCCACCCACAGCAGCATTTGCAGGTCGCGCAGGCCGCCGGGGCTTTCCTTGCAATTGGGCTCCAGCGCGTAGGGCGTGTTCTCGAACTTGGCGTGGCGCTGGCGCATTTCCAGCATCTTCGCCTGGAAGAAGGCACGTGGGTCGAGGTGCGCCTTGAAGGTTTTGCGGAAGCGTCGCACCAGCGCGGCGTCGCCGACCAGGGCGCGCGCTTCGAGCAGCGTGGTCTGCACGGTCACGTCCTGCGCGGCCTCCTCGATGCAGGCCTGGACCGTGCGCACGCTGGGACCAATTTCGATGCCCGCGTCCCAGCACGAGGCGACGAAGCGCTCGGCGGCCTGCTGGGTGGTCTGCCCAGCGGCATCCGGCAGCAGGATCAGGACGTCCACGTCGGAATAGGGAAACAACTCGCCGCGGCCGAATCCGCCCACGGCGAGCAGGGTGGTGTCGGACGGCATTCCAGCCTCGGCCCATAGTGTTCGCAGTGACTGATCTGCCGCGCGTGACAAGCCCTGCAGCAGGCCGCTGACGCGCTGTGGGTGGACGGTGAAGTCGGCCAGCAACGCCTGCCGCGCATCCCGCCAGGCGCGACGTGTGTCGGCGGTGGACAACGGCTCGGGGACGACGACCGCAGACGGCAAGGTCGGGCTGGTGGGCGGGAAGGACACCGGGCGCTTCAGGCAGCGTTCGCGTACTCGCGCACGAACTCGGGCGGTGCGGGTGTGCCGGCCGAGACGGTGAGCACTTCATAGCCCGTGTCCGTGACCAGAACGGTGTGCTCCCATTGCGCCGACAACGAGCGATCCTTGGTGACGATGGTCCAGCCGTCGGGCATTTCACGAATGTCGCGCCGACCGGCGTTGATCATGGGCTCGATCGTGAAAACCATGCCGGGACGCAGCTCCTCGAGGGTTCCCGGGCGGCCGTAATGCAGCACCTGCGGGTCTTCGTGGAACATGCGGCCAATGCCATGGCCGCAAAACTCGCGCACCACGCTGTAGCCGGCGCCCTCGGCAAAAACCTGAATGGCATGGCCGATGTCGCCCAGACGAATGCCCGGCCGCACCCGCACGATGCCGTGCCACATGGCTTCATACGTCGTCTGGCAGAGGCGCTGCACATGGCCAGGCACCTTGCCGACCAGAAACATGCGACTGGTGTCGCCATGAAAACCGTGCTTGATGACGGTGACGTCGATGTTGATGACGTCACCGTCCTTCAGCACCTTGTCGCCAGGAATGCCGTGGCAGACCACATGGTTCACCGAGGTGCAGATGGACGCCGGGTAGGGCGTGTAGCCCGGAGGCGCATAGTTCAGCGGGGCAGGAATGGCCTGCTGCACATTGACGATGTAATCGTGCGCCAGGCGGTCGAGCTCGCGCGTGGTGATGCCGGGTTTCACATGCGGCGTGAGGTAGTCCAGCACCTCGGAGCCGAGCCGGCCGGCGACCCGCATCTTGGCGATATCGTCAGGGGTTTTGATCGAAATACTCATGGTGGATGCATTATCTCACCGCGCATGCGGCTCGGCAGGCATGGAGCCGGCGGCCGCATGCATCGCAGGGTGGCACCCTAAAATGCGCTGCGCGCAAGCTCGGCCTGCTCCGGCATCCATCGCCCTCTCCACGCCGTGACGCCCGGGGCCGGCGTGCTTGCTGCCCTTTCCTTCCACCTGCATTCCATCAAGCTTGTCCACTTCGCACGCGCCGTCCATGCATATTTCCACCTTCGAGGGCGCCCGGGCGCTGTCGCCATTCCGCCGTCGAGCGTTCATGCAGCGTCTGCAGGCGGAGCAACCTCGGCTGGCTGCCCTGGTGAGCGACATTGATGCGCGCCTGTTGCATTGCGCTGTCACCGACAGCCAGCCCGACACCATCGTGCAGAATCGCCTGGCCGCTTTGCTGCGCTATGGACCGAACTACGACGGCCCGACCGAGGGTCCGGCGCTGCTGGTGATGCCACGTCTGGGCACCATTTCTCCCTGGTCCAGCAAGGCGACTGACATTGCCCAC
>JAJXUC010000225.1 GCA_021783435.1 Pseudomonadota bacterium | reverse complement strand
GGCGGCCCAGGACATGCAGGAACCAGTTGATCTTGGCTGGCGCGGGGACGTTGTACAGCGCGGTCAGACCTCCGCCCGGGGCGTCGACGTGATCGACCTCCGGCTTCACGGCCTTGTGGACTCGGGTGTTGCCGAGGCCGGGCCGGATGCCAGTGGCACCGGGAACGATGCGACGGGAGGCTCCGGTGGGGCCGGGCTCTCGTCCACGACCAGACTGAGCTGCGCAGCGGGGCCTTGGATGCGCTTGGCGTGCAGCACATGCAGCCTGCCGCCCTCGAAACGGGGCTGCACCAGCCAGCCGAGTTGCTCGAAGGCTCCATCGTCGAATCGCGTGAAGGGCAAGGCGGCGGCCGGTTCTCCACGCACCCAGTTTTGCAGGGCGGCGCGCGGCAGGGCCACGCCGAGAGCTGCACTGGTCATGTCTTCGAAAGAGGCATAGTCCTGCGTTTGTCGGCCATTGCTCAAACTGGCCGATTCGGACGTCCAGCGGGCTTGGGCCAACATCTGGCCCAGCGGGGAGAACACATCGAAATGGCCGGCGCCTCCAGCCAGCAGTTCGAGCCTGAATCCGCCGTAGAGATTGTTCTGCTCGGGAGGCTCGCCCGTGATCACCGAAATACGCCCGCTGATGTTGAGCCGCAGTTGCGTGGCCTGGACCACACTGGGTTTCGGTGCGGGAGGAATGGCACAGGCAGCAAGCAACAGCGGAAATCCCAACACCAAGGGCAGGAACCAGGCGCGGCGGCGCGCAGGTCGCAGCGCAGCCGACGCAGGCACTGCAATGCCGGGGATGCGAAGGCGACAGCTCAAAACCGCACATCCATGCGCTGCATGGCTGCCTTCACGACATCATCGTGTGGCGCGCGATCAAAGGCCTCATGCAGAATCTTTCGAGCGCGCGCCTTGTCCCCCTGGTGCCATAGCACCTCGGCCAGATGCGCCGCAATCTCCGGATCCTGCCTCGCCGCGTACGCCTGCTCGAGTGAAGCGCGCGCCGACTTCAGATCGCCCATGCGGAATTGCACCCAGCCCAGGCTGTCGAGCACGAAGGGGTTGCCGGGGGAGAGCTCGAGCGCATGAGCCACGAGCTTCAGCGCCAGCGGCAATTGCTTGTCCCGATCCGCCAGGGTGTAACCCAGGGCGTTGTAGGCCGGTTGGTAGTGGGCATGCGCAGCGATGACCCTGCGCAGCAGTGTTTCCATGTCCGCGGTGTCGCCGGCCTTCTCGGCCATCATGGCGGCTTCGTAGACGTAATCCGCGTCTTGGCCGAACTGCGCCAGCCCCGTCTTGAGCACGGCATACGCCTGGGAATAGTGCTTGGCCGTGCGGTAGAGCTGAGCCCGGGCGAACAGGCGCTCGCGTCGCTGTTCAGGAGTGGCGCCAGGCAGCTTGTCGAGCAATTCGAGTCCAGCATTGAGTTTGTCCTGCTCGGCGAGGATGGTGGCCTGCTGGAGGGTTACAGCCAAAGACTCCTGGCCTGGTTGGATTTGCGCCAGCCAGTGTTCGGCCTGCGGATAGTCATGCTGCTTGCGGGCTGCGTCGGCAAGCGCCAGATAGGCGCGGGCACTGTCGGCATTCGCCGTCGAAACCCCAGGCTTGCTGACCAGGCTGAGGTAGGTCAGCAATGACTTCTGCGCTTGCAAGACCTGCTCCTGCTGGAGTTGCAATGATCCGAGGATGAGCCAGCCCTGAGCCAGCTCAGGCCGTGCCGTGCTGAGTGCCAGGGCCTGGGTCAGCGCAATGCCGTCGCGCTGCTGCCCGAGCGCCGCCTGAATCCAGGCCAGGCGCAGGTCGGCATCGTCCGGCCTGGCCGTGAAATACCGCGGCAACAGCGCGTCGGCCTGCGGTGGGTTCACGGTGTAGGTTCGCAGCAGCAAAGCCGCTGCGGCTTGCATGCTGTGGTCGGCGACCAAAGCCCTGGATGCGGCGGCAAAGGCAAGCTTGGCATCGCCGGCGCGCGCCTGCAACAGGCCGATGACCACGCCAGACTGAGGTATGGATTGATAGGGAGCCAGCGACTTCTTCGCCAGCTCGATAGCGGCGCGCGGGTCACTGGCGCGAGCGAACAACGACGCCAGCGACAGAATGGTTTTGGGCCGCTGCGGCTCGGGCGTGATGGCGATGATGCGGGAGATGGCCGACACCGCATCGGCGTTGCGCCCCAGCGCGACCAGCAATTGCGCCGCCCACGTCTGGGCCTTGGGCGATTCCGGCTGGGCACTGCGCCAGGCGTTCACGGCTGCAAGCGCCTGTTCAGGCGCACCCGCTGCGACCGCCACCTCGGTGGCGCGCTCGAATAGCGCCTCGGAGTTCATGTCGCGCGCCGCCTTGAGCAACTCGGTGTAGGCCACGGCCGGATGGCCGGAATTGGCTGCGATTTCACCGGTGAGCACGGCGTAGAACCACCGCGCCAGATCCTGCGCCCCAGGTTGATCGTCCTGCCTGGCCGCAGCGGCCGATCGGCTGGATTGAGCCTCGGGCGCGGCGTGCGCCGGGTGAAGCCAGGATGAGGCAGCCAACAGGGCTGCGGCAAAAACGGCAAGGCGCATGAACGAATCCTCGTGATGCGCTGATTTTAGGGTCGCTCCCCGCAACTGGAACCGCCGCCACGGATAGCCCCGAGGGAAAGTCGAACCCTTGGGCCACCCAGGGCTGCAGCACCGTGATGACTCAAGCACAATGTCCGCATGCCTGAACTTCCCGAAGTCGAGGTCACCCGCCTGGGACTCGAGCGTGCGCTCATCGGAGCCCGCATCGACTCCATCATCCAGGGCAAGGTCCTGCGCTGGCCTCTGGGCTGCGCTCCGCAACAGCTACAGGGACAGCGCATCGAGCGGCTGGACCGGCGTGGCAAGTATCTGCTGCTGCGGATGCAGGCCGGCGATCTGCTCGTGCATTTGGGCATGTCCGGCTCGCTGCGCTGGACGGCCTCGGACCAACCCGCCGAGGCGCTGACGATGCACGATCACTTCGTCTGGATCACGGACCGCGGCCAACTCCGCTTGCGTGACCCGCGCCGCTTCGGCGCCGTGGTCTGGCAAGCAGCCGGAAGTTCCACGCATGCGCTGCTCGACAAGCTCGGCCCCGAGCCGCTGGGAGCGGGCTTCGACGGCAGCGTCCTGCACCAGGCTTTACGAGGCAGAAAGGCCGCCATCAAGCCCTTACTACTGAACCAGTCCATCGTCACCGGGGTCGGCAACATCTACGCCTGCGAGGCGCTGTTTCATGCCGGCATTCACCCGCTGACTCCTGCGGGCCAGCTCTCGCAAGCGCGCTGCGAGCGCTTGGCGCAAGCCATACGCAACACCCTTGGGGCCGCCGTGGCTGCCGGTGGAAGTTCCCTGCGCAATTTTGCCCATGCCGACGGCGAACTCGGCTACTTCCAGCTCAACACTCGGGTCTACGACCGCGCCGGCCTGCCCTGCCATGCCTGTGGGGCGCGCATCAACCGGATCAACCAAGGACAGCGCAGCACCTATTTTTGCCCGCATTGCCAGAAGCGACCGGCCCAGAGACAACGACGCGCTGGCTGAATCACCACGCATGGATCCGCCAGAACCTTGGTCCCGGCATGGCAGACTCGCAACACCTGCAGACCCATCTGGCCG
>JAJXUC010000087.1 GCA_021783435.1 Pseudomonadota bacterium | reverse complement strand
TCATGGGCTTGGCGCCTTCGGAAGGTGGCCGGGATGGGTTTCCTGGGCGCGCAGAAGCACCCACAGCCCCGACAGCACGAGCCAGCCCGCAGTGACCCAGAAGGCGGGCTCGACGGCGCCGCGCGCCTGCGCGACCAGCCCGAGCACCAGCGCGCCGATTGCGTAGCCGGTGTCGCGCCAGTAGCGGTAGGTGCCCAGCGCCGAGCTGCGCCAAGTGGGGTAGGCGATATCGGCCACCGAGGCGATCAGGTTCGGATACAGCAGCGCCATGCCCACGCCCATGATCACGGCAGCGCTTAGCCAAGCCGCGAAGCCGCGCACCAGCACCGCGGCCGCCACGCCAGCGGCAAGCAGCCACAGCCCGGCAACAACCGGGCGCTTGCGCCCGATGCGGTCCGACAGCAGCCCGGTCCACAACTGCGAAGCCCCCCAGCTCAAGCCATACGCACCCGTGATCCAGCCGACCTGCACCAGGCCCAGGCCCTGACCGTGGAGGTACAGTGGAAACAGCACCCACAGCAGCGTGTCGGCGACCTTGTTGGCCACGCCTGCCTGGCACAGCGCAGAGAACGTGGGGTGCCCGAAAGACACGTAGGCGAACACCTGGCGCGATGTGGGGTGCTCGGCCAGGCCCTCGGCGAAGCGCGGTCGCGGGCCTGAGTGCGTGCCGCTGGCATGGCGATGGCGCTCGGCACGAGCCCACGGCAGGGTCTCGCGCACGAACAGCAATGCCGTGACCAGAGCCAGCGCGATCACCCCGCTGGCGAAGCCGAGCAGGGCGAAGCGCGGGCCGTACAGCTGCGCCATCCAGGCGGTGGCCAGGCCCGCCAGGCCGACCGCGGCATAGCCGGCGAACTCGTTGACGCCGGTTGCCAGGCCCCGCTGCTCGGCGCGCGTGATGTCCACCTTGCTGGTGACGGTCATGCTCCACGCGAACCCTTGGTTGATCCCCAGGAAGAGGTTGGCTGCGACGATCCACCACCAGGACTGAGCGAAGAAAATCAGCAGTGGAATCGGGATCGCGGCTACCCAGCCCAGAACCAGCACGGTCTTGCGCCCGATTCGCTCGGACAGGCGCCCGGCGACAAAGTTCAGCGCCCCTTTGACCAGCCCGAAGGAGATGACAAAGGACAGCAGATACAGGAAGGAGATTTTCGGCACCCCGAAGTCGCGCGCTGCGACCACCGGAAGAACCGTTCGCTCCATGCCAATGACCAGCCCGACGAAGAAAACCTGCACCGCCTGCCAGACGAACTGGTGCAGATTGACACGGATGCCTTGCAGGTACAGGTCGTGCGGCGACGAGGTGGCTGGATGATTCATGCCGCGACGTTGGCCGCGACGATGCGGTCCATGTTGGCCGGACGAGGCGGGATCTCGGCGGTGAGTTGATCCACAAACGCTGCGCGCGACAGGCCCAACATCGGATTGAAGCGTTTCTCGAAGGCCAGGGTCGACGCCGGCTTGCCCGACAGCCCGGCCCCACAGGCGCTGCCAGCCTGGTGCCCGGGGTAGATCTCCAGCTCGGCGGGAAGGCTCAGCAGCCGGGTGTGCAGCGAGTCGTGCAGGGTGCCCGCCATCTCGCGCTCGCGCCCGGCCAGGTCCGGGCGGCCGACGGCGCCGACGAACAACGTGTCGCCGGTGAGCACGAACCACGGCGCGTCGCCGCGTCGCTTGTCGGTGACCAGCAGGCACATGCTGTCGGGCGTGTGCCCGGGGGTGTGCAGCACCCGTACGGTCACATTGCCCACGTCGATGAGCTGCTCGTCGTGCAGGGCCTCGAAGTCGAAGTGCACGAACTCGCGCGCCGCCTCGTGCAGGCAGTAGGGCGCATCCACCCTGCGCGCAAGGCTCCTGCCTCCGCTGAGGTGGTCCGCATGCACGTGGGTGTCGATCACATGGGTGATCTGCGCGCCGACCATCTTCGCCTGCTCGACGAACCAGTCCTCGTCGCCAGCGACCACGTCGACCGCGATGGCCTTGCCAAGGCCAGCGCAGCCAAAAAGGTAAGACAGGCTGGAGTCGCGCGTGGGGAGTTGCTTGAAGAACATGGCGTGACCTCGATCAGATGGTTTCGTGTTCCAGCGGCAGCCCGGCGGCCCGCCATTCGGGCACGCCGTCGGCACACTTGCGCGCCCGCAGTCCATGGCGCGCGAGCAGCGCCACGGCGGCGTCGGACATCACGCAAAACGGCCCGCGGCAGTACGCCACGATGTCCTTGTCGCCCGGCAGTTCGCGAATCCGGGCTTCCAGTTCGTCCAGCGGGACCGAGCGCGCGCCGGGGATGTGCGCCGTGCGGAACTCCGCTTCCGGGCGAACGTCGAGCAGCACCACGTCCCCGGCGCGCACCTTGTCGAGCAGCGTGCGTGCGCTCTCGGGGGTCAGGTCCTCGGGCTCGGCAACCAGGCCTGCCATGGCGAGTTGCAGCTCGGCCAGATGGGCTTGTGCCAGTTCGCGCAGGCTCACCCACAGGTCCGACACGTCGGAGTCACTGAGCCGATGGATGCGGTTCTTGCCGTCACGCCGCGCATCGACCAGCTGCGCCTCGCGCAGCACGCGCAGGTGCGCGCTGGCCAGCTTGACGTCAATGTCGGCGGCCTGCGCCAGCGCGTCGACCGACTTCTCCCCCTGCGCAAGCAGTTCCAGAAGCTCCAGGCGTTTGGGACTGGCCAGCGCCGCGCCGATGCGCGCGACTTGGGCGTAGAGGTGGCTTTTGAGGTCGCGGGATGTCATGCGAACAGTCTAACGGTTAAGCGAATGAATGCAAGATGAGTACTTTCCCGGGTGACGTGAGACCCGAAGCGCCGTGCTCCATGGTGAGCACTTCCAGCATCAGCGCTCAGGGGGCAACGCCGTGGACCGCCACAGCCAGGCCGGGCAGCGCACAGCTTCCGGCAGGGGGATGGCTCAGCCCCCTGGAGCCGCGCGCGAGCGGCTATGACGCGCAGCAGGACAGCAGCTCCACGTCCTTGCTGAAGGTCTGTGCCGCAAGCTTCAGGCCCTCGACCATCGTCAGATACGGGAACAACTGGTCGGCGAGATCCGGCACCGTCATGCCGGCACGGATCGCCAGCGCCGCCGTCTGGATCAGCTCGCCGGCTTGCGGCGCGACCGCCTGCACGCCGAGCAGACGCCCGCGGCCCTGCTCGACGACCAGCTTGATGAAGCCCCGGGTGTCGAAGTTGGCAAGCGCGCGCGGCACGTTGTCGAGCGTGAGCGTGCGGCTGTCGGTCTCGATGCCGGCGAGCTGCGCCTGCAGCTCGCTCAGGCCCACGGTGCCGACCTGCGGATCGGTGAACACCACTGCCGGCATGGCGCTCAGGTCCAGCGTCGCGGCGCCGCCGGTCATGTTGATGGCGGCGCGCGAACCGGCGGCAGCGGCCACGTAGACGAACCGAGGCTGGTTGGTGCAGTCGCCGGCGGCGTAGATGTCCGGCGTGCTGGTGCGCATGCCGGAGTCGATCTCGATGGCCCCTTGCGGGTCCACCGCCACACCGGCCGCCTCGAGACGAAGACTGCGCGTGTCGGGTGTGCGGCCGATGGCCACCAGCAGCCGGTCGGCGCGCAGTTCGCCCCGGTTGCTCGTCAACACGAACTCGCCGTCCATGTGCGCGACCTCGCTGGCCTGCGTGTACTCCAGTACCTCGATGCCCTCGGCGCGCAAAGCCGCGGTGAGCGCTTCGCCGATGGCCGGGTCTTCGCGGAACAACAGCGTGTTGCGCGCCAGGACCGTGACCTTGGCGCCGAGCCGGGCGAAGGCTTGTGCCAGTTCCACGGCCACCACCGAAGATCCGATGACGGCCAGGCGCCGGGGGATGGCGTCGCTCACCAGCGCCTCGGTCGAAGTCCAGTAGGGCGTGTACGCGAGCCCGGGGATCGGCGGCACCGCGGCGCTCGCTCCGGTGGCGATCAGGCAGCGGTCGAAGGCGACCACCTGCTGGCCACCGTCGGCGAGCCGCACCGCGAGATGCCGGGCGTCCTGGAAGCGTGCTTCGCCAAGTACCACGGTGATGGCCGGTTGAGCGTCCAGCACGTTCTGGTACTTGGCCTGGCGCAGCAAGTCGACGCGAGCTTGCTGCAGCGCCAGCAGGGGACCGCGTAGGATTGCCGGTGACGCCGCCTGGATGCCGTCGTCGAACGGGCTTTGGCGACGCAGGTGGGCGATGTGCGCAGCCTGGATCATGATCTTGGACGGTACGCAACCGATGTTGACGCAGGTACCGCCGAGAGTGCCGCGTTCGATCAGCGTCACCCGCGCACCGCGCTCAACGGCCTTCAGCGCCGCCGCCATGGCGGCGGCGCCGCTGCCGATCACCGCCACGTGTGGGACGGGGGCCGGAGAACACGAGTCATCAGGGGTGCAATGCGCGCAGTTCGACATGGGGGAGATGGGTTCGGAATGTTCAAGAGTCTGCTTCTCGGCCTACTGGGTCAAGGCTCTGGAGACGGTCAGCAGATGCACGACAGAACCCTGCGAGCGCTGCCGAGCAGTCCCCAGGCCATGGCGGCGATTGCGAGCGCGTAGAGGGTGCTCTCATGCGTGGCGATCCATCCCTGGATGGGCACCCCGAAATGTCCAGCCGCGGGCAGCAGCGATGCGATCGCAGTGATGGCCAAGGGAATGGCCGGCGTACAGCACAGCAGCGAAGGTGCCAGGGCGAGGGTGGCTCCGAGTAGCGTGCCCGTGGGGTTGACCCGCTGCCCCTGACGCAACCCGTGCGCGCCCAGTGTCACGGTCAGGGACAACAGCGCCGACATGGTCACGGCGATGAGGAATTCCCCAATGGTCAGATACCGCAACGAGACGAGCCCAAGCGTTCCACCCGTACTGGTGGCGGGCAATAGCATGGCATAGAAAGCTAGCGCGGCCAGGAACAACGCAAGCGTCGCGGCTCTCGCAGGCCGTCGTGCTAGAGCCAGGCCCAGGGCGCGCCGCAGCGTGTCCACGGATGGAGACCAGGGCAGTTTCATGACCTGGGGCGAATGAGCGCTTCGATCTTGTCGAAGGTGGCGGACGGCGACGAGGACACCAGACGAATCCGGCCATCGGCTGCGATGGCCTGATAGATGTCGACGAATTTGCGGGGGTTGTAGCGCTCGAACAGCGCTTGGCTGTCCTTTCCGAACACAAAATGTGGATCGGCCAGCAGGGCGGGGGCCACCGATTTGGCGAAATCGCGCATGCCGGGGCCTGGGTAGCCGCCGTTCTTGTAGTCGCGCAGCACCAAGACCGTCAGGTCCGAGCGGTCGATCTGTGCCTGGTGCTCGGCGAAGGTACGCAGTCCGGCGGCGCAGCTCGGGCACCAGGTCGTGACCTGCCACACGATGACCGGATGCCCCTTGTAGGCGTCTAACTGCTGCACTTTGCCGTCTACAGTCGTGAATGGCGCATTCGGTGCGATCCGCCCGGGCGCGGCCACGGGCGGTGTGGCTTGCGCCGCGATCTGGGTGCCGGCCAGGGCAGGCCCTGCACCGCCAGCCAGCAGACTCGATCCGATCAGTCCGGCCCGGACGATTTTGCGCGAGATGGGAGATGAGATCATGGTACGAAGACTCCTTGCCGAGATGACACTGTGCGAATGCGTACAACAGGTGCTACGTTAGTCCCGTAGTCAACTACGGAGTCAAGCGCCATGGAACCACTGCCCGAAAGACTCAGCATTGGTGCACTCGCCAAGGATGTCGGAGTTCATGTGGAAACGATCCGCTTTTATCAGCTCAAGGGTTTGCTGCCGACGCCGGGTCGGCCCGCCAGCGGAATTCGGCGTTACGGCCCCGCGGCCGCGAGGCGCGTTCGCTTCATCAAGGCGGCGCAGCGCTTGGGCTTCAGCCTGGAAGATGTCGCACAGTTGTTGCGGCTCGACGATGGAACGCACTGCAGGGAAGCTGCCACGCTGGCCTCGGATCGGCTCGCTGATGTGCGTACGCGCCTGCGGAATCTTCAGCGCATGGAATCAGCTTTGGCAGCGCTGGTCCAGGCGTGTGACACACGCCGGGGCAAGGTTTCCTGTCCGCTAATCGGCAGCCTGCAGGAACAACTGGCGGTCTGAAACCTCCGCATGCCCCGCCGTTGTGGGTCGACGTTACGGAAGGAAACGCAGGCGCCGAGGCGCCCTCGGCAATTTGACCGCCGTCAGTCGGCCAGTCTTGACTGCGCAGCGCAAGCGTTTAAGATGCGGGCGACCCTATTCACCGCTGTTTCCCGGACCTCCATGCGCGCACTGCGAGCCTACTCCCGCTACTGGGCGTTTGCCTGCGCATTGCTGTTTCTGCCGTGGATGCAACTGGCGATGGCGGGGCCGTCGGCCCGCCAGGCTTCGTGTTGCGAGAGCATGGGCGGCATGGCGTCCATGGCGACGACCGCTCGGCATGGGACCACGCGCGCGACGGCCAGGACAGCGAGTCTGGCGACGTGTCTGGCGATGTGCGCAACCCCAAGCGCATCGATTCCGAGTCGCCAAATTCCGGCTCGTATTCCGCGCTTCGCAAACAGCGTGTCGCGCGTGGTGCCGCCGCTTCCGGCGGTCGTGCCGCCCCGGGCCTGGAGTCGCGCGCGTGACACAACCAAGCGGCCCATCAAACCCGCTTTTCTAGCGGCTCGTCTCCAAGTCTGATCCTTTCGGCGGTAGGCGCTCGCGGTACCCGCAAGTGCCATGCTTGAAGTTGTTGCGCCTGCCTGGCTTGCAGCGCTACGCCTCATTGGCCGAAGAGGATCCCTATGTTCCTGATTTCACGTCGCCGTCGTGCACGAGCACGACGGCTCCTGCTCGCGCGCACCGCGCAAGTCACTTCCCGCCCGCTCGTGTGCGGCCTGCTCTTGCTCGCCGTCACGAGTGTCCCGGCTCGAGCAGCGCCGCTGACGCTCGCCGCTGCCGAGGCCCATTTGACGGCGGGCAATCCCGCTCTTGCTGCGACGGAACAGCGCATCCGCGCCTTGCAGCGGCAAGCCGACGCAGCGACCCGCCTGCCAGATCCCAAGGTGTCTCTGGATGCCAGCAATCTTCCGACCAACAATTTCTCTCTGACCCAGCAAGCCACGACGATGTTGAGCGTGGGGGTCAGCCAGGAGTTTCCGGCCTCCGGTAAGTTGGCCCTGCAGGGCCGAAGCCTGCAAGCCCAAGCCTCCGAGCAGCGCTATGGTCGTGAGGCCCAGCGTGCCGAGATCATGCTTGCACTTCGCCGCGCGTGGCTTGCCGCGGTTTACACGCGCAAAGCCGAGGCGATCGTGCGCGAGCAGCAGGGCCTGGCCGCGCAGAGCGAGCAAGCCGCCCTAGCGTCCTATCGCTCGGCCAGGAGTGCTCAGAGCGATGTGTTGCGCGCCAAGCTCGCGCTTGAGGAATTGCGCAACGACTTCGATGTCCTGAGGGCCGACGAAAGTGCCCAGCTTGCCCGCATCGCTCGGTTCCTCGGCGTGGAACGTGCGCCGGACATCGACGGCCATTGGCCCGACTTGTCAGCGCCTCCCGCTGATCTGCAGGCGGGACTTGCCTCCCAGCCGCTGTTGCAGCAGGCACGAGCGAAGGTGCATGCCAACGAGATTGCCGTGCAGTTGGCCAAGAAGGCCTATGAGCCTTCCTTCACCGTAGGCGCCTCGTATGGCAAGAGTTTCATGCCTGGGTCGCCCAATTTTGTCTCGGTGGGCGTGTCCTTCAACGTTCCATTGTTTGCAGGACGCAGAATCCGCGATGAGGTGGATGCGGCAGGCGCACGAGAATTGGAGGCACGCTTCGACGAGGAGGATCAGCGCCTGGCCCTGGTGCGGCAAATGCGAGATACCCAAGCGCGCTGGCGCAGCCTGCGCGACAAGTGGTCGCGCGAAACCACTCGGATGCTTCCGCTGGCGCGCCAAGCGCAACGAGCGACCCTGTCGGCCTACGAAAGCGGGCAGGGCAGCCTCGGCGACGTGCTCAAGGCTCAGCAGGCCGTCTTCACCACGCAAATCCAGGCGCTGCAGGACCGCCGCGATCTTCTGGCGACGCAGGCCGAACTCGACTACCTGACACAAGCCCCCCAGGAGGGACAACCATGATGCGGCGAACGCTTGGATTCGCGTTGGGGCTGCTGCTTGCCGGTGCAGGCGCCGGCGCAGGCCTCACCCGCTGGCTCGCTCCGGCGCCCAAGGCGCCTCGAGCGGCTGTCGTAGCCGCGGCGGAAAAGTCCCCAGCGTCGGCTCCCACTGAGCGCCGCGTTCTTTACTGGGCCAACCCCATGAACTCGTCTATTCACTCGGACCACCCGATGAAAGACAACATGGGAATGGACTACGTTGCGGTCTATGCCTCCGCCGCTGCGCCCGCACCCGCGCAGCGCAGGGTGCTGTATTGGGCGAGCCCCATGAATCCGGCGATTCATTCGGATCATCCCATGAAGGACAACATGGGCATGGATTACGTCCCGGTGTACGCCCAGTCGCCCTCCGGGGCGCGCGATGACGGACTGCGTATCGATGCGCGTCAAGCGCAGAACCTGGGAGTGCGTTTGGTCGCCACGCAAACGCGAACCCTGGGGCAGGCCATGCACACTGTCGGAATCGTGGCGCAGGACCAGAATCGGGTTGATGCGCTGACCGCGCGCTTCGCAGGCTGGGTCGTGCACCTGCGGGTTCGGGCGGTGGGGGATCCCGTCAGGCGCGGTCAGGTGCTTGCCGAGATCTACTCTCCCGAGTTGTACAGCGCCCAGCAAGACGACCTGATTGCGCTCAGGGGCCAAGGAACGCAAGGCGGCGAGCAGATCCTGGCGGCCGCGCGGGAAAGACTGCGCCTGCTGGGCATGCCCGAGGCGGCATTGACGACCGTGGAGCGCACGGGCAAGCCTCTGCGCGAAATTCCCGTGCTGGCTCCGCAGAGCGGGGTGGTGACGGCGCTCGCCATACGGCAGGGCAGCTACGTCTCGCCGCAGGCCGAACTGTTCGAAATCGCCAACCTGCAGCGCGTCTGGGTCAACGTGGCCTTGTACGACTACCAACTGCCGTGGGTACGAGTCGGCGACGCGGTGCGGCTGAGGCTTCAGGCCTATCCCGGCAAGACCTGGAAGGGCCGCCTGAGCTTTCTCTACCCGACCGTGGATCCGCGCACGCGGACGGTCACCGCGCGCCTGAGCTTTGCCAACACCGACGGCGATCTACGTCCAGGCATGTTTGCCGACGCCACTGTGCTGGGACATGCGCTATCGACGCTGGCCGTACCGAGCAGTGCGGTGCTGCGCACCCAGGAGGGCGACTACGTGATGCTGGCGCAAAGGCAAGGCCATTTCCTTCCAGTCCAGGTCGCCCTGGGGCCGCAGGCAGATGGCTGGGCGGCCATCGCCAAGGGCTTGAAGGCGGGTGACAGGGTGGTGGAAAGCGCCCAGTTCCTGCTGTACTCCGAGTCGCAGTTCCAGTCAGTGAAGGCGCGCATGCTGGGCGGCAACACGAGCCTTGACGCTGCGCCCCCGGGAGGCACTGCGCCCGGCATGTCGATACCTGGGGAAGCACAGGGCCGTGCAGTGGCACCGCCCGTCCTGGCCCCGGCAGCGGCGGGCTCGATGGCCGGCATGAACATGACGGCGACGGGGGACTCCCATGATTAGGCGCCTCATGGAGTGGTGCTTCGAGAACCGCGCCCTCACGGTGATCGGTGCGCTGATGCTGCTGGCCGCGGGCATGCTCGCGGTACGCAGCACGCCGCTGGAGGCCATTCCCGACATCTCCCCCACACAGGTCATCATCAAGACCTCGTACCCCGGACAGGCGCCGCAGGTGGTGCAAGACCAGGTGACTTATCCCCTGGAGACGACCCTGCAGTCGGTCCCTGGCGCGCGTGCGGTGCGCGGCTATTCGATGTTCGGCGACTCGTTCGTCTACGTCATCTTCCAGGACGGCACCAACATCTATCAGGCGCGCAATCTGGTCTTGCAGTACCTCAGTCAGGTGCAATCGAGGCTTCCGCCAGGGGTTGCTCCAGCGCTCGGGCCCGACAGTTCCGGGGTGGACTGGATTTACATGTACGCCCTGACCGACACGGGTGGCACGCGTGATCTGAGTCAACTCACCACCTTGCAGAACTGGTTCCTCAAGTACCAGTTGCAGGGGATTCCGGGGGTGGCCGAGGTCGCCACGGTCGGAGGCATGGTCAAGGAATTCCAGGTGGTGGTCAACCCGCAGGCCCTGCTGGCCTACGGCCTGACCTTGCCGCAGGTCGAGGATGCGATCCGCGCCGCCAACGGTGAGACCAGCGGATCAGTCGTCGATCTGGGAGAAGCCAGCTACATGGTGCGCACGACCGGCTATGTGCACTCGCTGAGCGATCTGGAGAGCGCGCCGCTGGCTGCGCGCGATGGCGTGCCCGTGACGCTCAAGGACGTCGCGCGCGTCGAGTTCGCACCTGAGTTGCCCAACAGTGCCGCGGACCTCAACGGCCAAGGCGCAATCGTCGGCGGCATCGTGATGATGAACCAGGGCTCCAACGCCGATGCCATCATCCGCAGGGTGGAGGACAAAATCCGGGCCCTCCAGGCTTCGTTGCCGCCAGGGGTGAAGATCGTCACCACGTACAGCCAAGCCCCGCTGATCCAGCGCGCAATTCACACGCTCACGGAGAAGCTGCTGGAAGAGTCGCTGATCGTCTCCCTGGTTTCCTTCCTCTTTCTCCTGCGAGCGCGCTCCGCTCTTGTCGCGATCGTGTCGTTGCCGTTGGGAATCCTCGCGGCTTTTGTCGTGATGTGGGCGCAAGGCATCCCGGCCAACATCATGTCGCTGGGAGGCATCGCCATCGCCATCGGTGCCATGACGGACGCCGCGATCGTGATGATCGAGAACATGCATAAGCACATGGAGCACGAACCCGGTGCCGATCCCTGGATGAAGGCGCGGGTGGCGGCCTCGGAGGTAGGACCCGCGCTGTTCTTTTCTTTGCTGATCATTGCGGTGTCGTTCCTCCCGGTGTTTGCGCTCGGCGGCGAGCAGGGCAAGCTGTTCAGTCCGCTGGCGTTCACCAAGACCTACGCCATGGCCGCCGCGGCCATACTGTCGATCACCCTGGTGCCGCTGCTGATGGCCTGGTTCATCCGCGGAGAGATCCGTCCGGAGAGCGCGAACCCCCTGAACCGACTCCTCACTTGGCTGTATCGTCCACTGATCCATGGCGTGCTGCGAGCGCCGTGGCTGGTCATCGGCCTGAGCCTGGTCGCCGTGGCAAGCCTGTACTTCCCCTGGAAGCACCTCGGCTCGGAGTTCATGCCGCCGTTGAATGAAGGCACCTTGCTGTACATGCCGGTGGCGCAGGATCCGTCGATCTCCATCGGACAATCGGCCGCCATCCTGCAGCAGACGGATCGCATCATCAAGAGCTTCCCGGAAGTGCGCAGCGTCTTCGGCAAGGCGGGGCGGGCCCAGACGGCCACCGATCCGACGCCGATCTCGATGTTCATGTCGGTGGTCAACCTCGAGGACCGCAGCAAGTGGCCTGCGGGGATGACGACCGCGAAGCTGATCGAGGAGATGAACCAGGCCCTGCGCATACCCGGAGTGTCCAACACCTGGACCCAGCCGATCAAAGGCCAGGTGGACATGCTGACTACGGGGTTGCAGACACCGCTGGGCATCAAGGTGACGGGGGGAGATCTCGCCACGCTCAACCGCCTCGGCCAGAAAATCCAGGCGGTGCTTCAGAAGGTGCCCGGAACCCAGAACGCGTACGCCGCACGAGCCACGGGCGGGCGCTACATCGTGGTCGACACCGACCGGCGCGCGGCTGCGCGCTACGGGCTCTCCGTGGCCGACGTGAATCGCCTGGTCGAGACCGCCATCGGCGGCCGGATGTTGAGCACCGCGGTAAACAGCCTGGAGCGCTTCCCGATCAGCCTGCGCTATCCGCGTGATCTGCGGCAGTCTCTGTCCGCGCTGATGGCCAGCCGTGTCGCGACGCCCCAGGGCGCCCAGATTCCCCTGGCGCAGGTCGCCACGCTGCGCATCGAGGGTGGACCGCCCATGCTGACTAGCGACAACAGTCAGTTGAACTCATGGGTCTACATCGACCTGACCCCGGGTACCAGCATCAGCGGTTATGTGGCCAAGGCGAAAGCGGCCCTGGCGCAAGGGGTGCGTATGCCGCCGGGATTCACGCTGGACTGGGTCGGGCAGTATCAGGCCTTGCAGCAGGCCGTGCAACGCCTGAAAATCCTGGTGCCGAGCGTGATCGGCCTGATCGCACTGCTGCTGTATTTCAACTTCAAGAATCTCACCGAAGTCGCCATCATCCTCTTGACCTTGCCGCTGTCGTTGGTGGGGGGATTCTGGTACGTCGACTGGTTGGGGTACAAGCTGTCGGTCGCGGTGGGCGTGGGCTTCATTGCGACCGCCGGCGTGGCCTCCGAGTTCGGCGTGGTCATGCTGCTGTACCTGGACGCCGCGCTGGCGCGGCGCAGGATCCATGACACGCTCAACACCTGGGACGACCTGAAGCAGGCCGTGGTCGAAGGCACGCTGTTGCGCTTGCGCCCGATGGCGATGACCCTGACCATGGTGGTCGGCGGCCTGCTGCCCATCATGTTCAGCCAAGGCGCCGGCGCCGACGTGATGAAGCGCATCGCCGCGCCGATGGTGGGCGGCATGCTGACGGCCGCCTTGCTGGCCCTCCTCCTGATCCCGGCGGTCTATGCCCTGTGGCAGAAGCGACGCCTGACCCTGGGAGACGGGCGGGCCTCGCCCGATAGTTCGTCGAATCCAAACTGGAGCTGATCATGCAACGTCGTTCGTTTGTGGCAGTGGTGGCAGGGTTCCTGGGAACCGTATCCAGTTATCTGCTCGGCGGCCGCCCGGCCCGCGCCCAGGCGAGCCGGACTACTGTCGGCGGCGTGACGATGGCAGGCATGATGGGCGGAGGCGGGATGATGGGCGACATGATGGCGCCCGAAAACATGCGCGGACCGATGCGCACCGGCATGGAGCTGTTCGAGCGCCACCGGCTCATCCGGCGTCACGTCACGGAGCTGCCCGATGGTGTCCACGACGTCACGACGTCCTCCGACCCGGCCACGGCGGCCCTGATTCAGCAGCATGTGGCCGACATGTACCGGCGGCTGGACGAGAACCACCCTTTTCCCTATCCCATGAGCAACAGCGTGCCCGAGATGTTCGCCAATCCCGGCGGATACCAGCGCAAGCTGGAGATCCTGCCCGACGGAGTGGCAGTCACCGAGACGTCGAGCGATCCGCGGATGGTGGCGATCATCCAGGCGCACGCACGCGAGCTCGACCGATTCGTCAAGGAAGGAATGCCCGCCATGATGCGCGGGATGATGTAACGTCTGCATCGCCGGCTCGGCCGGTAGGCGCACCAAGAAATCCGTCAAGGCGACTTGGGGAAAGGGCGATTTCCAGCGGGGTTGCCGTGGCAGCCAATCCCATGCGCTGGTGGCATTTACCAAGCTGCCGAACTTGTCCTCGATTCATCCTTCATTCCATGAAATATTCCTGCTCAGCACTTGTTCTGATCGGCGCCCTCACAGCCATGTCACCAGCCATCGCGGCTTCGGCCTCGATGCCCGGGATGGGCGCGATGCACGCTGGAACCATGAACGGCACGACCGCCACGGCGGCGGCAGCTCACGGCTTCATGGCCCACGGAGTCGTCAACAGCGTGGACCTAGTCGCGGACAGCGTGAACATCACCCATCACGCGATCAAGGCCTTGGGTTGGCCAGGAATGACCATGAGCTTCCCAGTACGGGACAGGAAGGATCTCGCGTCCGTGAAGGCCGGGGAGAGGGTGGATTTCGACCTGGCCAGAAGCCCGTCCGGGCAGTACGTGATCACGAGGCTGCGCAGTGCGCGATAGCGAATGATCCGGGCCGCGATCGGGCGCAGGCTGGGATTTACATGTTCACGAGCGCGCTCCTGCGGCGGCTGCACGCAGTGCGCCAAGACCTACGCCTGCCGTCCGAAGTGGCCACGCTCGTACGTTACGACTTGCTCGTGCTCGACGCCCGCAGCATCGCGATCACGGCCAACGCGTCATTCTTTGCGTGAGACCAAGTGTTCCCGACAAGGCCGCTGACGATAGTAAGCGCCGGGCAGACGTCCGTGATGCTGCCGCTTTGGACGCGCTGCTGCATGCGGTGGCGGACGAATCAGGTGTCGTGCGAATCTGGTGCCAGCCCAATTTCAGCGGCGGATGTGAACATCCGCGCCCCCGCGCTACGCGCCGACTCCGCAGCCCGAAAATATCCGATCAACGTCGCCGCCGAAGTGTGGCCTGTGAGCGCCATCGTCTCGGCCAGGGGCACGTTTTGCCGTGCAGCCTCGGTCACGAAGCCCGAACGCAGCGAGTGCGCCGCGAAGGTGTCGGGCAGGCCAGCGAGCGCGGCGCGTGCCCTGACAATGTCGCGCACAGCAGCGGGCGCAAGAGGCTCTCCGATCGTGTCGCCACGGCGGATGCGCCGAAAAATCGCGCCCTGGGTCAGTCCACTGCGCCCAATCCACGCCTGAAGCGCGTCGGCCGCCTCGTCAAGGATGGGCTTTTCGCTGTCGGGTCGTAGATCCCCGTCCTGGTTCGTCTTGGAGCGCAACAACGTGTAGGAGTAGGCGCGCGGTCCGACCTTGCGCGTGTTCTCGAAGGTCGCATCGGTAACTTCCGAACGCCGACGCCCGCCGCTGGCCCAGGCGAAGAGAAGCAGGGCGCGGTCGCGCACGCCGCGCAGCGAACCGTCGCAGGTGATCAGCATCGCCTGCAGGGGCTCCAGGGTGATCGCAGCTTTCTTGTCCGGCCGCACGCCTCGTTTCGCGTAGGCCCGGCGGGCTTTGGCGACGAGTTCGCGGACATGGGCGTGCTGGACGGGATTGGATCCTCCCTGGAGCTGATGGGCCTTGGACAGCACGCTCAGGCGGTGCAGTACGGTGGCCAGCGCGGGCGCGCCCGGCTTGGCCTTGAAGCCGCCTTCGACGAGCGCCTGGTCGAGCACGGGCGGCATTTCACAGGCAAGACCTGCCGGCGTCTTGCGCTGCAGGTGATCGACCAGGAACTGCTGCACGGCCGCGACGGGAACGGGCAGGGCGATGGGCTGGCGGTAGCGCAGCCAGTACCACGCCGCCCAGTAGCGCAGCGCCGTCTGGTAGCTGCGCACGGTATGAGCCGATTCGCCCTCGGCGAGCAGCGCCTCGACGGCGGCCGACGTGAAAGGCGCAAGCACGCCGGGATCGAGCGCACCGATCCCGCTCGTCGGCAACTCGACGGGAGCGATCATGCAACGGTTGGCCATGAATGCAAAAACTTACAATGCATGTACGATATCTAACGCAATCAGAGTGTAGATCGCGATAACTATCCCTTATCGTGAGTAACTATGCCAGGAAGCAGGGCGCCAATCAAGGAGATCGAACGATGGCCCGCGGAATCACCGAAAGCGACGTGTTCACCGCCTGTGACACACTGCTGCTCGCAGGCGAGCGTCCGACCATCGAGCGGGTGCGCCAGACGATCGGGCGTGGCTCGCCCAATACGGTCAGTCCCATGCTGGACGCCTGGTTCAAAGGGCTGGGCCGGCGCTTGCAGGATCCCGGTGCCTTCGCAGCCCCGCCCGATGTGCCGGAGCCCATCCTTCAGGCTGCGCAGCATTTTTGGGAGGTTGCTCTTTCGCTGGCTCGAGCCGATATCGATCGACGTGTCCACGAAGGCTTGGCCGCCAACGCCGCGGAACTTGCGACGGAAAAGGAAGCAGCGGCCGCGGCCATCGCCTCGGCCGCCGAGCGTGGAACCCATGTTGCTCGGCTTCAATCGGAGCTCGCTGAACAGAGCGCCTTGCTCGACCAGGCGCGGCAGTCGTTGGCGGCCGAGGGCGCTCGCGTCGTCGAACTGCGCGCAGCGCTTTCGTTGGCCGGTGAGCGCCTTTGCCAACAGGAAGAACGCTCAACCGCTGAGCTGGCCGAGCTCAAACGCCAATTGGTCGCAGCATTGGACCGTGCTGACGCCTCCGATCGTCGCGTGGCGCTGGAACTGGAACGGGAACGCACGACGCGCGCGAAGGCCGAACGCCAGGCTGACTCCCTGCTCAAGCGCCTGGATGCCATGCTGCATGAGATCGCTGCAACTGAGGAACG
>JAJXUC010000086.1 GCA_021783435.1 Pseudomonadota bacterium | reverse complement strand
GGAAGGCCCCTCAGGCCGTAGTTGCGCCCGACCATGCGCAGCGTGTTGGACACCGACAGGAAGCCCGATTGCGTGTTCAGCGACACCGCCCAGACCACCGAGTGCACCAGCACGAAAATCAAGCTGCCATCGCCCAGGCCGAACCAGATCAGCGCAATCGGCAGCAGTGCGATGGCGGGCAACGGGTTGAACATTGCCGTCAGGGTCTCGAGAAAATCGGCGCCCACGCGGGTGGCCACGCCGAACGCGGTCAGCACCGCCGCCAGTGCGACGCCGAGTGCATAGCCGGTCAGCAGGACTTTGAGAGAGACCCAGATCTTGACCAACAACTCGCCGCTGACGATCCCTTTGATGAAAGTGGTGATGGTCGACGAGAAGGTCGGAAACAGCAGGCTGTTGTTGATCAGGCGCGCGCCGACTTCCCAGGCGATGGCCAGCAGGATGATGATGACCGTCTTGCGCACCGCGGCGCTGTTGTAGCAGGTCTCGAAGCGCGACAGGGGTTTTTCGACGACACCGAAGCTCGCCGAATCGGTGGGTTCCCGATAGATCTCGGGGCGCGGCAGTTGCGGGCTGTCGCCGTCAGGCATGCTGGGTCTCCTGGTTCATGTTCTCGCCCGCGAAGAGCAGGTCGTTGATCTTCGCTTCGAGGCGACTGGCTTCCTCGCGGTCGGTGCTGTCGCGCGCGCGACCCTCGAGTTCGGCGCGGACCTGGCCCGGGTGTGGGGACAGCAGCAGGATGCGGTTGCCGAGTTTGATCGCCTCGGGAATCGAGTGGGTCACGAAAATGACCGTGAAATGGGTGTCGTCCCACAGTTGCAGGAGTTCGTCCTGCATCTTGCGCCGGGTGAGCGCGTCGAGCGCGGCGTAGGGTTCGTCCATGAGCAGCACGTCGGGTTCCATCGCCATGCCGCGGGCGATGGCCACGCGCTGTTTCATGCCTCCGGACAGCATGTGGGGATAGTGGTTGGCGAACTTCATCAGGCCGACCTTTTCCAGGTAGCACACGGCCTTGTCATCGGCCGCGCGCCCTTTCCACTTTCTCGATGACAGCAGCGGAAACATGACGTTCTGCTTGACCGTCTTCCAGGGCAGGAGTTGGTCAAACTCCTGGAAAACCATCATGCGGTCGTAGCCCGGTTTGGAGATCGCCGCCCCCTTCAGCATGATCTCCCCCTCGGAGGGCGTGAGAAAACCCCCGATGGCCTTGAGCAGGGTCGATTTGCCGCAGCCGGATGGCCCCAGCAGGATGTAGCGGTCGGATTTGCAGACCTGGAAATCGACCCTGTAGGTCGCCGTGACCAGATGGTTCTGAGTCTTGTACTGCAGTGTCACCCCGCGCACGTCCAGCAGGACCTGCGGGTTCGGACTCGTCGATGGATTCATGGTCACCAATTCCTACAGCGCCGGCAGCGGGGCTTCAAACAGGCGAAGGGGGCGCGAAGCAGCTTGCGGCTCAGCTGCCGGGAAGGTGGTCGACGTTCGGGAAGAAAAGGTCCTTCCACGACCGCGGCACCGTCTTGATGGTGCCGACCTTGTGCATGAAGCGCACGTACTTCATGACGTGCTCGGGCGTTGTCGTGAAGACGACCTGCGGGTCCTGCAGCATCTTGAGGATGTCGTCGACCTTGTCTTTCTTGTCGTTGGTCATTTTCAGGTACAGCTCGGCAGCCCACTTCTTGTCATGGTTGATCTCGCCGATCGCCTGGTCGAGGGCGGCCACGAATGCGGCATAGATCTTCGGATTTTCCCGGTAGAACTTGCTCGTGGTCCAGACCAGATTGAACGACGCGGGGCCTCCCAGCACGGTGTACGAATCGAGGACCGTGTGCACGCCAGGCATCTTGAGTTCCTGGTACTGGAACGGCGGAGCGCCGAAGTGCGCGGTCACAGCCCCGCTGGCCAGGGCGGCCATCGCGTCGGGGTGGCTCATCGACACGGTCAGCGCGTCGAGCTTGTGTTCCTGGCCCGGTCCGAATGCCTGCTCGGCGGCCATTTGCAGCGTCACGGCCTGAATCGAGACCTTGACTGCCGGCAACGCGATCTTGTCCTTGCTTGTGAAATCCTTGATGGTCTTGACATTCGGATCGGAGGTATTCAGATACAGCGGCATCGCATTGAGCGCGGCCACGCCCTTGATGCCGTAGTTGTCGCGGGTGCGGGCCCAGGCGATAACCATCGGCGCGACGCCGCCGGAGGCGAACTGCAAGCTGCCGGACAGCAGCGCCTCGTTCATGACATTGCCGCCGGCGAACTTGATCCAGGAAACCTTCAGGTCTTTGATGCCACGCTTTGCGGCTTGCTTTTCAAGCAGGTTCTGGTCCTGCATCACCATCAGGGGCAAGTAGCTGATGCCGTATTCGCGTGCGACGGCAATCTCCTTGACCTCGGCGCTGGCGGTTGCAGAAGTGGCCAGCAAGATGCCGGCGAGCAGGGTGGCTCCGATCCGATGCTTTTTCATGGTGTCTCCTCATGAATGATGTCAGGCGATGATGTTGGGCGATGTGGGCATCGCTCCGCGTTGTGCGCCTTCACAGTCCCCCGTTCCCGGCGCTGGTCAAACCCCCGGCGCGACGCATGGTCCGCGCCGGGTCAACCTCCTCATGTTTGCAGCGGCGATGATCGGCGCGTTCATGCGCTCTCGTACAGACGGGTCAACACGAATTCGCGGTGGCCCAGCGCCTCGGCCGCGGTCAGGCGTCCGTTGGCTGTGCGCAGAAGGCATTCCAGCGCCTTGTCGCCAGCTTGGTCGAGATTGATCTCGCGCTGCAACAGCCCCGAGACATCGACGTCGATATGCTCGTTCATCAAGCGCACCGTACGCGGGTTGGCGCAGAGCTTGATCACCGGCAGGATCGGGTTGCCGATCACATTGCCTTGGCCTGTCGGGAAAAAATGCGCCACGTAGCCCGAAGCCGCGCACAGTGTGACCATTTCGGCCGCAGCCGAGGATGAATCCATGAACCACAGCCCCGAATAGGTCGGCACTTCGGCTTTGTCGAGCACTCCGTCAACGCGGCATTGCTTGCCGATCTTCTGGATGTTGCCCAGCGCCTTTTCCTCGATCGTCGTGAGCCCGCCGGCAATATTTCCCTTGGTCGGCTGGC
Organism: Pseudomonadota bacterium; assembly: GCA_021783435.1. The sequence goes on along the minus strand of JAJXUC010000086.1, from coordinate 13,055 downwards.
TATCCGACAAATCGCTCGTCTTATGCCGGTTGATCATGTCCTGGTAGCGGTTGAACATGAACATGAAGCGCTCGCGCACCTGATCGTTGGCGCAGCGCGCCGCCACGATGTTCTCGCCGCCGGTGATCTCGGATGTCTCGCCGAACACCAGCGTGTTGCCCAGCCCGTAGAGCTTGTCGAAGGCGTTGCCCACGGTCGGATTGGCGCCGCAGCCCGAGGTGGTGTCGCTTTCGCCGCATTTGGTCGACACCCACAGTTCGCTCAATGGGCAGTGCTCGCGCTGTTTCTCGCTGGCCCATTGCACATACTCGCGCGCGGCCTGGCTGGCGCGCTTGATGGTGTCGTGGTCGCCGTGGCCCTCGATGCCGAAGCCGACCACCGGCTTGCCCGTCGCGGCGATGCCGTCGACCACCTTGTGCGTCCAGCTGTCCTCGATGCCGATGACCACCACCGCCGCGACGTTGGGGTTGCATCCGGTGCCGATCAGCGTGCGGAAATGCAGGTCCAGGTCGGCCCCGAACTGCAGGCGGCCATATGGGTGGGGAATCGCCATCGTGCCCTTGATGTTGTGGGCCACGGCCTCGGCGGCGGCGTTGGACAGATCATCCAGCGGAAGAACGATGACATGGTTGCGTACACCCACCCGGCCGTTTTCACGGCGGTAAGCCAGGATCGTGGTGTTTTTGGAAATGGTTGGCATGTGCTTTCCTCTAGGGCTTGTCAGAAGTTCCGGGAGCGTCGAACGGATGGGCGCGATGTGCCGGCAGCCGGGCTATTCCATGCTGGACCCGGGTCGGCGCGCAAGTCGGCACGGCATGGTGCGCATTCCAGCTGCTTACCAGCGCTTGGTCTTGATGTTGTGGACATGCGCGTGCTCGCCGGCATGGATCGGAGCAACGACTTTGCCGATATCGACGGCGTATTTCCAGACGGTGTCGCCAACGGCCATGTCCTTGAGCGCGATCTTGTGGCCTATCGGGATGTCTTGCGTGGCCTTGACGCTGGTCATGCGGTCTTCATCCATGATCCAGCCATTGAGCGTCATGCCTGCTTTGACGCCCTCGACGACGACGACGGCAACGGAATCCTTGGAATCGTGCAGTACGAAGTGAATCATTCTGTCTCCTTGGTCTGTGTGTGCCCCGGGCTTGTGCCAGCACGTCAGGCGCAAGAATACGCATCCATATCATCTGAGTCAACTAGATGACTTGGATGTGTTGACGGATAAAATAAAACCAAATGTTTCGGGCCGCGATGTGCCCGAGTCCTGCCACCCAGCACGAAATGGAACGCGCCACGATGACAGACGAAATCTCAACGGGAATGTCTCCGGGAACACACCTGTACAAAGCGGTGAAGCACAAGATCACCGAGTCGCTGCGCACCGGGGAGTGGAAGCCCGGCGAGGTCATTCCTTCGGAAAAGAAGCTCAGCGAGCGCTTCTCCGTGAGCATCGGCACGGTGCGCAAGGCGGTCGACGAGCTCACCGCGGAAAACGTGCTGATCCGCCACCAGGGACGCGGGACCTTCGTCGCCTCGCATGGCCGAGGGCGGTACTTTTTTTCGTTTTTCCATATCGTGCGCCAGGATGGGCACCGTGAATTCCCGGCCGTCGAACTCGTCGAGTTCGACCGGTGCCAGGCCGATGCGAAAACAGCGGCCGCCCTGGGCATCGGCGTCGGCGATAAAGTCCTGCGGTTCACCAACAGACTCAGCCTGCAGGGCGAGCCGGTCATCCTGGATCAAATCACCGTGCCCGCCGCACTGTTCAGGACGCTGACCGAGCGCACGCTGCGTGATCGCCGCTCCACCATCTACCAGCTCTACCAGGAGCAAGCCGGCATCAGCGTGATCCGGACCTCCGACCGCGTGCGCGCGGCCGAGGCCGACCCCGTCAAGGCGCGTCTGCTGCAGGTGCCAACCGGGCACCCGCTCCTGCTGGTGGTGCGCGTGGCCCATTCATTCAAGGACCGGCCAGTGGAATTGCGCCACTCTTACGTCAACACCGACCGTCACGAATACGCCGTCGACCTGATTGGTGACCAGCTCTAGTCCATGACGGCAACGGCCGCCGCCGTGTGGCTGCGACCCAATCCCCCCTCGATCCTTGAATTTCCAATCTTTGCCCCTACAATTAGCACTCGCATGAAGTGAGTGCTAGTGAAGCGAGCTGAGAAGGTCGTTCATCTTTTGCACCGCCTCGATGGGCCGGGCTCGATGGCCTGGCTTGCGTATTTCCACCCTCGAATTCCATCAACAGGAGCAACACGAATGAAATTGCGTCCCTTGCATGACCGCGTGATCGTCAAGCGCGTGGAACAGGAAACCAAGACGGCCTCGGGCATCTACATTCCCGACAACGCCGCCGAGAAACCCGACCAGGGCGAAGTGCTGGCCGTGGGTCCGGGCAAGCGCGACGACAAGGGCGAACTCAGCCCCATGTCGGTGAAGGTCGGTGACCGCGTGCTGTTCGGCAAGTACGCCGGCCAGACCGTCAAGGTCGATGGCGACGAGTTGATGGTGATGCGCGAAGACGACCTGATGGCCGTCATCGAGAAGTAAGCCGCTTGCTCATCAAGCCCAATATTTCGGAGAACATACATGGCAGCTAAAGAAGTTGTATTCGGCGCGGATGCGCGCACCCGCATGATGGAAGGCGTGACCATTCTGGCCAACGCCGTGAAGGCCACGCTGGGCCCCAAGGGCCGCAACGTGGTGCTCGAGCGCTCGTTCGGCGCCCCCACCGTGACCAAGGACGGCGTGTCCGTGGCCAAGGAAATCGAGCTGAAGGACAAGCTCCAGAACATGGGCGCGCAGATGGTGAAGGAAGTGGCGTCCAAGACCAGCGACAACGCTGGCGACGGCACCACCACCGCCACCGTGCTGGCCCAGGCCATCGCCCGCGAAGGCATGAAATACGTGGCCGCCGGGATGAACCCGATGGACCTGAAGCGCGGCATCGACAAGACCGTGATCGCGCTGGTCGAAGAACTGAAGAAGATTTCCAAGCCCTGCACCACCAGCAAGGAAATCGCCCAGGTCGGCACCATCTCGGCCAACTCGGATGAGGACGTCGGCCAGATCATCGCCGAGGCCATGGACAAGGTCGGCAAGGAAGGCGTGATCACCGTCGAAGACGGCAAGAGCCTGAACAACGAGTTGGACATCGTCGAGGGCATGCAGTTCGACCGCGGTTACCTGTCGCCCTACTTCATCAACAACCAGGACCGCCAGGTCGCGACGCTGGACAATCCCTACGTCCTGCTGAACGACAAGAAGATCTCCAACATCCGCGATCTGCTGCCGATCCTGGAGCAGGTGGCCAAGTCCGGCCGTCCGTTGCTGATCATCGCCGAGGACGTCGACGGCGAAGCGCTGGCCACTCTGGTGGTCAACAGCATCCGCGGCATTCTGAAGACCGTGGCCGTCAAGGCTCCCGGCTTCGGCGACCGCCGCAAGGCCATGCTGGAAGACATCGCCATCCTCACCGGCGGCAAGGTGGTTTCGGAAGAAACCGGCATGACCCTGGAGAAGGTGACCCTGGCCGACCTGGGCCAGGCCAAGCGCGCTGAAGTCGCCAAGGAAAACACCACGCTGATCGACGGTGCGGGCAATGCGGCCGACATCGAGGCTCGCGTGAAGCAGATCCGCGTGCAGATCGAGGAAGCCACCTCCGACTACGACCGCGAGAAGCTGCAAGAGCGCGTGGCCAAGCTGGCCGGCGGTGTTGCCGTGGTCAAGGTCGGCGCGGCTACCGAAGTGGAAATGAAGGAAAAGAAGGCACGCGTCGAAGACGCCCTGCACGCCACGCGCGCAGCGGTGGAAGAGGGCATCGTGGCTGGCGGTGGTGTTGCGCTGCTGCGCGCACGCGCCAACGTGAAGATCACGGGCGCCAATCCTGATCAGGACGCCGGCATCAAGCTGGTGATGCGCGCCATCGAAGAGCCCATGCGTCAGATCGTCGCCAATGCCGGCGACGAGCCCAGCGTGGTGCTCAACAAGGTGCTGGAAGGCAAGGGCAACTACGGCTACAACGCCGCCAACGGCCAGTACGGCGACATGATCGAGATGGGGATTCTGGATCCCACCAAGGTCACCCGCACCGCGTTGCAGAACGCCGCCTCCGTGGCTGGCCTGCTGCTGACCACCGAGTGCATGGTGGCCGACGCGCCGAAGGACGAAACCGCAGCGCCGCAGATGGGTGGTGGCATGGGCGGCATGGGCGGCATGGACATGTAAGTCCATCCGCTTCCGACCCGGAGTGTGGCCCGCGCCTCGCAGCGCGGGTTGTCTGACAAGGGGCCTGCAAACCTTCGGGTGCGCAGGCCCTTCGTTTTTGTGCGCCATGGGCCGATCCGGGCATGAACGGCCGTGTGTCGTGGATGGAACGGCACGATTGGCAGATGGCGCGCGACTCCCTAACATGCGTCAGACCCGATTGACTTGGAGCCCCGCGATGGCACGTTTTTGCACCGAGTGCGGCACACCCAACAAGGACGAGGCCAGATTCTGTATCGGCTGCGGCATGCGGATGCCCACCCCGCTGCTTGCTTCAGCCGCGGACCAAGTCGAGCACGAGGCCGCAGCAAATGCCGCGTCCACCACGGCGCGGCCTGCCGCAGGCGGCGAATCCGGTGTTCGCGACGGCAGTCCCGGCGCGCCGGATGTCGACAAGACGCAGAGCCTGGCCGAGGCCAAGACGCGTATCGAAGCGGAGGACAGGGCGCGCGCGGCAGCCCTGGCCGCGGCGCAAATTCCGTTGACGGTCCGGGACGCCGCGAATCGCGCGAAAGCCGCGCGCGCGGCGCGGATGGCGGCGGGAGCGGATTCGCCAGATGCGGCCCCGTCTTCGTCGAACTGGGACGGGAGCGCGAGCAAGGACAGGCTCTTGCCGCGAGGTGCCGCCGCATTGGCGGCCGTGATGGCTCTTGCCGTGGGCGTCGTTTGGTGGGGGCAACAGCGCCCGGCGCAGAACATGGGACGCGCGGCCAGCGCGCCTGCGGGCGGCGGGGCGGCTTCGGAAACAAGGACGGCGCGGGTTCCAGCGCGCGGCGTCCAAGCGGGGACGAAGGGGACCACACCCGTGCTGGAGCATGCAGCCCAGTCCAAGCCGTCGCATGTCGCCGTCACGGACAAACCGGCTTCCGTGGTGCAAGCGGGGCAGGGTGTCCCGGGTTCCGCCGTCTCGGCGCACGCGTCCCCAGGGGGCGCGGGGGTATCGCACACCAAACCTACCTCAGAAGCCCGTGTCGTGCATCGCCTTGGCGTCAAGGCGCAACCGCAAACCTTCGCGCCCGTGCATCCGGCGCAGATCAAGGCTCCGCCGCAGAGTCAGACCCCGAGTCCAGATCACCAGCCGGCACCAGCGCGTGCGCAGGCGCCGGCGACGGTTGCGGGAAGTACGCAGGCCACAGCGGTGCAGGTTCTGCGGCAGGCGCTGGCGGCATGCCAGGGCAAGGACAATTTTTTCACGCGGCAACTATGTATCCAGGAAGCGCGTTGGAAATACTGCAGCGGCGCATCAGGCGTCGAGCCGCTTTGGGGCAAGATTCCCGAATGCCCGAATGCGACCCAGCAGCATGCCAGCCCTTGATGCGCGGCCGGGCATGCGGCACCGTGGCTGCAGCCGCGGCCATGACAGTATCGGCAAGTCCATGACCACGATCCGGCAAGGCCGTTTCGACTATCCAGGGAGAACATGATGACCGTGAAGACCACCAACAACCTCGGCGTGTTGCTGCGCAGCTATGAGGCCTTGCACAACTGGCGCGCCCTGGTCATGTTGGCTGGCAGCGCCTTGCTGGCGGGCCTCGCCATGGCCGGGGGGAGCATCGCCGTGGAAAGTTCCGGAAGCTATGCGGTGATGGGGCTCATGGGGCTGCTGGCGTTCATCATCGCCCTTGTCGGCATGAACGCCAGCGGGCTGATGCTCGTCGACCAGGCCTACGACCAGACGGTGCGCGGCTTCGGCGCGGCATTCATGGGCGGGTTGCAGGCGGCGCTCTACGCCGTTGGCGGGCTCGTCCTGTTGGGGCTGGGGTTCGCGGTCATCGTACTGGCCGCGTTTGTGCTCTCGCTGCTGGGGCGCATTCCTGGAATCGGTGGGTTCTTCGGCTTCATGCTCGCGGGACCCTCGGTGGTGCTCGTCGCCATGGCCTATGTCGTGTTGCTGTTTGCGGTGCCGCTGATGGTCGTGGCCATCTGGCATGGCGAAGGCCTGCTCGGCAGCCTGTCCCACGCCGCCGACATCGTGCTCAAAAAGCCGTTGGAAGTGTTCATGCACGTCCTGGTTCTTGGGCTGCTCGTCTTTCCCGTGGCGGTCCTGATCTTCAGCCTGGTTTTCGGCGCGAGCATGCTGGTCGGGGGCATGTACGGCACGGGGGATTTGAGTGGTGCGGCGCTCGACGGTGGCGGCCACGGCGCCATGGGGATGCTCATGAATTCCATGGCCAGCTATGGTTTCGGCGGGGCCGGCATTTCGATCAGCCTCGTGCTGTTCCTGGCGTGGTCGGTGGTTGGTTTGATCTATGTTCTGGGCATGATCTTCGTCTACCGCGCAGTGAGCGAGGGCGTGGAGTCCGAGGCGGCTGGTCTGGTGCGTGAGCGCTTGTCTCAACTCAAGCAGAAGATGGACGCATACAAGCCGCGCGGTGGCGCCTCGCCTTCGGCACCGGTCGCCCCAGGTTCCGAAGCGGGGTTGCCGGAACGGGCCGAGTCCCTGGACCCGGCGCAGGCTTCGGATCCGGAACCGCACGCCGCCGCGCGTTGTTCGGCATGCGGGGCCGAGGTGCGGCCGGGCGACGTGTTCTGCGGCAGCTGCGGACATCGGCTGCGCTAAGGCCGCCAGCGTCCTTCACAACGAGAACCTGGACCTCGGACGCCTGGCCGCCGATTGCCGAGCATTGCCTGCAAGCCCATCAGCAAGGGAAGCCGATTCATGCCTCAATTCTGTACCCAATGCGGCGCGCGAGTCGCGCAGGACGCGCGCTTTTGCCAGGCCTGCGGCGCATCCCTGCAGCATCCCGCTGCAACGCGGCCCAAGGCAGGTCTCGATGGGAAGCCTGGGAGTTGGGGCATGCTTGCCGGCGGGGTGCTCGGCGGCTTGGTGGTGTTCGCGGGGTTCGCGCTCTGGTTGCTGGGACATGGCGGCGGGCCTTCCGGCGCCGAGCTTGAAGCCGCTGGGCAGCAGTGGCTGAGCGGGCATGCGCAGACCTTGCTGCAGGATGCCTGTCTGCGCGATGTCGACTACGCGGCCAATGCGGTGTTCATTGATGAGGCAGACCAGGAGACGCGGCGGTGGATGGACGTGCTGGTGGCCGCCGGGGTCTACGCGACACCGCAGCCTTTGCGTCGCGGACCCGTCGTGCAGTGGAAGTATGCGCATGGCCCCCAGGCCGGACGGTTCATTCGCGATGGGCAACTCTGCGTGGCGGATGGCGTTGCCGTGCGTGCCGTCAGGGCTGTGCCCAGGGAAGACATCGCCACCGTGGAGGGACTGCCTGCCGGCGCGCGTTGGCCCCGGGACTGGGCGCTGGCGAGATTGAACCTGCGATGGAAGGGGCTGGCGCCATGGGCCGGGCAGCCCGAGGTGCGGGCCCGGCTCCCAAGGCTGGCGCGGGATAGGCACCACGACATCATCCTGGTCAAGCGGGGCAAGGCATGGGATCTTCCCTCGCCCATGGAGCAAATGAGCATCGCCCTGCAACTCGCCAGCATCAAGGCGGGCGCGGCCGTTGGTCAGGCCGCACAAGATTTCAGCCGGCAGTTCGGTGAAGCGCTGCAAGGCCAGGAGCGCGGTGGCGGTCAGGCGCCGGCAAAGCCAACCTGGTGGCAAGAGTGGCTCGATGGTTTGCGTCGTTTCTTCGGCTTTGGCGACACGGCCGAGAAGTAGCCCGGAATTTTTGACCGAGATGTGGAGCATGGCCGGTCCGACGCCGCTTACGGCCAGTTCGGCCCCAGGGCGATTCTGGATGCTGGGGGAATGATCCGGTAGCCGGGTCTGTCCGCTCGGTGGACCTTGCCTGCTGTGCAAGACATGCGGCGAAACGCATTCCGGATACGCTTCGTCTTCATGTGCAACACCGCGTGGATTTCCTTCGCTTGGCGCTTCTTGCCGTTGGCGCTGGCCGTGGCGGCGGGACTGGCGGGTCCGGCGTATGCGGCGGGAACGGCAGCTTCGGGGCCGCCGGCGCCGAAAGCCTCGGCCCCGCTGCTGGATGTCGCGCCCGCCGTGCTGGGCGCGCCCGAGGCCGCGAAGCATCTCTCCATCGGGGTCGGCGGCGCGGGTGGGCGCACATCGGAGCCCGTGCGGCCCCCGGCAGCGTCGCCGGCGGCCGCAGGGCCTGCGCCGCGGACCGCCGCGCCGCATATCTGCCTCGCCCTGTCGGGCGGAGGGGCGCGGGGGTTGGCGCATATCGGCGTGTTGATGGCGCTGCGCGCACTGCGTGTGCCTGTGGACTGCATTGCCGGAACCAGCATGGGTGCCATCGTCGGCGGCCTGTACGCAGCCGGCGTGCCGTTGGCCGTGTTGCGCCAGCAGGTCGGCGGATTGGACTGGAAGGCGGTGTTCCGCGGCAGGCCGCCGCGTGAGGGGCTGGATTTCCAGCGCAAATCCGATGACGTGCGCATGCCGGGCGGCATCGAGTTGGGGATCAACGATCAAGGGCAGATCAGCCTGCCGGATGCGGCGGTGAACAGCACGGCGCTGGAGACGGTGCTCACCAATCTCACCTTGCAAACGCGTTCCGTGCATAACTTCGACGCGCTGCCCATCCCGTTTCGCGCGGTGGCGACGAATATGGTGAACGGCCGGAAGGTCGTCCTGGACCAGGGTGATCTGGCGACCGCGCTGCGCGCCAGCATGTCGGTTCCCGGGGTGTTTCCACCGATCGAAGTCCAGGGCGCGCTGCTGGGGGATGGGGGGCTGGTGGACAACATGCCCATCGACGTGGCGCGCGCCATGGGGGCGCAGGCCATCATTGCGGTGAACATCTCCACGCCGCTGTCCTCGCGCGAGGCGCTGGGCAGCATCGTGGGCGTGACCGGGCAGATGATCAACATTCTGATGGAGCAGAACGTCACGTCCCAGATCAAGACACTCACTCCGGCGGATGTCCTGATCACGCCCGACCTGGGCGGCATCTCCTCGGTGGACTTCGACAAGGGCGAGCAGGCCCTGCGCGACGGTTACGCCGCGACCATGGCCGCGGCGCCGCAACTCGAGCGCTACGCCCTGTCGGAGCAAGCCTATCGGGCGTGGCGCATTCGCGTGGATACGCGGGCGCAGGAGCTCGTGGCGGGCCTGGCTCAGCGCCCGCTGGTGGCCGTGCGCGTCGAAGGCTCGGCCTGGGCCCCGGGCGCAACGCTCGAGGCCAACCTCAGCCAGAAGGCGGGCCAGCCGCTGCGCTATGCCGATGTGCAGCACGATCTCGACTGGTTGGCCGGGTTGGGGGATTTTTCCCGCGTGGACTACCGACTGGTGCGCGATGGCAAGGGCGACGCCCTGGACTATCGCGTCACCGACAAGCCCTGGGGACCCAATTTCCTGCGTTTCGGCCTCGGGCTGTCCACCGACTTGCGCAACCAGACGCGCTTCGAATTGCAGCTCATCCAACGCCGTCCCTGGCTCAACGGCCTGGGCGGGGAGTGGCGCAATTTCGTGCAACTGGGTTGGGAGAATCGATGGATGTCGGAGCTTTACCAGCCGTTGAACATGGACGATTCCGTTTTTCTCGCGCCTTATCTGGACCTGGATTCGCATCCCATCGATGTGTACGCGGGCAACCAACCCATCAACCGCTACCGCCTCACCACCTCGCGCGCCGGGCTCGACGTGGGGACGCCCGTGTCGGACTACGGGGAACTGCGGCTCGGTTACAGCCTGGCGCAGATTTCGGCCAACACCATCTTGGGCGCATCCAACCAGAGCGGCAGCGTACGCGAGGCGGGCATCCGGGCGCTGGCGGTGTTCGACCGGCTGGATCACGCCTATTTCCCGCGCGAAGGCTGGCGCGCGCGGCTGGAGACCTTCAGCGCCGACCGCCGCCTGGGCAGTGCGGCCAACTACGTGCGCCTGGATCTTTCGGGGCAGTACGACCACAGCTTCGGCCGCCAGACCCTGGAGGCGGCGGCGCGCGTGGCCAGTTTTCGCGACATCTCCGGTACCGGATACAACTACTTCTCGCTCGGCGGTTTCGATCAGCTTTCGGGTTTCCGCGAGGGGCAGATCATCGGCAACTATCTGGCTTATTTCCGCCTGGGGATGCGCACCGAACTCACCACCGCCGGCTTGTTCGGAGGCGCCACCTACGCCGGCATCAGCCTGGAGCGAGGCAATGCCTGGGCGCAGCGCGACCAGGTCAGCCTGAAGGACCTCCAATCGAGTCTGGCCCTCTATCTCGGTGCCGACACGCCGCTCGGGCCGGTGTACTTCGGCCTGGGCAAGGCGCCTGGACAGACCGTGAATTTCTATCTCATGCTCGGGCGGCCCTGACCGCGCCTGCCGTGTGTAGTGCGGCGCGGCGCCCTCGCCATTCATGGCGGAGCGGGGGCCTGCGGTGGTGCGATGGTGAGGGGCGCCGCAGGTTCGGCCTCGGGAGCAGGCCGCAGCCAATTTTCGAGCAGTTGACTGGCTTCCAGCAGGCCCTGGCGCTTGGTGGCCGAGAACAACTGCACCGAGGTCGGCGCCATCAGGCCGGCACGCGCGGCATTGCGTTGCAGGTCGTCGCGTACGGTCCGGGCCTGCAAGTGCTGTTGGCTGCGCGTGAGCTTGTCGGCCTTGGTCAGCAACACATGCACGGGCAGCGCTGCGGGCGAGGCGTAGCTCAGCAGCGTCCAGTCCAGCGGGGTCAGGCCATGGCGACTGTCGGCGATCAAAACCAGCCCGACGAGCTGCTGGCGTTGTGTCAGGTACTGGGCGATGAAGCGTTCCCAGCGCTGCTTGGTGGCCAGCGGCACCGAGGCATAGCCGTAGCCCGGCAGGTCGGCCAGCAGCCCGGCGGTGACGCCGCCCAGCCCGACGGTGAAGAGGTTGATGTGCTGGGTGCGCCCGGGAGTCTTGGACGAAAAGGCCAGGCGGCGCTGGCCACACAGGACGTTGATGGCCGTCGATTTACCGGCGTTGGACCGTCCGACGAATGCAACTTCCGGCCATGGACTGGCCGGAAGTTGGTCGAACTGGGCGGCGGTGGTGAAAAAGCGTGCGGATTGCAGCAGTGGGCTGGTATCCGCACGCCCCTTGGCGCCTGGTGTGCTGGAATTCCCTATATTCGTCATGACTTATACATCGTTAGCATGCGGCATCTTATTCCCCCAGTCACTCTCAACGCCGCCAGACGAGGAAGGTATGCGCCCATTCATTGCCAAACAGCGTCGCCCACAGGGGCGCGTTCTTGCCGGATTCGCCGCCCTGCTGTGCGTCGGGTTGGCCGGCGCGGCGCTGGCTGGCGAGGACACGGTGCAGCCTCCCACCACGGTGGTGGTGTCGGCCAAGGCGCCTTCCGATGCCCAGATTGCGCAAGGCAAGCGCCTGGCGCAAAGCTGCGCGGCATGCCACGGCCTGGACGGCAATGCCACGAGCACCCAGTTTCCCAAGCTGGCGGCCCAGCGTTCGGACTATCTGTATCGGGAGCTCATGCGCTTCAAGCCGCAGGGTCGGTCCAAGAAACCCGAGCGCGTCAATCCCATCATGAATGGCGTCGCCTCTGCATTGTCCCAGCAGGAGATGCATGATCTGGCCGACTATTACAGCCGCCAGACGATCAAACCCGCAATCGCCACCAACCCCAAGCAGGCCGAGATCGGCGAGGCGATCTGGCGCGGCGGTATCGCCGACCGCAGGGTGGCGGCATGCGCGGCCTGTCACGGACCGGGCGGATTGGGCATGCCTTCGCAGTATCCGCGTCTTGCCGGGCAATGGGCGGGGTATATCGAGGCTCAACTGCATGCTTTCCGCAGCGGCACGCGCGGTGACGGCACGCCGATGCACGATATCGCTTCGCGCATGAGCGACCGCCAGATCCGCGATGTGTCGGATTTTGTTGCAGGTTTGCGTTGAACGATTCGGCGGGCAACATCTCTATGCGAAGATGCAATTCCATCAATCACATGCGGGTACGGTAAGGCCAGACTGGACCGCCTTTGCTATAGTGCGCAACTTGATGCGCCCAGGCCAGGCGCCAAGCACTTGGCGCATACTCTGATCTGTATGCGAAGCGGAACAATGCGGCGCGCAGAAGCAGTATGCAGCGAGGATGCAGCGTGAAGGCATGCGGCGTCAAGCAGCACCGAGTCGGGCTGCCCCAAGCACCATACGCCCGCCGGCGCGATGGCCAACGGCATAGCAGGTTCTGACCTGCCCTTTGCCGGCACCGGATCAAACTACTCATGTCATCCATCTCGAACGTCAGCACCTCTGGCCTGCGCCTGCGTAGCGGATCCCGCTCCTGGCGGACCTTCGTCGAGCTGCTTTCGTCGATGCGCTTCGCGATTTCGCTGCTCGTGGTCGTGGCGATCGCCAGCATCATCGGCACGGTCTTGCAGCAGGGTGAGCCGCTGAACAACTACATCGACCAGTTCGGCCCATTCTGGGCGGCGGTGTTTCATCGCATCGACCTGTTCAATGTGTACAGCTCCTGGTGGTTCGTGATGATCATGGGCTTCCTCGTCGTGTCCACCTCGCTGTGCCTGATCCGGAACACGCCGAAGATCCTTGCCGATCTGAGGAACTTCAAGGCCGGTATTCGTGAGCAGGGATTGCGCTCCTTTCACGACAAGTTCGAAGCCGAGCAGGTCACGCCGCGCGACACCACGGTGGCGCGTATCGTCGCGCAACTCAAGGGGCGCGGCTATGCGGTGAAGGTGCAGCCGGCCGAGGGCGACGCGCAAGACGGCACCATGGTGGCGGCCAAGACGGGCGGCATCAACCGTCTCGGCTACATCCTGGCGCACAGCGCCTTCGTGCTGATCTGCCTCGGCGGCCTGCTCGACGGCGACATGATGATCCGGCTCCAGATGCTGCTGTTCGGGAAGCAGACCCTGAAGAGCAATATGGAGAT
>JAJXUC010000005.1 GCA_021783435.1 Pseudomonadota bacterium | reverse complement strand
CCGGCGAACAACGCCACGCTCACGAACGTCCTGCCCAGTGCCCTGACCAATGTGACCTGGTCCTGCACCGCGAGCGCAGGCTCGACGTGCCCGGCGGCGGCAAGCGCCGGCACGATCGCCGGCAGCAGCTTCAGCGTGAGCGGCATCAAGCTCGCCCTCGTGGGCAATGCCACCTTCACCATCCAGGGAAAGGTTCCGGCGGGCACCACCAGTGCGCTCAGCAATGTGGCCAGCATCAGCACGACGGAATTCACGGATGCCTATGCGAGCAACAACAGCACGAGCCTGGTGTCAACCATCGACACCAATCCGGCCACGGCCAGCCTGAAGCTTGCCCAGGTGCCACAGACCCTCAACTCCATCGGGGTGAACGCGGTGAAGGGGGCAGTGGTTCAAACCTCCACCCAGATCTACCTCGGCCAGTACCACCCGGCGAACTGGTGGGGGCAGTTGTTCGCCTACCCGCTCGGACCCAACAGCAGCAACAGGCTCGCCGCCAGTTCGACCCCCAACTGGGATGCAGCATGCGAACTGACCGGGTCTCCCTGCCTCTCGCCGCCGACGCCGGCAGCGGGCTATCTGTCGTCAGGAGCACAAACCGCGACCAGCCGCACGATGTTGACCTGGAACGGCAGCCAAGGCGTTGCTTTCGCCTACGGCAGCTTGAGCAGTGCGCAGCAGGCGGCTCTGAACAATGATCCGGTGTTGAGCGGAACGTCGCTCACCGGCACCGACGTGGTGAATTTTCTGCGTGGAGACCGTAGCAAGGAGCAAAGCCAGGGCGGCCCATTTCGCACCCGCACCAGCGTGCTCGGCGATATCGTCGGCTCCAGCCCGGTCTGGGTCGGGCCACCGGGTCTGAGCTACCCGACATCCTGGGGTGATGCGCTCTATGCCTCGCTCACACCGCCAGAAAATGGATCGACCAACAGCTACGGCAGCTACACAACCAACAACAAGACACGCCAGCATGTCGTCTACGCCGGCAGCAACGACGGCTTCGTCCATGGCTTCGCTGCCGGTAACTACAGCACGACGGGGACGTTCAACACCACGACGAATAACGGCAAGGAGTTGATCGCCTACATGCCGAGCAGCGTGCTCAGCCAGATTGCGAGCAACCCCTCCGGCACACCGATCAACAGCAACTTCAACTTCACCGCCCCGGGTTACACGCACCGCTATTTCGTCGATGCCACGCCCGGTACCGGGGATTTGTATTACAACGGCGCCTGGCACACCTGGCTGGCGGGTGGGCTGGGCGGGGGCGGGCAGGGTCTCTATGCCCTCGACATCACGAATCCAGCCAACTTCAGCCAGGGCAGTGCGTCGGCGCTCGTGGTGAAGGAACTCAACCTGAGCAACCTCACCTGTGCCAACAATGCCAACTGCAAGAACGACCTGGGCTACAGCTACGGCACGCCCATCATTCGTCGCATGCACAACGGCGACTGGGCGGTGATTTTCGGCAACGGCTACAACAGCAGCACCGGGACTGCTGCCGTGTTCATCGCCACCGTGAAGAACGGCGCCTCGGGCACCAACCCGAGCGGCCAGACCGGGGCCATTTACGAGTTGGATACGGGCGCGGGCCCCAGCTCCGACCCGACCGGCCAGCATCGTGCCAACGGCATCAACTATGTCGCCTCGGCCGATCTGGACGGCGACCACGTGATTGATTACCTGTACGCCGGCGACCTGTTCGGTAAACTCTGGCGATTCGATGTGAGCGGCTGCAATCCCCCGGGCGTGACCACCACCGGCTGCGCAGCTTCAAGCGGATGGGCTGTCTCGAAGTTCGGCGACACGGCGGCAAAACCGCTGTTCTCCGCCAAGAACGCGTCGTCCACGGCCCAGCCCATCACCACGCAAGTGCAAGTGCTCTCGGTGCCTTCACGCGTGGGGCAGCCTCGCGTCGAGGTCATGTTCGGCACGGGCAAGAATATTGAAACCGCCGACCAGCTGCCGAACAATTCGCCCACCGGCGTGCAGAGCATCTACGGCGTCTGGGACTGGGACATGAATGGCTGGAATGCGCAGTCCCAGGCACAGTACGCATCCTTGAGCGGCACCCAGAGCATGGACCGCAGCGTGATGCAGCAACAAACGGTGCAGGGCGCTTATGACACCACCGGCCAGGCGTTTGCCGGCACGGGAACCGGATACCGGACCCTGACCACCAACCCCGTGTGCTGGAAGAATTCATCGTCCTGCCCCAGCAACAACAACCAGTTGGGCTTTTATCTCGACTTGCCCAGTTCCGGTGAAAGCATCATCTACAACCCGACGCTCGCGTTCGGGACCTTCATCGTCAACAGCACCATTCCTTCGCCCAATTCGCAAGGACTGAGCTGCTATGCGCCTGCGCCGCCCGGGGGCTGGACCATGGCGATCAATCCGCTCAATGGCGGCGCCTTGCCCAACTCCTTCTTCGCCGACAGCATCGGGAACTTCGTCACCATCGGCGGCCAGATCGTCAGTGGTACATAC
This sequence comes from Pseudomonadota bacterium, assembly GCA_021783435.1. The sequence goes on along the minus strand of JAJXUC010000005.1, from coordinate 59,408 downwards.
CTGAACGCGGTAGGCTCCCCGAGCCTCGTCACCTATCAAGGCAAGCCTTACATGATCAACCAGGACAACAGCGGCAATCCCAATGTGCAGCAGGTCAACCCGGCGCCCAACGGTACCGGCCAGCGCCTGACATGGACTGAGCTGCGCTGATCCGGAGGCAAGATGAATCACCGTCAGACCCCGAGAGGCTTCACCCTCATCGAACTCATGGTCGTGGTGGTGGTGGTCGCCATTCTGAGCGCCATCGCCCTGCCGGCCTACCAGGACTCGGTGCGCAAGTCGCGCCGCACCGCGGCCAAGACGGCGGTGCTGGATCTAGCCAGCCGCGAGGAGCGCTTCTACACCACCAACAACACCTACTCGGCCACCGCGTCGGACCTCGGCTACAGCGCTCTGCCGGCGGCCGTGCCCGACGCCGCGACCAACTTCTACCAACTCAGCGTGACGGTGGACAACACTGCCGCGCCGCCGACTTTCACGGTCACCGCCACGGCGCAGGGCGACCAGCAGAGCGATGGTTGCGGTAATTTTTCGGTCACAGCCCTGGGGGTGAAGGCCGTCAGCGGCAGTCTGCCGGTGAGCACCTGCTGGTGAAGACCGAGCAGTGAAGGCCGGCTGACGCCAGCAGCGTGGTTGCGGGCAGAGCCACGGCTACACTGCCGGCCATGCAAACGGTACCCGCTTCCATCGTCATCCTCATGTCCGGTCGCGGCACGAATATGGAGGCCATCGTGCGGGCCTGCGCGGCCGAGGCCTGGCCGGCGCGGGTGGCGGCCGTCATCAGCAACCGGCCCGATGCCGCCGGCCTCGCGTTCGCCCAGGCGCAGGGCATCGCGACCGATGTGGTCGATCATCGCCAGTGGTCAAGCCGTGAGGCGTTCGACGCCGAACTCGCTGCGCGCATCGACCTGCACGCGCCCGCCGTCGTCGCCCTTGCCGGTTTCATGCGCGTGCTCACACCCGGCTTCGTGCGCCGCTATGCCGGACGCCTGATCAACATCCATCCTTCGCTGCTGCCGGCGTTTGCCGGCCTGGGCACGCATCGGCGCGCGCTCGACGCCGGGGTGAAGTGGCACGGCGCCACGGTGCATCTGGTCACTGCGGACGTGGACCATGGGCCCATCGTCGCGCAGGCCGCCGTGCCGGTGCAGGATCACGACACCGAGGAAACACTGGCCGCGCGCGTGCTGGAGCAGGAGCACCGCATCTACCCCGCAGCCGTGCGCGCGTTGCTGGAGGGGCGGCTGCAGGTCGATGGCTCGTGGGTGCGCACGCTGCCGGCAAGTTGCGTGCCGTCGGGGCGGAGCGCGCCATGAAGTCGCGCGCCCTCGTCGGCACGGCGCGCGAATTGCTGCGCGCCGTGCTGTGTTTCGATTTGCCGACCGACGTCGTCCTCTCGCGCTACTTTCGCGCCCATCCCCGACTTGGCCAGCGCGATCGGCATGTGCTGGCAGAGAGCGTCTACCAGATCGTGCGCCATCTGCGGCTGTATCGCCACCTGTCCCAAGGCGCCAAGGGTGCGCAAGACCTGCACTTGCTGGCGCTGGGCTGGCAGGGTGATGCGCATGGCCCGCTGGACGAAGCCTTTGCCCCGGAGTTGCTGGCCTGGCGCGAGCAGATCCTGCAGTTCGACCTCTCCACACTGCAGCCCGCGGTGCGCTACAGCCAGCCCGACTGGATGGCGCAGGCGCTGCTGGAGCGCGGCGACATGAACGCGGCTGCGTTCCAGTCGCTGGCGCAAAGCCTGCTGCAGGCGGCACCGCTGGACCTGCGCGTGAACCTGCTCAAGACCACGCGCGAAGCCGCCGCTGGCGAGCTGCGCAGCCTGGGCATCGCCGCCGAGCCCATGCGTTATTCGCCCTGGGGGTTGCGCGTGCGGGGCAAACCGGCGCTCAACCGCTCGGCATTGTTCAGCGAAGGCGCCATCGAGGTGCAGGATGAAGGCAGCCAGTTGCTCGCCTTGCTGCTGGCGCCACGGCGCGGCGAAATGGTTGCCGACTTCTGTGCTGGTGCCGGTGGCAAGACCCTGGCGCTGGGGGCGATGATGCGCAACACCGGCCGTCTCTATGCTTTCGACGTGGCCGAGCACCGTCTGGACAAGCTGCGCCCGCGCTTGGCCCGCAGCGGCCTGTCCAACGTTTATCCGGTGGTCATCGCCCACGAGCGCGACGACCGCATCCAGCGGCTCGCGGGCAAGCTCGACCGCGTGCTTGTCGATGCGCCATGCACAGGAACCGGCACCCTGCGCCGCAATCCCGACCTGAAGTGGCGCCTGGGCGAAGCCGACGTACTCAAGCTCGCAGCCCAGCAGGCTTCGATCCTGAAGTCAGCAGCCACCCTGCTCAAACCCGGCGGCCGCCTGGTCTATGCCACCTGCAGCCTGCTGCCGGCCGAGAACCGGCTGGTCGTCGAGAGTTTTCTGCGCGAACGGGCCGACTTCACCCTGCACGACGCCGCCGAAACCCTGGCGCAGCAGCAGGTGGGTTTCGAGTCCCAGCCGGGGCAGACCATGCTGGAGCTGTTCCCCGATCGCCACGGCACCGATGGATTTTTCGCTGCAGTGATGCAGCGGTCGTGAAGCGGTCGTGCGTGCCGGCAAGCCGGCGGCGGGATGGCCGCCAATGGCCAGGGCGGCGACGGGCAGGCAGGCCCTGGTTGAGGGGGAGGGCTTCGCAGTTCCTTGGCGGTCGCAAGGTTTTTGTTCCAGGCGGACTCGTGCGGCTCTCTAAAATAGTGGAGTTGGCATGCCGAACCGGGCTGCGGAGTTGGTGCCAACATGCTGGTCGGCCAACATCATCGAGGTCTTACGGAATGCAAAAACCATGTTGAATCGTGTGTTGGATTGGGCGGGCCACGGCTTGCTGCACGCAAGCGCTTGGCAACTCGCGCTCTACACCCTGGCGGTGACGCACATCACCATCGTCGCCGTCACGGTGTTCCTGCACCGCTCGCAGGCCCATCGCGCCTTGGAGCTGCATCCGGCGGTGATGCATTTCTTCCGCCTGTGGCTCTGGCTCACCACCGGAATGGTGACCAAGGAATGGGTGGCCATCCACCGCAAGCACCATGCCAAATGCGAAACGGCGGACGATCCACACAGCCCTGTCACACGCGGCATATCCACCGTCATGCTGCGCGGCTCGGAGTTGTACCGGGCCGAGTCGAAAAATCAGGAAACCCTGGCCAAATTCGGTCATGGCACGCCTGACGACTGGCTGGAGCGCAACGTCTATTCGCGCCTGGCCTGGCAAGGCGTGGGCATCACCCTCGTCTTGAATGTGGTCATGTTCGGCGCCATCGGCGGCACCATCTGGGCGGTGCAGATGCTGTGGATTCCAATCTGGGCGGCGGGTGTCATCAACGGTCTGGGCCACTGGTGGGGCTATCGCAATTACGCCAGCCGCGACAACAGTCGCAACGTCTTCCCCTTGGGCATCCTCATCGGCGGCGAGGAACTGCACAACAACCACCACACCTATCCGACTTCGGCCAAGCTTTCGCTCAAATGGTGGGAGTTCGATATCGGCTGGGCCTACATCCTCCTGCTTACCTGGTGCGGCCTGGCCAAGGCGCGCAAGCTGCCGCCCCAGTCCAAAATGGGCGCGTTGCGCTCACACGTCGATCTGGCGCTGGTGCAGACGGTCATCACGAATCGGTATGACCTGATGGCGCGTTACGCCCGTGAAATCAAGCGCGCGATGCACGTTGAACTGCTGCGTGCCCAGGCCGGTATCCGCTCGTCGCAGGGCGCAGGTTCGCGCGGACAGTGGGCGGCCTTGCGCGCCGCGCGCAAACTCATCACGCGCGAACGCGAGACCCTGGACGCGAAAGCGCTCGCCGTGGTCGACGCCGCCGCACAGAACAGCCCGGTGATCGGCAAGCTGCTGCACATGCGCGAAGACCTCAAGGCCGTTTGGGAACAGTCCTCGGCCTCGGCCGAGCAAGTCCGACTGCATCTGCAGGACTGGTGCCAGCGGGCCGAGCAAAGCGGCATTGCGGCGCTGCAGAACATGTCGCTGCGCCTGCGCAGTTACCAGACTTGATCGTGCTCCGGATGTGACGCAGCGGCGGCCATACCGTATGCAATGCCCCATCAAAAAAGCCGCGGAAGCGGCTTTTTTGATGGGGCATTTTGTCGCGCGTCAGGCGCCATGAACGGCGCGCTGGTCGCGGCGCCGCTTACTGCAGTTGTTGCTGCAACACCTTGAGTATGTTCTGCGCGGACTGCTGGCTGACGGCGCTGGCCTTCACCGCCTGCACGCTGACCTGTGACACCGAGCCCGCGGGCTGTACCACGATGCGGAAGTCTTCCGGCTTGACGACGGTCTTGTCGCCGCCGAAGAGCTTGCTGAAGAAACCGCCCTTGTTCTCCTCGGCCTTCAAGGCCTCCGCCGGATTCACGTAGCGGATGTCATAGGCGCCCGCCGAGCGATTGCGGTCGGTCACGGTGAATCCCGCTGTGTTGATGGCCAGCCCGACCTTGCGCCAGGCTTCGTCAAAGCCGTCCTGCACCTGCAGGGCGCGTCCGTTGTCGATCAAGCTGGCATGCACGACGGCGGCGGGCGTCACCGCGGCGGCCACGGCAGCCTTGGCCTGGGTTTCATTCATGCCCAGGCGCACCATGAGTTTGCGCAGGAACACGGTGTCCAGTGTCGGGTCGGGCGTGCCCGGCTGCCAAGTGGTCTGCGTCTTGTCCTGGTTGGTGTAGACCTCCACCATGGACTGGTGGGTGATGAAAATCTCCGTGCCCTTGCCGTCCGGCGTGCGCTCGAACACCGTGCGGAAGCGGTCGCGCTCACCGGTGTCGTACATGCTGTCGAACACCTTGCCGAGGTACTTGCGAATGAAGTCTTGCGGCAGCTTGGCGCGGTTCTCGGCCCAATCGGTTTGCATCTCGCCGGTGGTCGCATCGGCTTTGGTGAGGTAGAAGCCGTTTTGCTGCCAGAACTCCTTCACCGTATCCCACAGCTTGTCGGGCGGTGTATCCACCACCAGCCAGCGCTGGCCGCCAGCCTGCTCGATACGCATGCCAGGGTACTGCGGCAGCACGGCATTGCTTTGCACGGCTTGCGCTTGCTGTGTGGTGACATTCTGGTAAGCCAGGGCGCTCACCGGTCCGGTCTTGGTGCCGCCCTCGGACATGGTGTAGCGTTGCTCGCGTGCCAGTTGTGTCAGGTCCGGCGGCACCACAAGGTCGGGGCCGGCTTTGGCGCCTTCGTAATCGACGCTCTTGCCCGTGACGACGGTGTTGAGCGAGGAGCAACCTCCTAACGAGGCCAGGGCCAGGGCGAGAGCGGACAAATGCAGGACGGGGGTGCGGCGCATGGTGGATGTTTCAGTGGTGGACGGGGATGCCCAAATCGGCCAAGGCGGCGCGAAGGGCATCTTGATGGCTGGACAGCGGCGTGAGCGGCAGGCGCAGACTGCCGCCCATTTTTCCCATGGCGGAGAGCGCCCACTTCACGGGAATGGGGTTGGGTTCGATGAACAGCAAACGGTTGAGCTCCATCAGCTTGAAGTGCAGTTGCGCCGCCTCGCTGGCATGGCCGGCGATGGCGGCCATGCACAGCGCGTGCATCAACCTCGGGGCGACGTTGGCCGTCACGCTGACGTTGCCCTGGCCACCCAACAGCATGAGCGCCACGGCGGTGGGGTCGTCGCCGGAGTACACGGCAAACCCCTGGGGGCGCTGGCGCAGGATTTGCAGCGCGCGGTCGATATTGCCGGTGGCCTCCTTGATGCCGACGATGTTCGGCACTTCGGCCAGGCGCAGCGCGGTCTCGGCCAGCATGTCGGCGACAGTGCGGCCGGGCACGTTGTACAGCACGATGGGGATGTCGACGGCTTCGGCGATGGCACGGAAGTGGCGGTAGATGCCCTCCTGCGTGGGCTTGTTGTAGTAGGGGACGACCTGCAGCGTGCAGTCGGCGCCGACTTCCTTGCAGAAGCGCGTCAGCTCGATCGCTTCGGCCGTGGAGTTGGCTCCGGCACCGGCCATGATGGGGACGCGCCCCGCGGCGTGTTCGACCGCCACGCGAATGATGTCGCGCTGCTCGTTCACGCTCACCGTGGGCGATTCGCCGGTGGTGCCGACCACGCCGATGCAATCGGTGCCTTCGGCGATGTGCCAGTCGATGAGCTTGCGCAGGGCGTCGACATCGACGCTGCCGTCATCACCCATGGGTGTGACCAGGGCCACGATACTGCCGGTGATTGGGTTCATGCGGGGTTCATGCCACGCTGGGATAAAGCCTACAGATTGTACTTGGCGGGACGCGCCGCAGTGCCTGCCTCGGCATGGTGCGCGGGCATCGGCTCGCGCACCGCGCACACCCGCTGGACGAAGGCGGGTTTGGGCGCCTCCACATAACCGTCCTCATAGGCCACCACACGCAGCTCGGGGCGCACCAGGTCGAGCAACTCGCCGGGGCGCAGCAAAAAATCCGGGTTGCCGGGCTTGCCGACGCTGGCATTGCCGAGTGCGAACGTTTCGTAGATGAGCACCCCGCCCGGAGCCACCGCCGCCACGATCCGTGGCAAGAGCGCACGCCAGAGATAGTTGGCGACGATCACGCCGCCGAAGGCCTGTGTGGCGTAGGGCCAGTCACCCGCTTCCAGATCCGCCACACGAACCTGGGCGATGGCCTGCAGCGGCGCCACGGCCTGAGCATCGCGATCCACCGCGTGCACCGCATGGCCACGCTCGGCCAGCAGACGCACATGGCGGCCACTGCCGCAGGCCACGTCGAGCACCGAGGCGGCGGGTGCGATGAGTGGTGCAAAGCGCAGCACCCAGGGTGAAGGCGCGAGTTGCGCGTGTCGTGCATCGGTTGCGTCGAGGCCAGGATGGTGCGAGGGCAGAGTCATGGGTGTGTTGCGCGTGAACGGCGTCGCGACATTCAAGCAGAATCGGCCCGGCCTGGCTTGCCGCCAACCGATCTCCACTCGACCCAAGCCAGGCAGGCCGCCGGGCATGGCTCTTAAAATCCGGCCGCTTGAACTCGTCGAGATAGGCCCGGCACGGTCTTGTCAAGTCTTGTCAACGTCTTTTCAGCCAGCCGCCTCGCTGCTGAATTTTTGGGCAGACCCGAGCCGGGCCGCATGAAATCAGGGTTTTCGGCTTTCGGCCTGGTGTCCTATCCCCATCCCGTGGGGATAAGTTTTCGCACCAGCGCAACGGCAGGGGGCAAACGGACACCCCCTGGCCTTCGTCCACAATGTCTTTGTCTGATCCACGATTCCCATGGCAACCCGAACTCCTCCGTCCTACAGCGAAGCCTCCATCCGCGTGCTCAAGGGCCTGGAGCCCGTGCAGCAGCGCCCGGGCATGTACACCTCCACGGTCAACCCGCTGCATGTCCTCCAGGAGGTCATCGACAACAGCGCCGATGAGGCCCTGGCGGGCCATGCCCGACGCATCGTCCTGACGCAGCATGCGGACGGCAGCACCAGCGTGCAGGACGACGGCCGCGGCATTCCCATTGGCCTGCATCCCGAGGAGAGGGTGCCGGTGGTGGAGCTGGTCTTCACCCGGCTGCATGCCGGCGGCAAGTTCGACAAACTCGACGCCGGTGCCGCCTATCGCTTCTCAGGCGGTCTGCACGGCGTGGGCGTGAGCGTGACCAATGCGCTGGCCACGCGCCTCGAAGTCGAAGTTCATCGCGATGGCCAGGCGGCCACACTCGCCTTTGCCCACGGCGCCCCGGCCGAACCCCTGCGCACACGGTCACTGGCGCGCGGTGAGTGGAAAACCGGCACCCGCGTGCGGGTGTGGCCGGACGCCAAGTATTTCGACACGGTGCTGTTGCCGCAGGCCGATTTGCTGCACCTCTTGCGCAGCAAGGCCGTCCTGTTGCCGGGCCTGGAGGTGAGTCTGGTGCGGGAGAAGACCAGCGAGACACAGACCTGGCGTTTTGATGAAGGCCTGCGCGGCTATCTGCACGAGGCGCTGGGAGACACGCCGGTGCTGGTCGAATTCGAGGGCGAAGGCCAGGCCGGCAGCCAGACCGACGGCTTCGCTGCGGGCGAGGGCGCGGCATGGTGCGTCGCGTTCAGCAGCGAAGGCAATGTGTTGCGCGAGTCCTACGTCAACCTCATTCCCACACCGGCCGGCGGCACGCATGAGTCGGGCTTGCGCGAAGGTCTGTTCCAGGCTGTGAAAGGTTTCGTCGAACTGCATGCGCTGTGCCCCAAGGGCGTGAAGCTGCTGCCGGAGGACGTGTTCTCGCGCGCCTCTTTCGTGCTCTCGGCCAAGGTGCTCGACCCGCAGTTCCAGGGCCAGATGAAAGAGCGCCTGAACAGTCGCGACGCGGTGCGCCTGGTGTCCGGCTTCGTGCGCCCGGCGCTGGAGCTGTGGATGAGCCAGCATGTCGAGCAGGGCAAGGCGCTGGCGGAGCTTGTGATCGCCCAGGCGCAAAGCCGTCAGCGCGCAGCGCAGAAGGTGGAGAAACGCCGGGGCTCGGGCATGGCCGTGCTGCCGGGCAAACTGACAGATTGCGAAAGCCGAGACGTGGCGCGCAATGAGGTGTTCCTGGTGGAGGGCGACTCGGCCGGAGGTTCGGCCAAGTTGGGGCGCGACAAGGAATTCCAGGCGGTGTTGCCGTTGCGCGGCAAGGTGCTCAATGCCTGGGAGGTGGAGCGTGACCGGCTGTTCGCCAACCAGGAAATTCACGACATCGCCGTGGCCATCGGGCTCGATCCGCACGGGCCGAACGACGCGGTCGACTTCGCCCAACTGCGCTACGGCAAGGTCTGCATCCTGAGCGATGCCGATGTGGACGGCTCGCACATCCAGGTGCTGCTGCTCACGCTGTTCTTTCGCCACTTCCCGCAGCTCGTCGCCCGTGGCCACGTGCACGTTGCACGGCCGCCGCTGTTCCGCGTGGATGCACCGGCGCGCGGCAAAAAGCCCGCAACCAAGGTGTACGCCCTGGACGAAGGCGAGCTCACCGCCATCCTCGACCGCTTGCGCAAGGACGGCGTGCGCGAAGGCGCCTGGAGCGTGTCGCGCTTCAAGGGCCTGGGCGAGATGAGCGCCGAGCAGCTTTGGGAGACCACCCTCAACCCCGACACACGCCGCCTCATGCCGGTACACCTCGGCCGAGTTGGCGAGACCGCCACCACCGAGCTGTTCGTGCAGCTCATGGGCAAAGGCGAAGCCCAGGCCCGACGCAACCTGATGGAGGCCTATGGCGATCAGATCGAGGTGGATGTTTAGGGCGGGCGCCGCGCGCCAGAGTGCTCGGCGCCCGCCGCTCGATCGTCGACGCGCTTGGTGTGTTTTTCTTCGCTCCCCTCGCGTCCCCATGCTTGCTGTTTTCATCACCGCCTCATGACCACACCTGCCGACCCGACGCCCGACCTGTTCTCGAACCCGTCCGCATCCCTGGACGTGGCTGAGGCCGACAATCCCTCACTGGCCGACTACGCGCGCCAGGCCTATCTCGACTACGCCATCTCCGTGGTCAAGGGCCGCGCCCTGCCGGACGTGTGCGACGGTTTAAAGCCCGTGCAACGCCGCTTGCTCTATGCGATGGACCGCATGGGCCTGGCCTCGGGCGCCAAGCCGGTGAAGTCCGCGCGCGTGGTGGGTGACGTGCTCGGCAAGTTCCACCCGCACAGCGACCAGGCCGCCTACGACGCCCTGGTGCGCCTGGCGCAGGACTTCGCCCAGCGCTATCCGCTGATCGACGGCCAGGGCAATTTCGGCAGCCGCGACGGCGACGGCGCCGCCGCCATGCGCTACACCGAGGCGCGGCTCACGCCCATCGCCCGGCTGCTGCTCGACGAAATCGACATGGGCACGGCGGACTTCATCGCCAACTACGACGGCTCCACCCTCGAACCCCGCCTGCTGCCGGCGCGTCTGCCTTTCGTGCTGCTCAACGGCGCCAGTGGCATTGCCGTGGGCCTCGCCACGGAAATTCCGGCACACAACCTGCGCGAAGTCGCCGCGGCCTGCGTCGCGTTGCTGCGCAAGCCGGGCCTCACGCTCGACGACGTGCTCGCCCTCATGCCGGGGCCGGACTTTGCCACCGCCGGGCAGATCATCAGCAGCCCGCAAGACATCCGCGATGCCTATGCCAGCGGGCGCGGCAGCCTCAAGGTGCGCGCGCGCTGGAGTGTGGAAGAACTGGCACGCGGGCAATGGCAGCTCATCGTCACCGAGCTGCCGCCCGGCGCCAGCGCCCAGCGTGTGCTGCAGGACATCGAGGAACTCACCGACCCCAAGCCCAAGGCCGGCAAGAAGGCCATCAGCGCGGAGCAGCAGCAACTCAAGCAGACCGTGCTGGCCGTGCTCGACGGCGTGCGTGACGAGTCCGGACGCGACGCTGCCGTGCGCCTGGTGTTCGAGCCGAAGAGCTCGCGCGTGCCGGTGGACGAACTGGTCAGCGTGCTGCTCTCCACCACCAGCCTGGAGCAGAGCGTGCCGCTCAATCTGGTGGTGGTGGGGGCGGACGGCAAGCCGCGCCAAAAAAGCCTGCTCGACATCCTGCGCGAGTGGACTGCATTCCGCCAGGCCACGGTGCGCCGCCGCAGCCGCCACCGGCTGGAGCAGGTGCAGGAGCGCCTGCATATTCTCGAAGGCCGGCGCATCGTCCTGCTGAACATCGACGAGGTCATTCGGATCATCCGCGACAGCGACGAGCCCAAGGCCGCACTGATGCAGCGCTTTGACTTGAGCGAGCGCCAGGCCGACGACATTCTCGACATCCGCCTGCGCCAACTCGCGCGGCTCGAGGCCATCAAGATCGAGCAGGAGATCGACAGACTCGCGGTGGAACAAGGCGAGTTGCAGACCCTGCTGGCCGACGACCGGGCGCTGACACGCAAGGTCATCAAGGAGATCGAGGCCGATGCCAAACAGTTTGGCGATGCCCGCCGCACCTTGATCCAGGCCGAGAGCCGCGCCACGCTGGACGTGCGCGTGCCCGATGAACCCGTCACGGCCATCGTCTCGCAAATGGGCTGGCTGCGCACGCAAAAAGGCCACGGCCTGGAGCTTGCCAACCTCGGTTTCAAACCGGGCGATGCCTTGCTCGCCACGTTTGAGTGCCGCAGTACCGGCACCCTCTGGGTGCTGGGCAGCGATGGCCGCGCCTACAGCATCGGCATCACGCAACTGCCCGGCGGCAGGGGTGACGGCCAACCCGTCACCAGCTTCATCGACCTGGCCTCGGGAACCAAACCCGCGCACTACTGGGCAGGCGCGGCCGACACGCCGCTGCTGCTCGCCGGCAGCGCCGGCTACGGCCTCATCGCCCCGGCTGAAAGCCTGAACAGCCGGCAGAAAGCCGGCAAAACCTTCTTCGCCATCGACGCCGGTGAAGCCCTGTTGCCGCCGCAGCCCCTGCGCATGGCCCATGGCGAATCGGGCCTTGTGGGGGCGGCCGAGCGCATCGCCGTGCTCGGAAGCAGCGGGCGGCTGTTGATCTTCGGCGTGGACGAATTGCGCCACCTGCCACGCGGCGGGCGCGGCGTCACGTTGATGGCGCTGGATGCGAAGGAGACCGTCTTGGCTGCCGTTGCCTTGCTGCCCGGCGCTGCGCTGGACATCTTCGGAACGGGCCGTGGCGGTGCGCCCAAGACCCAGACCCTGCAGGCGCGCGCGCAACTGGACTATGCCGGCAAGCGCGCCCGCAAGGGCAGATCGGTTGCCGGGCCGGGTTTCAAACCGGCAGGGCTGCGGGCGGCGTGAACCGGCGTCGCATGCGGCTGCCGGTCAGGCGGAATGGTCAAATCCCCCGGTTGTGCGCGGCATGTAACGCCGCCGGCCGACGCTTCCGGCGTGAGCGGCTCGCGCCTCAGGCCTCAATCAACTGACTTCGGCAATCAGTTCGATTTCCACCGCCGCGCCCATGGGAATCTGCGCCACGCCGAAGGCGCTGCGCGCATGCTGGCCATTGGCGCCGAAGACCTCGCCCAGCAACTCCGAGGCACCGTTGATCACCAGATGCTGCTCGGTGAAGGTGGGCACCGAGTTCACCAGGCCCATGAGCTTGACGATGCGGCGTATGCGCCCGAGATCGCCCGTGGCCGCCTGCAGCGTGCCCATCAAGTCGATGGCCACGAGACGCGCTGCCTCACGCCCCTGCGCCGTGGTGAGTTCTCGCCCGAGCTGACCGGCCCAGACCGCGCCGTTTTGCTTGCTGATGTGCCCCGAGAGAAACAGCAGGTTGCCGGACTGCACGAAGGGCAGATAAGCCGCAGCCGGGGTGGCGATTTGGGGCAGGGTGATGCCGAGTTGTTGCAACGTGGTGGAGATGGACATGGACATGATGTGGCGTCGTGCAATGGGATGGATTGGATTGAACCGCTCGCTCGAACCCACAGCATAAGCAGGCTGAGGACGTTCAGGTCGTGGCAGCCGATGATGCTCGTGCCCCGTCGCCGTGGCGCCGAAGCGTCATCCGCATTACGGCACCGGGCCGGCGCTGCTATAGTGCGAGGCTGCGGTGCGTTGCCCAGTTCTGCGCACCCTGTCAATCTGACATCCTGCCGGAACGCTCCGGCTTCGTCTTGCAACAAGCTGGTGTTCGGCCTCCCGGTTGAGCGGTTGCAAGACACTTGCCGCACCAGGCTTATGCCGCGCGGCTTTGAAAGCTTCCATGAACTTTGATCAACTCGGGCTTGCCGAGCCCATCCTGCGCGCCATCGTCGAGCAGGGCTACTCCACGCCCACGCCCATCCAGGCCCAGGCCATTCCCGCCGTGCTCAAGGGCGGCGATCTGCTGGCCGCCGCGCAAACCGGCACCGGCAAGACGGCCGCATTTACCCTGCCCATCCTGCACCGTCTGAGCCAAAGCGAACAGGCACGTGACGCGCAAGGCCGCGTCATCCCCCGTGTGCTGGTGCTGGTACCCACACGTGAACTCGCCGCGCAAGTGGCCGAGAGCGTGCGCGACTACGGCAAAAACCTCAAGCTGCGCAGCATGGTCATGTACGGCGGCGTGGGCATGCAGCCCCAGATCGACGCGCTCAGGCGTGGCGTGGACATCGTCGTCGCCACGCCGGGCCGCATGCTCGACCACCACGGCCAACGCACGCTGAATCTCTCCGGCATCGACACCCTGGTGTTGGATGAGGCCGACCGCATGCTCGACATGGGCTTCATCCACGACATCAAGCGCGTGCTCGCCCTGCTGCCCAAGCAGCGCCAGAACCTGCTGTTCTCGGCCACCTTCTCGGACGAGATCAAGACCCTGGCGAACGGGCTGTTGAACAAGCCGGCGGTGATCGAGGTGGCGCGCCGCAACGCCACCGCCGCCACGGTGCAGCAGACCGTGCACCCGGTGGGCCGCGAGCGCAAGCGCGAACTGCTCTCCCACCTCATCCGCGAAAGCAACTGGTACCAGGTGCTGGTGTTCATGCGCACCAAGCATGGCGCCAACCGCCTGGCCGAACAGCTCAACACCGATGGCATCGGCGCCGACGCCATTCACGGCAACAAGAGCCAGGGCGCGCGCACCCGCGCGCTGGCCTCGTTCAAGAGCGGCAAACTGCAGGTGCTGGTGGCCACCGACATCGCCGCGCGCGGCATCGACATCGACCAGTTGCCCATGGTGGTGAACTACGAGTTGCCCAACGTGCCCGAGGACTATGTCCACCGCATCGGCCGTACCGGCCGCGCCGGCGCCGATGGCCAGGCCATCTCGCTGGTGTGCGTGGACGAGCTGCGCTTCCTGCGCGACATCGAGAATCTCATCGGCAAGCCGATCGACCGCAAGCTCATCACCGGCTTCGAGCCCGATCCCAAAGAGCGTGCGCAGCCCATTCGTATCGGCCGCACCACCATTGGTGGCGGTGGCAAGCCAGCCGGCGGTGGTGGTGGTGGTCAGCGCCGTGGCGAAGGCGCATCGCGCGGTGCAGCCGCGGGCCATGGTCATGGCCGTAGCGATGCCGCCGGCCACGCCCATGGCAGCGGTCGTCGTGATGGTGCAGGTTCGGGCGCACCGCGCCGCGATGCCGGCCGGCGTGATTCGTCGGGTGCCCCAAGGCGCGACGGCGGGCGCTGAGGCGAGGCTGAACCTGTTCCCGTGACGCAGCACGCGCGAGGCAGGGGTTTCGTGTTGCCCTGAGCCTGTACGTTCTCTCGCCAGCGGAACCAAAATCCGCGTGAGATCGACCAACAAGAACGAAGGGCGAGTGCCACGACTGCGGCACTCGCCCTTCGTTCTTTGTCATGGCATGCCAGCACGATGTTCGCGGCAAGTTGCATCGAATCACCAACGTTCCTGTCCAAGCGAAGGTCCGCGATGAAGATCTACGGCGCCCGCATCAACCCATGCAACCGCGCCCAGGCCTGCTCGGGCGTGATGCCGCGCAGGCAGTTCAGGTGGCCCAGCGGGCAGGTGCGCTGGAAGCAGGGGCTGCAGTCGAGTTGCAGCCAGATGGTGGCACTGCGGTGCGCAGCGGGCGGGGTATGGCGCGGGTCGGTCGAGCCGTAGAGGCCGACGGTGGCACAGCCCAGCGCGGCGGCGACATGCATCAGGCCGGAGTCGTTGCTGACCGTGCCCTGGCTGCTGGCGAGCAAGGCGATGACTTGCTCCACACGGGTCTTGCCGCAGAGATTGACGCTTGCCGCTGCCTGCGCGGCGATGGCCTCACCCATAGCCGCATCACGCGGCGCGCCAAGCACGGCAACGGTGTAACCCTGCTGCTGCGCCAGCCGCGCCAGTGCCGCGTAGTGCTCCACCGGCCATTGTTTGGCGGGGCCGAATTCGGCCCCGGGACAGAGCGCGATCCAGCGTTCGGGCAGGCCGAATTGCTGCCGGTTGGCTGCAGCCATGTCGGCTGCGATGTGCAGCCGGGGCTCCAGCGTCGGTGCGGGGTTCGTTGCTGCATCCGAGCGCCCCGGCGGTGGCCCGCCGAACCACCCCCCGTGGGAGTCAAGACAACTCGGCAGCGGTCCGGCGTTTTCTTCAGAGGTCATCATGGCTGCAGCAGCCCCAGGCTGAGTCCAGGCGGCAAGTGCCACATAGTGGAGCCGCATGTCGCTGCGCGAAGCGCTGCCTGATCGGGCTTCGGCCCGCTCGCTGGTTGCGGCTGCGCGAGAACTGCGGTCTGCCAAGGTCGAAGCGGCAAGCGCTTCGACCGGGCGCAAGGCGCCGGACGCATGGGCAGGTCTTGGCGCATGCATGGCGTGGGTCAGCAGCAGCCCGTGCGCTTCGCCCCGATAACCGATGCGCTGCGGAATGCGCGCCAGCCATGGCACCAGCCGCGACTTGAGGTTGTTGCCGAGGATGTAGGCGCGCTCATAGCCTTGCGCGCGCAACCGCGCGGCGAGGCGCTGGCGGGCGGCGAGGTCAAGCTTGCCATGTGCGAAGGGCGCCTCGATCACGTCGACCACGCCCGGCATGGCACGCAGCACCGGTGCAACACCTGGCAGGCCCAGCGCGGTGACCTGCTCGCCGCGCGCCGCGAGCAGGGCCACCAGCGGCTGCGCCATCACCGCGTCGCCGATCCACTGCGGGGCGATCAGCAGGACGCGGGTCATGCGGGGCGCCGCCTCAATGCCCGTGCGCCACTTCGCCCTCGGCCAGACGGTAACGCGTGCCGCAGTAGGGGCATGCGGCTTCGCCGTGGTTGATGTCGATGAACACCCGCGGGTGGCTGCTCCAGATGGGCATGTTCGGGTTGGGGCAGTAGGCAGGCAGATCCCTGGCCTTGAGTTCGACCACGGGCATGTCGGGCTTGGGAATGGCGCTCATGGGTAAGACCTCGGTCGTTGAAGGTTGTGTGCCTGTCAAACCGCCGACAGCCAGCCCGCGTACTTCGGGTTGCGGCCGCCGACGATGTCGAAGAAGGCATTCTGGATACGCTCAGTGATCGGGCCGCGGTGACCGGGGCCGAGGGTGATGCCGTCGAGTTCACGAATCGGCGTGACTTCCGCAGCGGTCCCGGTGAAGAAGGCTTCGTCACAGATGTACACCTCGTCGCGGGTGATGCGCTTTTCCTTCACCGTCAGGCCCAGGTCTTCGCAAATGGCGAACACCGTCTTGCGGGTGATGCCGTTGAGCGCTCCGGACGACAGGTCCGGGGTGTAGAGCACGCCCTCGCGCACCACGAAAATGTTCTCGCCCGCACCTTCGCTCACGAACCCCTGCGGGTCGAGCAGCAGCGCTTCGTCGTAGCCATCGGCGGTCACTTCCATGTTCGCCATGATGGAGTTGGTGTAGTTGCTCACCGCCTTGGCGTTGCACATGGTGATGTTGACGTGGTGGCGGGTGTAGCTGGAGGTCTTGACGCGGATGCCCTTCTTCAGCCCTTCCTCGCCCAGGTAAGCGCCCCAGGGCCAGGCAGCGACCATCAGATGGATGGTGTTGCCGCGCGGCGAGACGCCCAGCTTCTTGTCGCCGATCCAGGTCAGCGGGCGGATGTAGCAGGAATCGAAGCCGTTGAGCCGCACCACGTCGAGCTGCGCCTGCATCGCCTGCTCGAGGGTGAAGGGGATCTCCATGCGCAAGATCTTCGCGCTGTTGAACAGGCGCTCGGTGTGGTCGCGCAGGCGGAAGATGGCCGGGCCCCTGTCGGTCTTGTAGGCGCGCACGCCTTCGAAAGCACCGCAGCCGTAGTGCAAGGTGTGGGTCAGCACGTGGATCTTGGCGTCGCGCCATTCGACGAACTGGCCGTCCATCCAGATTTTGCCGTCGCGGTCGGACATGGATGTGGGCAGGGCCATGATGCAAAGTCTCCAGGGGTGGTCGGGTGGAACGAATCATTCTAGGAGCCTGCTGGCGCCCTGACGGGCAACTCCGCGTTGGCGTTCGGGCTCGCTGCAGCAGCAGCCCCGGCGCAGACCCGGATTCAGACAGGCTTCAGCACCTGTGGCTATGCTGTGGGCAATTTTTCTGCCCGCGCGACGCGCCGGGACATTTGCGGCTTTTCCCCCGCTGCTCTCCATTCCTTGCCGCCATGGCCACCATGTCCGACACCCAACCCAAGCCCTACCGTTTCGCGTTTCGTGACTTCATCCAGCTCGCCAAGCCCTACTGGGTCTCCGATGACAAGAAAAAGGGCTGGGCGCTGTTGCTCGTCATTCTGACGATGAACCTGGCCCTCGTCTGGGTGAATGTGCGGCTCAACTTCTGGAATGCGGCGTTCTACAACTCGCTTCAAGCCAAGAATTTTGCGGACTTCAAGCACCTGCTGTTTGTTTTCAGCGGTTATGCGCTGCTCTACATCGTGCTGGCGGTGTATTCGCAATACTTCCTGCAAATGCTGCAGATCCGCTGGCGGCGCTGGGTCACCGAGGTGTTCCTGAAGGACTGGCTGGTGGGCGGTGCGCATTACCGCATGTCGCTGCGCCAGGGCAACTCCGACAACCCCGACCAGCGGATTGCCGATGACATTCGCAGCTTCGTCAACGATTCGCTCAGCCTGTTCTTCGGTTTCATCTCGTCCCTGGTCACGCTGTTGTCCTTCCTCACCATCTTGTGGACTTTGTCCGGCGCTTTCACCCTGCTGGGCTACAGCATTCCCGGCTATATGGTGTGGGTCGCCATTGCCTACGCCGGCATCGGCAGCTATTTCGCGCACAAGGTGGGCAAGCCTCTCATCAAACTGAACTTCAACCAGCAGCGCTACGAGGCCGACTTCCGCTTCGGCCTGGCGCGCACGCGCGAACACAACGAGGGCATCGCCCTCTACCGCGGGGAAGACCGCGAAATGGAAGGCCACAACAGCCGCTTCGCCAATGTGTGGAGCAACTGGTGGGGCATCATGAAGCGGCAGAAATTGTTCACCTGGTACAGCTCGTTCTATGGCCAGCTTGCCATCATCTTCCCCATTCTGGTGGCTGCTCCGCGTTACTTTGCCGGGCAGATCCAGCTTGGCGGACTGACGCAAACCGCCAGTGCCTTCGGCCAGGTACAGGGGGCCTTGTCATGGTTCATCGACGCGTATGGCCGCATCGTCGACTGGCGCGCCACGGTCGAACGGCTCTACACCTTCGTGCAGTCGGTCGAGGCGGTGCGCCATGTGCCGATTTCAGATTTGATGGATGGGCAGTTGCCCGCCGCACCGGCGCCCGGTGGGCTGCTGCCGCAAGGCCCCGGCGATGGCAGCAGCAGCGGTGGCGCAGCGCTCGCCATCGAACTCGGCGATCTGCGCGTCGCCACGCCCGACGGCCGGGCTTTGCTCCAGGCCGACGGTCAGCGTATCCAGCCCCTGCAGCACACCCTGTTCGTGGGCCCCTCCGGCCTGGGCAAGAGCACCCTTGTGCGTTGGCTCGCCGGCATCTGGCCGTATGCCGAAGGCACGCATTACCGCCTGCCGCTGGGGCGCAGCCTGTTCCTGCCACAAAAGCCGTATTTGCCCATCGGCACGCTGCGCCAGGCGCTCACTTATCCCATGCCGGCGGAGCAGTTTGACGACGCCCGCTTGCAAGCGGTGCTGACCCAGGCCCGCGTGCCGTATCTGTTCGCGTCCATCGATCAATCCGACACCTGGATGCAGCGCCTCTCACCCGGTGAGCAACAACGCCTGGCGATTGCCCGCGCCTTGCTGGCCGCGCCGGACTGGCTGTTCCTGGACGAAGCCACCAGCGCACTCGACCCACCCACCGAGGCTGCCATGTACGAGTTGCTGCAGCGCGAATTGCCGAAAACCACCTTGGTGAGCGTGGCGCACCGGCCCGGCGTGGTGTGTTTTCACCGGCAGATTTTGTTGGTCAAGGCTGGCGGCGAAAGCGAGCCGGCCCGCCTGATGTCACACACGCCGCAGTGGACCGAAACCCAGGCCGCGGGTGAATCCAGCGATTGGGTGCTGGCCGGGGCCTGACACGACCGGGGCTTCACACGGCCGGGGCCAGTGGACGGGCCCGGCGGCTGCACCCGCAAGTCGAGCCGGGAGCCGCCCGCATCCGATGCGAAACGCGGGCCCCCTGAGTTTTCTGCATGCGTGTCTTGCGAGGGCAGGCACGCACGGTGCCTGCCCTCAGTTTCCGAAGCCGCTCGAGCGCCGTCTTTTCCGGGTCTGTCGCAGTTGGTCGATGCTCAGCCCGCCGCCGCCGCGCACCGCATAATGAATCAGCCCGCCGACCATGGCGATTTCGGCGTACATCACGATCATCCCCATGGGCCCGGCCGGCGGCAGCACGAAGATCAGGATGGCCGCGATGGAAAACAACGCCAGCGCCGCCGCCATGAAACGGGTGAACAGGCCGAGCGCCAGGGCGATGCCGCCGCCCAGTTCCAGCAGGATGACCAGCGGCAACAGCCCGCCCGGCACCCCATGCGACTGCATGAAGCCGGCGGTCTGGGCGTAGCCGTCGATTTTCGACAAGCCGGCGTGGATGAAAACAGCGGCCATTAACACGCGGCCAATGGCAATCAACAGGGCTCCTAGTGCGTCTTGCATCCGAATCTCCTGGGTGTTGGCTGGCGGTTTGCGGTCGTGGCTGTGCCGGCTGCGTGGATGAAGGCTCGCCATGCGCCGCGGTTGCCGAAGTGTAGGCAGATTCGCACCCGGCGTCACAACCCGCTACATCCGTTCGGGTCGGCTGTCCGCAAAATTTGTCCTGGTTCGTTGAAGACGACAACCAACACTCAGGAAGGAGAACTGCGATGCGTGTCCGTTCATTGGCCCTGGCCATCATGCTGCCGGCTTTCGCCGCTCTGGCCGGCTGCGCTCAATACCCCACCCAGCCCGGCTATGGCTACGCCCCGCAGCCCGCTTACGCCCCCCCGCCGGTCTATGGGCAGCAGCCGAGCTATGCGCAGCAACCCGCTTACGCGGCACAGCCGGCACCGGCTTACGGCTACAACAGCCAGGCGCCCGTCTATGCGCCCGCACCCAGTTACGCGCCGGCTCCGAGCTACGCCGCCCCGGCCATCAACCCCGCGCTGGGAGCCGTGGCCGGCGGCTTGGCCGGTTCGGCCATCGGCAATGGCAACGGACGGGTCGCAGCCGCCGCAGCCGGTGCCGGCATCGGCGCCATCGCCACGCAAAACTGCCCGGGCGGCCCCAGCGTCAACCAGGCGCTGGGGGCCGTGGCTGGTGGCCTGATCGGCTCCATGGTCGGCCACGGCAACGGCCGCGTCGCGGCAGCGGCGGTGGGCTCCGGGTTGGGGGCGATGGCGACAGGCTGCAATTGAGGCAACACGGGCTGGACGGGGCACTGCGGGCGGGGCATGAAACGTCTTCGGATTGCCCCCGTCGTTATGCCGGCAACCCCCGCACCACCTCCAGCGCCTCATCGATGCGCGACACCGGGTGCAGTTCCAGCCCCTCGAACTGCCTGCCCGCGCCCTTGGGTGCATTCGCTGCCGGGATGATGGCGATGGAGAAGCCGAGCTTGGCGGCTTCGCGCAGGCGTTCCTGGCCGCGGGGGGCGGGGCGGATTTCGCCGGCCAGGCCGACTTCGCCGAAGGCGAGCAGGCCGCGGGGCAGGGGGCGGTTGCGTAGCGAACTCTGGATGGCGAGCAGCACGGCGAGGTCGGCGGCGGGTTCGGTGATGCGCACGCCACCCACGGCGTTGACGAACACGTCCTGATCGCCGCTGGCCACCCCGGCGTGGCGGTGCAGCACGGCGAGCAGCATGGCCAGGCGCGCGGCATCCAGGCCGACGGACAGGCGCCTCGGGCTGGGGGCGGCGGCGCTGTCCACCAGCGCCTGCACTTCCACCAGCAGCGGGCGCGTGCCTTCCAGCGTGGCGAGCACGCAGGTGCCGGGCACGGGCTCGGCATGGGTGGACAGAAAAATGGCCGAGGGGTTGGACACGCCTTTGAGACCATGCTCGGTCATGGCGAACACGCCGAGTTCGTTCACCGCGCCGAAGCGGTTCTTGATGGCGCGGATGAGGCGGAAGCGCGACTGCGTGTCGCCTTCGAAATACAGCACGGTATCGACCATATGCTCCAGCACGCGCGGCCCGGCGAGCGCGCCTTCCTTGGTGACGTGGCCGACGAGCACCAGGGTGATGCCGCTGGTTTTGGCGGCGCGGGTGAGCTGCGCCGCGCATTCACGCACCTGCGAGACGGAGCCGGGGGCGGATGACAAGGCCTCGGTGTAGACGGTCTGGATGGAGTCGATCACCGCCACGGCGGGGCGTGCATTCGCCAGGGTGTCGAGCATGACCTCCAACTGCGTTTCGGCCATCAGTCGCACCGGGGCGTCTTTCAGCCCCAGGCGCTGCGCCCGCAGGGCGATTTGCGCGGCGGATTCCTCGCCGCTGATGTAGAGCATCGGTAAATCCGCGGCCAGCCCGGCCAGGACTTGCAGCAGCAGCGTAGACTTGCCGATGCCCGGGTCGCCGCCCAGCAGCAGCACGCCGCCGGGCACGAGGCCGCCGCCGAGCACGCGGTCGAGTTCATCGATGCCGCTGGGCTGGTGGCGATGGCGCTCGGCCTGCACCTCGGTGAGCAGAATGGGCCCGCTGGGGACGGCCAGCCCGCCGCGCCCAGCAAACTGCGCCGCCGCCGCGCCATGCCGCGCGCCGGGACGGGGGCCGGATGCCGCGCTCTCCACCGTTTCCACCAGCGTGTTCCAGGCCTCGCAATGCGGGCAGCGTCCTTGCCACTTGGCGCTCTTGCCGCCGCATTCGGAGCAGACGTAGACGGTCTGGGGCTTAGCCATGATGCGGCGTGACCATGCCCCTCACTCCACCTGCACGGGGACACGCGAGGCCAGGGCGCACATCAATTCGTAACCCAGGGTGCCGGCGGCAGTGGCGACTTCATCGATGGGCAATTCGATGCCGCTGTGACGACCCCAGCACAGCACCGCGCTGCCGACGTCGGCAGCGCGTCCGGCGGCGCGCACGGGGTCGAGGTCCACGGTGACCATGTCCATCGACACGCGACCGACGATGCGGGTGCGAATGCCATCGACCACGATGGGGGTGCCGGTGGGGGCGTGGCGCGGATAACCGTCGGCATAGCCCACGGCGGCCACGCCGATGCGCATCGGCTGCTTCGAGGTGAAGACGGCGCCGTACCCCACGCCGGCGCCGGCGGGAATCTGCTGCACACCGACGATGCGGGTGACAAGGCTCATTGCCGGGCGCAGATCCCAGGCCTTCACATCGGACGCCAGGCCGGTGGGCGAGCCGCCGTACAGCATGATGCCGGGACGCACCCAATCGCCCAGAATGGCGGCTTGGGGCGCTTCCTGTACGGTGGTTTGTGCGGGGGGGGTTGCACTGTGGGTGGCATGCGCAGCCAACTTGAGTGCCCCATCCGCCGGACGGTGCCCATGGCCATGGCGCAACAACGCTGCCGAATTGCACAGGCTGCGTTCGCCCGGCAGGTCGCCCATGGCGCGCTCGAACAGGCCGAATGCATCGGCCGTTCCCTGCGGGCCGTCGGCGGTGGCGAAATGGGTCATGTGGGTGATCTCGCCCACGGCCGGGCATTGCTGCAGCCGCTCCCACGCGGCGCGGTACTGTGTGGGCGTGAAGCCCAGCCGGTTCATGCCCGTGTTCATCTTGAGGTAGACGCGGTGCGCGCGGGGTTTGCGCCGCGCCGCAAGCCAGTTGAGCTGGGCGGCGTCGTGCACCACATGCCACAGATTGAGGCGTTCGCAAAGCTGCAGGTCATCGGCGCCGAAGCAGCCTTCCAGCAGCAGGATGGGCCCGCCCCAGCCCAGGGCGCGCAGGGCTTCGGCTTCGGCGAGGTCGAGCAGGGCAAAGCCGTCGGCGGCGCGCAGGGCCGCGAACGCGCGCTCGATGCCATGTCCATAGGCATTGGCCTTCACCACCGCCCACACCTTCGCCTGCGGCGCCGCCAGCCGCGCACGCGCCAGGTTATGGGTCAGGGCGTCGGGATGGATGGTGGCTTGAATGGGGCGTGGCATGGGGGTGCAGGGCGTTGCCGTGCTTGTGACGGGTTCGTGCAGGGGGTCGGCGGGAGGCGTGTGGGAGGTCCAAGTGCAGTGTAGTTGGACGGAAATCCTGGCTCGACCGCTGTGCTATAAACCGCCCCCAGACCTGTCACTTCAGCGCGACCGCCCCGTGGGGATCGAGACCATTTCGGGGCACGCCGTTTTCTCGAAAGCCGCAGTCCGGCTGCGGCGAACAACGGGCTGGGTGAGACAAGCAGGGCCGCCAGCGCGACCGGCGATACCCGTGATGCAACTGCGATCGAGACAATGAAAAAAGGCTTTTACTGGATCATGGCCGCGCAGTTCTTTTCGTCACTGGCCGACAACGCGTTGCTCATCGCCTCCATCGCCCTGCTGCTGCAACTGCAGTCTCCGGGCTGGATGACGCCACTGCTGAAGTTTTTTTTCACCGTGTCCTACGTGGTTCTGGCACCCTTCGTCGGCGCTTTCGCCGACTCGATGATGAAGGGCAGGGTCATGTTCATCACCAATCTGGTGAAGGTGGTCGGACTCATGCTCATGCTCGCCAGCGTCCACCCGTTGCTGGCTTATGGCGTGGTCGGCCTCGGCGCCGCAGCCTACTCGCCGGCCAAATACGGCATCCTCACCGAGCTGCTGCCACCGCAACAACTGGTGGCGGCCAATGGCTGGATCGAGGGCACCACGGTGGGCTCCATCATTCTCGGCACCGTGTTCGGCGGCTTTCTGGTGAGCCAGATGGCCAGCCGTTATCTGCTGGGCCTGCCGGGTCTCGCGCACTTGGGCATCAACACCGCGGCCGAGGCGGCGCTGGGGGTCATCGTTTTCGTCTACATCATCGCCGCGCTGTGCAATCTGAAAATTCCCGACACCGGCGCCCGCTACCCGCACCAGACCGCCAACCCGGCGAAGCAGCTGGTCGAGTTCATCCACTGCACCAAGGTGTTGTGGACCGACAAGCTGGGGCAGATTTCCATGGCCGTGACCACGCTGTTCTGGGGCGCTGGCGCCACGCTGCAATTCATCGTCATCAAGTGGGCCGAGTACGCCCTGGGGCTGGACCTGAGCAAAGCCGCCACGCTGCAAGCCACCGTGGCATTCGGCGTGGCGGCAGGCGCCATGCTGGCCGCCACTCGCGTGCCGCTGAAAAGGAGCCTGACCGTGTTGCCCATGGGTATGGGCATGGGCATTTTGTGCATGGTGCTGTCGCTGTACAGCCGCAGCCTGGTCCCCGATTTGCAGATCAGCATCGGCAATCTGCATCTGCCGCTGTATCTGGTGCTGGCCGGCATGTTCATGATCGCCATCGGCGCCATGGCCGGTTATTTCGTGGTGCCGATGAACGCGTTGCTGCAGCACCGCGGCTACGTGCTGCTGTCGGCCGGACATTCCATCGCGGTGCAGAACTTCAACGAAAACGTCAGCGTGCTCGTCATGCTGTCGGTGTATGCGCTGCTCATCAAACTGAACCTGCATATCCAGTGGATCATCGGTTTGTTCGGCGTGTTCGTGGTCGGCATCATGTGGTTGGTGATGCAATGGAACAAGCGCAATATGCGCGAGCGCGACTGGACTCAGATCATCGGCGAGCCGCGCCACGAGTCCGCGCATTGAGCGCCTCGTCCGCACGGCTGGCCCCAACTGCTGTCACCTGATGGACGCGCTGCGCATCGGACCCCTGGTGCTGCCCTGGGGGCCGCTCATCCTGGCTTTGGGCTATGCCGTCGCGGTGTTTGTGGCTGGTGCTGCGCAGCGCAAAGGCCAGGGCCATGCGGAGCCGGCTTTGCTGCCCCTGCTGGTCCTGGCTCTGGTGGTGGCGCGCGCGGTCTTCGTCGCCCAGAACCTGGCGAACTACCCCACGATTTTGTCCATGCTGGATATCCGCGATCGCGGTTTCGCGCCTGTGGCGGGCTGGGTGGCGGCCGTGCTCGGCGTGGCGTTCTGGGCCTGGCGCCGGCCCGCGCTACGTCGCAGCCTGCCGATGAGTGCGGCAACTGGTGCGGCCGCCGTCCTGGCAGCCGGTGCCTTGTTGCAGGCGGTGCAGCCGGCTCGGCCGCCGCTGCCGCAGCTCAGTCTGCAGCGTTTGCGCAGTGGCGAGGAGGGGAACGCACCCGTGGGGGCCACTCTCGCCTTGGCACGCCCCGGCGGCGAGGTCGCGCTGCGAAGTCTGGAAGGCAAGCCGCTGGTGCTCAATCTCTGGGCCACCTGGTGCCCGCCCTGCAGACGCGAACTTCCCACCCTGGTGCAGGCCGCACAGCGGGAACACAAGGTGCGCATCGTGCTGGTGAACGAGGGTGAATCCGCGCAGCGTGTCGCCGACTTTCTGCGCCACGAAAAACTCGCACCTCCCGAGGTACTGCTCGACCCCGGCAGCCGCCTCCTGTCCGACTATCAGTCGCCTGGCCTGCCCACCACCCTGTTCATCGCCGCGGACGGCAAGGTCCGGCGCATGCATCTCGGCGAACTGTCGGCCGCGACGCTGCAGCAGGGCATCGCGGAACTCGGCGGGAGGTGAGGCGGTGCTGAATCGGTTCCCGCGCCGCGATGCGCACACACGGCGATGGCAAAGTGGCCCTGAGACGCCTTTGACCTAAGCTTGAGGCCAGTGCGCGACCTGCCTGGGCCTTGCCGCAGGCTGATGAAGCAAGCGGTTCGCCACCCACCGATCGCCATCGTTGTTTCTTCCGTTCACCGAACGGATTCCACATCTCTGCATGCACATGTCCCGCCAAACCCTTGCCGCCATCGGCGGCCTGATGCTCAACGCTTTCGTTTGGGGTGTGTCATGGTGGCCGTTTCGCAACCTGCATGCGCGGGGCTTGAATCCCTTGTGGGCAACGGCAGCGATCTATGGGCTGAGCACGGTGGTCATCGTGCTGGCGCGGCCTCGGGCTTTGGGGGCGTTGCTGCGCAACCCAGCGCTGTGGCTGATCCTGGTGTCTTCGGGTGCGACCAACGCGGCATTCAACTGGGGTGTGACCGAAGGGGATGTGGTGCGGGTGGTGCTGCTGTTCTACCTCATGCCGGTGTGGGCGACGCTGCTGGCGCGCTGGCTGCTGCACGAGCGGCTCACGCCGCTGGTGGGGTTGCGTCTGGCACTGGCCTTGGCCGGGGCGAT
Organism: Pseudomonadota bacterium; assembly: GCA_021783435.1. Next base: position 33,490 of record JAJXUC010000005.1, on the reverse strand, counting down.
GGTGGTGCTGTGGCCACCGGGCGGCGGCTTGCCGCTGCCGCAGCATCCGGCCGACTGGCTGGGCGTGCTGGGCGGCATGGCCTTCGCCCTCAACAACGTGCTGCTGCGCAAGTATGCGCATACGCCGCCGGAGGCGCGCGGCTTGGCGATGTTTGCCGGCGGCATGTTGGTGGCCGGTGGCCTGGCGTCGGCGCTGGCGGCATCCGGCGTGACCAGCGGCCTGCCCGCGCCGACGCTGCCGCTGGTGTTGGCCGTGGCCTTGTTGGCACTGGCCTTTCTCGCCGCCAATCTCGGCCTGCAATATGGCGCGGAGCGCCTGCCGTCGAGCCTCACGGCGGTGGTGATGACGGTGGAGATCGTCTTCGCCAGTGGCAGCGCGGTGCTGCTGGGGGCCGAACGACTCAGTGTGCAGGCGTTGATCGGTGGTAGCCTCATTTTGCTGGCCATCCTGCTCGCGGCCTGGCGCCAACCGGCGCTGCCGCCGCAGCCCCATTCGCCACGGGAGACTCCGATATGAGCGCCGCCGATACCGATACCACGACGAAACCCGCGATCCCCAGCGTGTTCGACTTCAGTGCTGCCGACATCCACGGCCAGGCGCAGTCGCTGGCGCATTGGCGCGGCAAGGTGCTGCTCATCGTCAACACCGCCAGCGCCTGCGGTTTCACGCCGCAGTACGCCGGGCTGCAGGCGCTGCATCATGCCTATCACGACCGGGGTTTCGAGGTGTTGGCCTTTCCCTGCAACCAGTTCGGCGCGCAGGAGCCGGGCACGTCGGAGCAGATCGCCCAGTTTTGCAGCACCAACTACGGCATCGAATTTCCGTTGTTCGACAAGATCGATGTCAACGGCGCCCATACCCACCCGTTGTGGCGCTGGCTCAAGGACCAGGCCAGCGGCGTGCTCGGCACCGAAGTCATCAAATGGAATTTCACCAAATTTCTGGTGGGCCGCGATGGCCAGGTGATCCGCCGCTACGCGCCGCAGACCCAGCCGGATGCGCTGCGGGCTGACATCGAGATCGCGCTGGACAACCCCATGTCGTCGCCCGTGGCGACCAGTTGACCCTGCCAGGGCCGTCCGAGCTTCACCCGGAATTGACCGAATTGATTGGCGAATTAATTGCGAATTAATACGAATTAATAATTAATTGGGGTCTGACCCCGTTTGACGCGTTTGACGTGACGCCGTTTGACGTTTGACCGTTCTCGGCCCGGTCTCAGTTCCGCAAGGCTTCGTCCAGGAACTCCAGCCAGTGCTGCACCGGGATGGTGGTGCCGGCTTGCAAGTGCTGGATACAGCCGATGTTGGCGCTGAGGATGCGCTGAGGCGCCACATGCGCCAGATGCTTGAGCTTGCGCTCACGCAACTGCTTCGCCAAATCGGCCTGCAGCACGGAGTACGTACCGGCCGAGCCGCAGCACAGGTGGCTCTCGGCGGGCAAGCTGACGCTGAAACCCAGGCCGCGCAGTAGCGCCTCCACCTGCCCGCCCAGGCGCTGGCCATGCTGCAAGGTGCAGGGCGGGTGCCAGGCCAGGTTTTGAGCTGGCTTGCGCTGGAGCTTGGCGGCGATGTGCTCGCCGTGCGCGACGAGGAATTCGATCGGGTCGCGTGCGAGCGCGGAGATGCGTGCAGCCTTGTCGGCATAGGCCGGATCGTGCTGCAGTTCACGGCCGTAGTCCTTCACCAGCACGCCGCAGCCGGAGGCGTTGACGACGATGGCATCGACCATGCCGCGCTGCACCAGCGGCCACCAGGCATCGATATTGCGGCGCATGTCGGCCAGTGCGCCGTCGTGGTCGCTCAGGTGCTGGCGGATGGCGCCGCAGCAGCCGGCACCTTCAGCCACCAGCGCCTGCACCCCCAGGCCGTCGAGCACGCGTGCCGTGGCGGCGTTGATGTTCGGCGCCATCGCCGGTTGCACGCAGCCGGCCAGCATCAGCACCTTGCGCGCGTGTTCGCGCGTCGGCCAGGGGCTGGCTGGTGTCGCCGGCGGCACCTTCTCTTGCAGCGATTTCGGCACCAGCGGCTTGAGCGTCTGACCGAGCTTCATCGCCGTGCCGAACAGCGGCGAGGTGAGGCCTTCCTTCAGCGCCCAGCGTTTGGCGCGTTCGGCCATTGGGCGCTGCACCTTGGCATCCACCACACGGCGGCCGATGTCCACCAACTGGCCGTAGGCCACGCCGGAGGGGCAGGTGGTTTCGCAATTACGGCAGGTGAGGCAGCGATCCAGATGCCGCTGGGTGCTGCGCGTGGGCGCGGCACCCTCGAGCACCTGCTTGATGAGGTAGATGCGTCCGCGCGGGCCATCCAGCTCGTCGCCGAGCAACTGGTAGGTGGGGCAGGTGGCGGTACAAAAACCGCAATGCACGCAAGCGCGCAGGATGCTCTCGGCTTGCTGGCCGTCGGGCGTGCCGGCGAATTCGGGGGAGAGGCGGGTTTCCATGAAGGCAGACGCAAGGGGGCGTGAGAAGGCGGTGTTGAGGTTCGAAGGGTGCGAGGACGTCGGTGCCGGGTTCAGTCGGCCATCACCGTCGGAAAAAGCCCGTGAGGGTCAAAGGCGCGCTTGATCTCGCGGTGGATGCGGTCCAGCGGCGGCGCCGGCGGGGTGAACACCGGCGTGTCCGGGTCGCCGCCGCGAAAGCGCGTGGCGTGGCCTCCGGCCCGTGCGGCGGCTTCGCGCATCACGGCGGCGGGCAGTGCGGTTTTGAGCCAGCGCTGGGCACCGCCCCATTCAATGAGCAGATCGCCCTGCAGGCGCATGGGCGGCGTGGTAGGCGGCACCGCCAGGCGCCACAGGGCTTCGCCAGCGGCGCCGGGTTGTGCCCAGGTGGTGGCGAACCAGGGCAGGGTTTGCTCACGCAGGCCGTGCCATAACTCGGTGGCCGCGACGTCGTCCACTTGCTCTCCACCCAGGCGGGAGCAGGCGGCGGCCACTGCAGCCTGAGCGCCGCGCAGGTGCAGGTGGAGGAGGTGTTCGGCGCCATTGCCGCCGCAGCACCAGGCACTGGCGGCAATGGGCAGCGGCTGGCTGCCCCAGATGTTGACTTGCTCGATCGCGCGCTCCTTGCTCATCTCGAACACCAGCGTCGCATGAGCCGGGGCGCGTGGCAGCACCTTGAGCGAGACTTCCAGAATGGCGCCGAGCGAGCCCATCGACCCCACCAGCAGGCGCGAGACGTCGAAGCCGGCGACGTTCTTCATCACCTGGCCGCCGAAATGCAGCACCTCGGCGCGGCCGTTCAGCAGCACCGCGCCCAGCACATAGTCGCGCACCGCGCCGGCGCCCTGGCGGGCGGGACCGGCAAGCCCCGCCGCCACCATGCCGCCCACGGTGGCGCGGGCGCCGGTGTGGGCGAAATGCGGTGGGTCGAACGGCAGGCATTGGCCTTGGGTCGCAAGCAGGGCTTCCAGTTCGGCCAGCGGTGTGCCGGCGCGGGCGGTGACGACGAGTTCGGTGGGCTCGTAGCTGACGATGCCGGCGTACGCGTTCAGATCCAGCGTGGCGCCAGCGCGCGCCTGGCGCGAGGCGGGATGCAGCCAGGACTTGCTGCCGCCGCCGCGCACGGTCAATGGGGTGTGCTGGGTTGCTGCCTGCCGCACCTGCTCCTGCAGGGTGGCGAGTGTGTCGGATGGGTTCACGGGTTCAGTCGATGAAAGGGTGGGCCAAAGGAGGGAGTTGCGGAGGGTGTTGCGCCGCCTGCTGCGCCCCCTCCGGCTTGTCCCAACCGTGGTGGAGGTGAGAGCCGCCCTGCGCGACCGCTCCGGATGTTCCTTCCGGCATCTTGCGGGAGCAGGACGGGTAAAAGCTGCGCCAGGCGAGGTGCGCGCGCGGCTCAAAAGCGAGGCAACTCTGGAAACGCCACACGCCCACCACGCACGTGCAGCTTGCCGTACTCGGCGCAACGCGCATGGCTGGGGATGTTCTTGCCCGGGTTGAGGTGCTCCGCGGGGTCGAAGGCGCGGCGCATGGCCAGGAACTGTTCGAGTTCCTCGGGGCTGAACTGCACGCACATGGAGTTGATTTTTTCCAGTCCCACGCCGTGTTCGCCGGTGATGGAGCCGCCCATCTCGACGCAGGCCTCGAGGATTTTCGCGCCGAAGGCCTCGGCGCGTTCCAGTTCGCCGGTCTGATTGGCGTCGAACAGGATCAGCGGATGCAGATTGCCATCGCCGGCATGGAACACATTGACGCAGCGCAGGCTGAACTCGCGCTCCATGTCCTGGATCGCCAGCAGCATGTCGGCCACACGCCTGCGCGGGATGGTGCCGTCCATGCAGTAGTAGTCGGGGGAGATGCGGCCCGAGGCGGGGAAGGCGTTCTTGCGTCCGCTCCAGAAGCGCAGGCGCTCGGCTTCGTCGCGGCTGATGGTCAGGGCTGTGGCGCCGCAGCCTTGCAGCACCGCGAGCATGCGGCCGATTTCCTCCTCCACCTCTTCCGGCGTGCCGTCGGACTCGCACAGCAGGATGGCCTCGGCGTTCAGGTCATAGCCGGCGTGGACGAAGGACTCGACCGCCGCCGTCATGGGCTTGTCCATCATTTCCAGTCCGGCGGGGATGATGCCATCGGCAATCAGGCGGGCGACGGCGTCGCCGGCCTTGCGCAGATCGTCGAAGCTGGCCATGATGCAGCGCGCCAGCACCGGCTTCGGAATGAGCTTGACGGTCACTTCGGTGACGACCATCAGCATGCCTTCGCTGCCGATGACCACGGCCAGCAGATCCGGCCCCGCGGAGTCGCCGGCCAGATTGCCCACCGTGATGGGCTCGCCCTCCACGGTGTAGCCGCGCACTTGCAGCACGTTGTGCACGGTGAGGCCGTATTTCAGGCAATGCACGCCACCGGAGTTTTCCGCCACGTTGCCGCCGATGGTGCAGGCAATCTGGCTGGAAGGGTCGGGCGCGTAGTACAGGCCGTGGGGCGCGGCGGCCTCGGAAATCGCCAGGTTGCGGACGCCGCACTCCACCGTGGCCGTGCGTGCCAGCTTGTCGATGGACTTGATGTGGTTGAAGCGCGAGAGCGCCAGCAGCACGCCGTCCACATGCGGTAACGCTCCGCCCGACAGCCCGGTGCCGGCACCACGCGCCACCACTGGAACCTTCAGGTGATGACAGACGCGCAGCACCGCGGCCACCTGTGCCTCGGTCTCGGGCAGCGCCACCACCAGCGGTTGCTGGCGGTAGGCGGCCAGGCCGTCGCATTCGTAAGGGGCCACGTCCTCGCGCTGCCACAGCAGGCAGGCCGCAGGCAGCACGTCGGACAGCGCGGCCACGACCTCGGCCTGGCGCTGGGCGCGGGCGACAAGGTTCTGGGGGATGGGAGCATTCATGGTGACAGGCTTGTGAACGGATTGTTTTTGGAATTGTTGCAAACAATAGCGCAGCTTATGTTGCGGTGCATCAGGGTCTATCCCGACGCCTGCCGCTCATGGGGGCAAAACAGTGCTGACGGTTTTGCAGGCTATGGCCGTTTCCGCCGGGAGACAGCATGCTCCGGTGCTGCAGGCCACCGTCGAGGCTCGGAGCGCAGCCTGCGCACCTCACCCGCATTGGCAAGCTGCGGGGCCATCGGCCGGCCCCTCATAAGCTGTATACAAACACAGTTATCATGCCATGTCTTCCGGCTGCCTCTGCATGGCGGCGAGGGATGAGGAGCGGTGCTCATGTTGCGTTGTCTGCTGGTCGATTTCAACTCCTATTTCGCCTCGGTCGAGCAGCAGGTCCAACCCGCTTTGCGCGGCCGGCCGGTCGGCATCGTGCCCATGATGGCCGAAACCACCTGCTGCATTGCCGCCAGCTACGAGGCCAAGGCTTTCGGCGTCAGGACCGGCACCCAGGTGGCCGAGGCGCGCAAGCTCTGCCCCGGCATCGTTTTCGTCGAGGCGCGCCATCCGCTGTATGTGGAGTTTCATCACCGTGCCATCGCCGCGGTGGATTGGATCGCGCCGGTGGAGCAGGTGCTGTCCATCGACGAGATGGCCTGCGGCCTGCCCATAGGCTGGAGCAGCCGCGAGCGCGCCACCGCGCTGGCACTGCGCATCAAGGCCGGGCTGCGCGAGGCGCTGGGCGAATGCCTGCGCGTGTCGGTGGGTATCGCTCCCAATGTGTTCCTGGCGAAACAGGCGTCGAACCTGCAAAAGCCCGACGGCCTGGTGGTGCTGGACGACACCGATCTGCCCGGCCCGCTGCTGGGCATGAAGCTCGACGACCTCACCGGCATCAACCGCGGCATGCTGGCGCGGCTGCACGCGCATGGGCTGACCACGGTGGCGCAACTGTGGCATGCGCGGCGCGAGCAGATTCACACCATCTGGGGCGGCGTCGGTGGCGACGACTTCCACGACCAGCTCCACGGCCTGCCGGTGCAGCGCCTGGCCGGCCCGCGCCACACCCTGGGCCACAGCCATGTACTGCCCCCCGAGCAGCGCAACCGTGACGATGCCTGCGCCGTGCTCGACCGTCTGACGCAAAAGGCCGCCATGCGCCTGCGCCGCGAAGGTTTGGTGGCTAGCGCCATGAGCGTGCGCCTGCGCTGCGCCGCCCGCGGCCAGGCGTCGCAGCGCTGGGAACAGGCCGCGCGCATGGCGCACACGCAGGACACCCAGACGCTGCTGCATGTCCTGGCCGCGCTCTGGGCGGACTTGCCGCCGCAACTGCCGCCGCCGTTCAAGGTCGGCATGGTGCTGCACGACCTGCTGCCGCTGGCGCAGAGCAGCGGCAGTCTGTTCGCTGATGACAGCCGCCGCAACGGTCTGTGGCAGGCGGTGGATGCGCTGAACCTGCGCTACGGCAAGCACACCGTGTATTGCGGCAGCGCCCATCGCGCCCGCGACAGCGCGCCCATGCGCATCGCCTTCAACCGCATTCCCGACCTCGGCACCGAGGCGTGAGCGCTGTGGATGCAGGGCGGATGCAGAGCGCGCCATGCCATCGCCCTGCGCTACGGCGGCGGCTGGAGGGTCGTGCCGATGCCGTGCGTGCGCGGCACAGACGCCGACTCCCGACCCGCCAGGGCCCGGTCGGGTGGGCCGAACAGTTGCACCAGCCGCTGGCGCAGCCCGCGTGCGCGCGCGGCGTCGCGCAGCATGGCGATCCATTCGTGAACGGTGAGTGTGATGGGGTTGTGGCTGCGAATCGGGTGGACGATGCCGTAGACGCAGGGATGGGCCGGATCCTCCGGCGTGAAGCTGCCGAACAGCTTGTCCCACACGATGAACACCCCGGCGTAGTTGCGGTCCAGATATCGCGGGTTGCGGGCGTGGTGCACGCGGTGGTGCGAAGGCGTGTTGAACACATGCTCCAGCCAGCCGAGTTTGCCCACCGCCTCGGTGTGGACGAAGAACTGGAACGCCAGATTGATGGCGACCACGGCGACGATGTGCGCAGGGGCGAAGCCAATCCATGCCAGCGGCAGCCAGAACAGCCACATGCCCGAGATCGGGTAGGTGAGGCTCTGGCGGAACGCGGTGGAGAGGTTGAGCCGCTCCGACGAATGGTGGGTGACATGCGAGGCCCACAGCCAGCGCACGCGGTGGCTGGTGCGGTGGAACCAGTAATAGCAAAAATCCTGGGCAACGACGAGCAAGACCACGCTCCACCAGGTGGCGGGAATGTTGAACAGCCGATGCCGCCAGAGCGCGACGAACAGGCCGAAGGTGAGCAGCCAGGCCACCGCGTCCGAGGCCTGGTGCATCAGCGCCAGGGTGGCGTTGGAGGCCGTGTCGGCCCAGGTGTAGTTGCTGCGGCCCTTGCGCTTGAAATACCAGGCTTCCCAGGCGATGAAGCCGAGGAAGACCGGGGCGAGGGCGAGGAGGATGAGGCTGTCCATCGGGCTGGGTTCGGAGACTGCTGCCGGGATGCCGACGCGATCAGGATGCCACAGTGTCGGCTGGCCTGGAGGCCGCCTCGCCCATGGCCTGCAGGCAGCGTTGCATGGCGGGTCGCATGCAGCAGCGCAACAGCAGGGCGACGACAGGACGCGACAGCGGTGCGCGCGGGGTGAAGGTGTAGTGCCATTCCACGGCGCACCCGCGCGCGTCATCCGTAAACGTCCAGCGCGCCTCTCCCAGCCGCACCAGCCAGGAGAACGGCGGGCGAAAGCCGCTCAGGGTGTAGGCATGCAGGCCCGGACGGTCGAGTGCGGTGACGCACTCGGTGAGGATGGAGCCGTCGTTGTTGGCCACGCGTCGCGTGCAACCCACACCCAGCGGCGACAGCAGGGTGATGGAGCGGATGGAGGGAATCAGCCCGTAGCCGCGAAACAGCGGCGGGAAGCGCGCCGGGTCGGCCGACAGATCGAACGCGGCTTCGGCACGGCAAGGCAGCTTGGCGCGGGCGGTGCAGGTGGGGTGCATGGCGACAGTGTCGCGCGCGCCCGCCGCGGCATCCATCGGGGAAAGCATGTGGCCGTGCCCGGCGCCGAGGGCGCGAGGGTGCTCAGCCGCGTGCTCGGCACACGGCGGCGAGCTTGTTGCCGTCGGGGTCGCGCACATAGGCGACGTAGAAGTCGGGGCCGTAATGCGGGCGCAACCCGGGTGCGCCTTCGCTGCTGCCGCCATGGGCCAGAGCTGCAGCATGAAAGGCATCGACCTGCGCGCGGTTGCTGGCGGCCAGGGCGATCATGGTGCCATTGCCCGTGCTTGCGGGTTGGCCATTGAAGGGTTTGCACAACCACAGCGCCAGTTCCACGCGGCCTTCGTCGGCATAGCGGCCCCAGCCGACCAGATCGTCCCAGCCATCGTCATCCCCAATGTCGCAGCGCGCATGCCCAAGCGCGGCCATCACTGGGTCGTAGAACGCCGCCGCACGGGGCAGGTCGTTGGTGCCGAGCATGAGGTAGGTGAACATGAGTGCGATGCGTTGGATTTCACGGAGCGGCCTGTGCGCCCCGGGGTCGGCTCGCCGACCCGCCCCCCGCGGGTTCAAGGAAACTTGGGGATGGCCCTACGCTTCCTTGAGAGCGGCGTTCGGCCTGACGAGGGTTGTTCGTCATGGTTGTTTCACGCAAAAATCTTCCCCGGATTCAAGATGTCGTTCGGGTCGAGGGCCTGCTTGATGGCACGCATCACGTCCAGAGCGTCGTCGCCCGCTTCCTCGCGCAGGAATTCCTGCTTGTGCAGGCCGACGCCGTGCTCGCCGCTGCAGGTGCCGCCGAGTTTCAGCGCCCGGCGCACCAGTTGCGCATTGAGGCGTTCGGCCAATTCGCGTTCTTCGGGTTTGGCCGGGTCGAGCAGGTAGCCGATGTGGTAATTGCCATCGCCCACATGGCCGACGACGAAGTAGGGCAGACCCGCTGCGTCAGCCTCGGCGATGGTGGCGTTGATGCTCTCGGCCAGACGCGAGATCGGCACGCAGGTGTCGGTGGTGACGCAGCGGCAGCCGGGCCTGGTTTGCAACGCGGAGAAGTAGGCGTGATGCCGCGCCTTCCACAGGCGGGTGCGTTCCTCCGGGGTGTCGGCCCAGGCGAAGTCGGAGCCGCCATGATCGGCGGCGATCGCCTGCACGCTCTGCGCCTGTTCGCGCACGCCGGCGGGCGAGCCGTGGAATTCCATCAGCAGCAGGGGCTGTTCGGGCAAGTCGAGGTGGTCGTGGGCGTTGACGGCGCGCACCGCGCCGGGGTCCATCAGTTCGACGCGGGCGATGGGGATGCCGGTCTGGATGATGGCGATGGTGCAGTCCACCGCCTGCGCCACATCGGGGAACGAGCACACGGCTGCGGCCACGGCCTCGGGCTGCGGGTACAGGCGCAGGGTGACCTCGGTGGCGATGCCCAGCGTGCCTTCGCTGCCGACGAACAGGCGGGTGAGGTCGTAGCCGGCGCTGCTCTTGCGCGCCTGGGTGCCGGTGCGGATGACGCGGCCGTCGGCCAGCACCACGGTGAGGGCCAGCACGTTCTCGCGCATGGTGCCGTAGCGCACGGCGTTGGTGCCCGAGGCGCGCGTGGCGGTCATGCCGCCCAGGGTCGCGTCGGCACCGGGGTCGATGGGGAAGAACAGCCCGGTGTGGCGCAACTCCTCGTTCAACTGCATGCGCGTCACCCCGGCCTGCACCTTGACCAGCATGTCCTCGGTGGCGACATCGAGCACGCGGTTCATGCGGGTGAGGTCGAGGCTGATGCCGCCCTGCACCGCGAGCAACTGGCCTTCGAGCGAGGAGCCCGCGCCGAAGGCGATGACCGGCACGTCGTGCGCGGCGGCAAGCGCAACCGCGTCGGCCACGTCTTGCGTGCTTGTGCAGAACACCACGGCGGATGGCGGCGGCACGTCGAAGGGCGACTCGTCGCGACCATGCTGCTCACGCACGGCCAGCGCGGTGGAGAGCTGCGCACTGAAACGCGCGGCCAGGGCGTCGAGCAGGGCGGGTGGGGTGGGGCGGGTGAGTGTTTGGGGCATGGCCGGCGCATTCATCATGGTCTCCTTCGATCCAGGCTGATGGTTGAGGGCAACGCCGAAAGGGCTTCTCGCGTCACAGGCATCCGCGTTCGCCTGGTCGGGACGCCCCACATGGCATGCATTCCGAACCGAGTGCAGCGCGCCCGCGACGACGCAGTCGACGTCACCTTCGGCAAGAATACGCTGTTGCCGTCAGCGGCGCCGACTTGACATGGACGCATCATGGGACACCGCCTCACCGCCATCACCACCCGCACCGGCGACGCCGGCACCACCGGTCTGGGCGACGGCAGCCGACGCTCCAAGGCCGACGATCGCATCCACGCCCTGGGTGAGGTCGATGAGCTGAATTCCCACATCGGTCTGCTGCTCACCGAGCCGATGGACGACGCGATTCGCGAACTGCTGCTGCAGGTGCAGCACGACCTGTTCGACCTCGGCGGCGAACTCGCGGTGCCGGGCATGACCCTGGTGCAAGACGCCCATGTGCAGCGCCTGGACACGGCGCTGGCGCACTACAACCCGCTGCTGCCGCCGCTGAAGGAATTCATCCTGCCCGGCGGCACGCGCGCCGCCAGCCTCGCGCATGTGTGCCGCACCGTGGCGCGGCGCGCCGAGCGCTCGGTGGTGGCGGTGGTCCGCGCTCTCCAGACGCAGGCTGGCGCTGCCACGGCTGTGTCCACGTCCACGTCGCCTGCCGACCTCGCCCGCCCCTTGCAGTACCTCAACCGCTTGTCGGACTTGTTGTTCGTGCTGGCGCGCACCCTCAACCGCGCTGGAGCCGAAGGCAGCACCGAGGTGTATTGGAAACACGAGCGCAAGGCCAAGCTCTAGGGGGTTACGCCGGCTGCCGGCGTATGGCGTGACCACCCGGCGGGGCTTGCCTCCAGCAAAACTTCAACACAAACGCCTCACGCGACGTTCATGCGGCTCGTGCATGATGCGGCCTGTTCAATGGGATCCGCGCATGCCCCCAGGGGGCATGCGGGTCGGGAACGATTGGACAATGCGCCATCTCTCCCGCAGTCAGTTGGCCACCTTGTCCTGCTTGTGTTCCGCATGCCTGTGTCCCGCATGCTTGCGTCCCACTTTTCATCCGAGACTTGCCCATGACCCCATCCGGTCCGCGCTCCGATCCTGCCTCGACCTCCGCTGCCCACGCCGCCGGGCGACGCTGGACTTGGTTGCTGCCGCTGGCGGTGCTGGCTCTCGGCGCTTTCCTGTGGTGGCGCGTGGGCGATGTGAGCCGCGCCCAGAAAACTCCGCCCGGCATGTCCGGCAAGCTGCCACCGCAGCCGGTGACTGCGGCCGTCGCCCGCGCGCAGCCGCTGCCGGTGTGGCTCAGTGCCCTGGGCACGGTGACGCCACGCAGCCTGGTGAACGTCATGCCGCGCGTGGCCGGGTTGCTGCAAAGCATCGACTACAAGCAGGGGCAGATGGTCAAGGCCGGGCAGTTGCTGGCGCAGATCGATCCACGTCCGTTCCAGATCGCGGTGGAGCAGGCGCAAGCCCAGGTCGAGCAGACCCGGGCACAACTCGGCGGCGCGCAGAGCGATCTGGTGCGCTATGAGACCCTGCTCAAGCAGGACTCGATTTCCGCGCAGCAAGTGTCGGACCAGCGCGCCACCGTGGCGCAGTACAAGGCCACGCTCGACGCCAACCGGGCCGCGCTCGACAACGCCCGGCTGCAGCTCAGCTGGACTCGCATCACCGCCCCGGTGGCCGGCCTGGCCGGCCTGCGGCCGGTGGATGCGGGCAATATGGTGACCACCTCGGGTGCGGTGGGCGCGGGCAACGGCTCCAGCAGCGCCACGGGCGGCAGCGTGACGCCGATCGCCACCATCGCCCAGGTGCAGCCGGTCGACGTGACCTTCGCCTTGCCGCAACGGCAGATCGGCGAGGTGGTCGGGCAGTTGCTGGGCGCTCCGGCCAATCCGCAAGCGGACTTTTCCCTCCACGGAGACGACGCGCGCCCGGGGCGGCCCGGCCCGGCTGCCATGCCCGGCAAGCAGCTCGAAGCTCAGGCCTGGGACGCGCGCAACACCCGGCTGCTGGCCAGCGGCAAGCTGGTGGCGGCCGACAACCAGATCAACACCGCAACCGGCACGCTCAACCTGCGCGCCGAGTTCGACAACAAGAACCTGGCGCTGTTTCCCAACCAGTTCGTCAACCTTCGTCTGCTGGTGCGCACCATTCCCGGCGCGGTTGTGGTCCCGAACACGGCCGTGGCCGTGGGCGCGCCGGGCACCTATGTGTATGTGATCGGCGCTGGCGACAAGGTGATGCTGCGCAAGGTGACGACGGGGGCGACCGACGGTGACCTGACGCAAATCGTCTCCGGCCTGAAGCCCGGTGAGCGTGTCGTGACCGATGGCCTGGACCGCCTGCGCGATGGCCGTGAAGTGAAGGTGGTGCAGGCGCGCACCGCTGAGGCATCGCCAATGTCGCAGCAGGGAAGGACCAAGCCGGGGGGCAAGACAAGGCCGGGCGAGCATGCCAAGGCTGCTGCCAGCGGAGCGCGCTGAGCATGAGCGTGCCGCCGGGCCACGACTCCCCACCCCAGCCCTCCCCGCAAGCAGGGAGGGAGCCAACCCCTCCCACGCGGAATGGGAACAGTGACGAGGGGCAACCGGAGTCTTCGCGCAGCGCAGCGCTCACCCCCCCCACAGGTGGGGGAGGCCGGGAGGGGGAGGCCGGCGCCGATCGTCCCAGTCCGTCGCGGCTGTTCATTCTGCGGCCCATCGCCACCACGCTGCTGATGATCGCGGTGCTGGTGGCCGGCTTCGTCGGTTACAAGCTGCTGCCGCAGGCGGCGCTGCCGGAGGTGGACTACCCCACCATCCAGGTCACCACCCTCTACCCCGGGGCCAGCCCGAATGTGATGACATCCTCCGTCACCGCCCCGCTGGAGCAGCAGTTCGGGCAAATGCCGGGGCTGGCGCAAATGTGGTCGGTGAGCTCCGGCGGGGCCTCGGTCATCACCCTGCGTTTCGATTTGTCGCTGTCGCTCGACGTCGCCGAGCAGGAGGTGCAGGCCGCGATCAACGCCGCCGGCAGCCTGCTGCCCACCGACCTGCCGCAGCCGCCCATCTATGCCAAGGTCAACCCGGCGGACGCGCCCGTCATCACTCTCGGGCTGACCTCCGACTCGCTGCCCCTCACCACGCTCGACGACCTGGCCGACACGCGCTTGAGCCAGAAGCTCTCGCAGGTCTCGGGCGTGGGCCTGGTGACGCTGTCCGGCGGTCACAAGCCTGCCGTGCGCGTCACGGTCAACGCGCAGGCCCTGGCGGCGCTGGGCCTGAGCCTGGACAGCATTCGCACCGCCATCACCGGGGCCAACGTCAACAGTCCCAAGGGCAGCATCAGCGGAAGCCAGCAATCCTTCACCATCGACGCCAACGACCAGTTGCAGTCGCCCGAGCAGTACCGGCAGATGATCATCGCCACCAACAACGGCGCAACGGTGCGCCTGGGCGATGTCGCCAGCATCGACACCGGCCCCGAGAACGCCTGGCAGGCGGCCCTGGTCAACGGCAAACCGGGCATCGTCATCAACGTGCAGCGCCAGCCTGGCGCCAACGTCATTGCCGTGGTCGACAGCATTCAGAGGCTGCTGCCCAGCCTGCAGCAGCAACTGCCCGCGGCGGCGCGGCTCTCGGTGCTGTCGGACCGTACCGTCACCATTCGCGCCGCCATCAGCGATGTCAAGTTCGAGCTGCTGCTCGCCGTCGCCCTGGTGGTTCTGGTCATCTTCGTCTTCCTGCGCAGCGCGCGCGCCACCTTCATTCCCGCCACGGCCGTGCCGCTGGCGCTGGTGGGAACTTTCGGCGCGATGTATCTGTTCGGCTTTTCCATCAACACCCTGACGCTCATGGCGCTGACCATTGCCACCGGTTTCGTGGTGGACGACGCCATCGTCATGATCGAGAACATCTCGCGCTACATCGAGGCCGGGGAGCCACCGCTGCAAGCCGCGCTCAAGGGCGCGGCGCAAATCGGCTTCACCATCATCTCGCTCACTTTCTCGCTCATCGCCGTGCTCATCCCGCTGCTGTTCATGGGCGATGTGGTGGGGCGGCTGTTCCGCGAGTTCGCCATCACCCTGGCGGTGGCCATCGTCATTTCGGCGGCGGTCTCGCTCACTTTCACCCCCATGCTGTCGGCGCGGCTGCTGCGCCATGTGCCCGAGCGCAAACAGGGCCGCCTGTTCCGCGCCACCGGCCATGCCTTCGAGCGCTTGACCGAGGGCTACGCCCGGATGCTCGGCTGGGTGCTGCGCCACCAGCCGCTGGTGCTGCTGGCGGCGCTGGGCACGCTGGTGTTCACGGTGTTTCTCTACACCGCCATGCCCAAGGGCTTCTTTCCGGTGCAGGACACCGGCTTGATTCAGGCCACCACCGTGGCGCCGCAGGACGTGTCGTTCGCCGCGATGAACCGGCGGCAGCAGGCGCTGGTCGATGCGCTGCTGCGCGACCCGGCCGTGGCGAGCGTGTCGTCCGTGGTCGGCATCGACGGCATCAACACCACGATGAACACCGGGCGCCTGCTCATCAGCCTCAAGCCGTTGAGCGAGCGGGTCTTGCGTGTCGGCCCCATCATCAGCCGGCTCGATGCGCGTGCCGCCAAGGTCGAAGGCATCCGCGCCTTCCTGCAGCCGGTACAGGACCTGACCATCGACGACATCGCCAGCCGCTATCCCTACCAGTTCAGCCTCTCGGCCACCAGCCAGGCCGAACTCTCCAGCGCCAATGCCGCGCTGACGGCCAGGCTCAAGACGCTGCCGCAGCTCGCCGGCGTCACCAGTGACCTGCAGGACCAGGGCCTGCAGGCCTATGTCGACGTGGACCGCAGCGCCGCCTCGCGTCTGGGCATCACCATGAGCGCGGTGGATAGCGCGCTCTACAGCGCCTTCGGCCAGCGCCTGGTGTCCACCATCTTCACCCAGTCGGCGCAGTACCGCGTGGTGCTGGGGGTCAACACGAGCGGCGGCGGAGGACTGGCGGCGTTCGACAACATCTACCTGACCAGCAGCAGCGGGCGGCCGGTGCCGCTGTCGGCCATCGCCCATGTCGAGCAGCGCGCCACACCGCTGGCGGTGGACCATCTCGGCCAGTTCCCGGCGGCGCTCATCTCCTTCCAGCTCGCACCTGGCGCCTCGCTCGGCGCGGCGGTCGATGCCATTCAGCAGGTGGCGACGGACGCCGCGCTGCCGCCCTCCGTGGTCATCGCCTTCCAGGGCGCAGCCAGCGCGTTCCAGGCGGCACTCTCCAACCAGCTCTGGCTGCTCTTGGCAGCGGTGGCCACCATGTACATCGTGCTGGGCGTGCTGTACGAAAGCTACATCCACCCCATCACCATTTTGTCCACGCTGCCGTCGGCGGGCATCGGCGCCTTGCTGGCGCTGATGGGGACGGGGCACAACCTCACCGTCATCGCCATCATCGGCATCGTCCTGCTCATCGGCATCGTGCAGAAGAACGCCATCCTGATGGTGGACTTCGCCCTCGACGCCCAGCGCCACCTGGGGCTTGCGCCCGAGGCCGCCATGCTGCAGGCCGCGCGCCTGCGCTTGCGCCCCATTTTGATGACGACGTTCGCTGCGCTGTTCGGTGCCGTGCCGCTGGTGGTCGGCGGCGGCATGGGCGCCGAGCTGCGCCAGCCGCTGGGCATCACCATGGTGGGCGGATTGCTGCTGTCGCAACTGCTCACGCTGTTCACCACGCCGGTCATCTATCTCGCCTTCGACCGCCTGGCCACGCGCACCGCGGCCTGGCGGTCACGCACCTTCGGTTCCGGTCAGGAGGGCGGGCAGAGCCTCCCCCTCCCGGCCTCCCCCACCCGTGGGGGAGGTGAGACCAGCGCTGCGCGGTCTTCGGGCGGGTCCCCGCCGACATCCTCCACGGGCGGGGAGGGGAAGCCGTGAATCTTTCTGCTCCTTTCGTTCGCCGCCCGGTGGGCACCACCTTGCTGGCGCTGGCGGTGCTGCTGGCGGGTGCCATGGCCTTTCGCCTGCTGCCGGTGGCGCCGCTGCCGCAGGTGGACTTTCCGACCATCACCGTGCAGGCCAACATGGCCGGGGCCAGCCCGGCGGTGATGGCCGCCACGGTGGCCACGCCGCTGGAGCGCAGCCTGGGGACGATTGCCGGCATTTCGCAAATGACCTCCAGCAGCACGCTGGGGTCCAGCCGCATCATTCTTCAATTCGATCTGAGCAAGGACATCAACAGCGCGGCGCGCCAGGTGCAGGCCGCCATCAACGCCGCGCGGCCGCTGCTGCCCACCGGACTCACCGGTAACCCGACCTACCGCAAGGTCAACCCGGCGGATGCGCCGATCATGATCCTCGCGCTCACCTCCAAGAGCCTGACGCGCGGGCAGATGTACGACGCCGCCTCCACCATCCTGGCGCAGAAGATCTCGCAGGTCGCCGGCATCGGCTCGGTCACCGTGGGCGGCTCGGCGCTGCCGGCGGTGCGGGTGGAACTGGACCTGCCGCGCATCAACGGCATGGGCCTGGGGCTGGAGCAGATTCGCCAGGCCATCGCCAGCGCCAATGTGGACACGCCCAAAGGCGCGGTGGACAGCGCCGACCGCCGCTGGCAGGTGGGCGCCAACGACCAGATGACCACGCCGGCGCAGTACCAGCGCATCGTCGTGGGCTACCGACATGGCGCGCCCATCCGGCTGGATGAAGTGGCGCAGGTCCGCGAAGGCCTGCAAAACGACCAGCACATGGGCCTGGCGAACGGCGAGCCGGCGGTACTGCTCATCATTTTTCGCCAGCCCGGGGCCAACATCATCAGCGCCGTGGAAGGCGTGAAGGCGGCGTTGCCGCAGCTCGAAGCCTCCATTCCGGCGGGCATCGACGTGCGCATCATGTCCGACCGCACCTCCACCATCCGCGCCTCGCTGCAAGAGGTGGAAGACACCCTGCTGCTTGCCGTCATGCTGGTCATCGGCGTGGTCTGGCTGTTCCTGCGCGACTGGCGTGCCACCCTCATTCCGGCGCTGGCCGTGCCGCTGTCGCTGGTGGGCACCTTCGCCGCCATGTGGCTGCTGGGCTACAGCCTCGACAACCTGTCGCTTATGGCGCTGATCGTCGCCACCGGTTTTGTCGTCGACGACGCCATCGTCGTGCTCGAAAACATCATGCGCCACGTCGAGGCCGGCATGCGTCCGCTGGACGCCGCGCTCAGGGGCGCGCGCGAGGTGGGCTTCACCGTGCTGTCCATGAGCCTGTCGCTGGTGGCCGTGTTCCTGCCGGTGCTGTTCATGGGCGGCATCGTCGGCCGGCTGTTCCATGAGTTCGCCGTCACGCTGTCGGTAGCCATCGGCATGTCGCTGCTGGTCTCGCTCACCGTTACACCCATGCTCGCGTCGCGCTGGCTGCGCGCGAAACCCCTCCCCACAGGTGGGGAGGGGGCGACTTCATCTGGCTTACAGGCGGGGGAGGCCGGGAGGGGGAGTGTGGCGCGCGCATCCCGGCTGGAGCGCGTCTGGAACGCCATTCACGACGGCTACGCCCGCAGCCTGCGCGGGGCGCTGGCGCATCCCACGCTCATGCTGCTGCTGTTCTTCGCCACCATCGGCCTGAGCGTGTATCTCTACGCCATTGTTCCGAAGGGATTCTTCCCGACGCAGGACACCGGCCTGTTGGTCGGTTCGGTACAGGCCGACCAGTCGATTTCCTTTCAGGACATGAGCAAGAAGCTGGAGAGAATCGTCGCCATCGTGCGCCGGAACGAGGGCGTGCAGAACGTGCTGGCGTTCACCGGCGGGGGCACCGCCAACAGCGGCTTCATGTTCATGCAGCTCAAGCCGCTGGACCAGCGCCGGGGGGTGCAGACCATCATCGCGCAATTGCGCAAGGCGCTCTCGAGCGTGCCGGGGGCACAGACCTTCATGTTCCCGGTGCAGGACATTCGTGCCGGCGGCCGGCCCTCGGCAGCGCTGTACGAGTACACCCTGCAGGCCTCCGACCTGGACACCCTGCGCACCTGGGAGCCCAAGGTGCTGGCGGCGTTCAAGAGTATTCCCGGCATGAACGATGTCAACACCGACCAGCAGGCCAGCGGCCTGCAGCTCAGCCTGGTGCTCGACCGCGCGGCCGCGGCGCGCTACGGCATTCCCATCGCCACCATCGACCAGACCCTGAACGACGCCTTCGGCCAGCGCCTGGTCTCCACCATCTACGCGCCCCTCAACCAGTACCGGGTGGTGATGGAGGCGGCGCAGCAGTACCAGCAAAGCGCCTCGGCGCTGCAGGATCTTTTCCTGGTGGGCAGCCAGGGCCAGCGCGTGCCGCTCGCAGCCCTGGCGCACGATGAGCTGACGAACACTCCGCTGGCGGTGAACCACCAGGGGCTGTTCGTCTCGGCCACCATTTCCTTCAACCTCGACAAGGGTATTTCGCTCGGGCAGATCCAGGGCAAGATCGACCAGGCCATGGCCGAGATCGGCCTGCCGTCCGAGGTTCACGGCGGGTTCCAGGGTACCGCCAAACTGTTCTCCGACACGCTGAAAAACCAGCCGCTGTTCATCATGGCGGCCATCTTCGCCATCTACATCGTGCTCGGCATCCTGTACGAAAGCACGCTGCACCCGCTCACCATTCTCTCCACCCTGCCGCCCGCGGGCGTGGGCGCGGTGCTGGCGCTTCTGATCACCCACACCGAGTTTTCCATCATCGCCCTGATCGGCGTGTTCCTGCTCATCGGCATCGTCAAAAAGAACGCCATCCTGATGGTGGACTTCGCCCTCCAGGCCGAGCGCGAGCATGGCGCGGGACCGCGCGACGCCATCTTCCAGGCGGCCACCCTGCGTCTGCGCCCCATCCTGATGACCACGCTGGCGGCGCTGTTCACCGCGCTGCCGCTGGCCTTCATCAGCGGCAACGGCGCCGAGTTGCGTCAGCCGCTGGGCATCTCCATCGCCGGCGGGCTCATCGTCAGCCAGGCGCTGACGCTCTACACCACCCCGGTCATCTACCTCGAACTCGACCGTCTGCGGCAATGGACGCTGCGCAAATTCGGCCGCAGCGGCCGTCCGGTGCCGCTCGACACTCCGGCCTGAACACCATGACCCCAAACCCATCGCCATCGCCATCGCCTCGCATCTGCATCATGGCGTCGCTCGCCCTGCTGCTCGGCGCTTGCGCCGCACAGCCACCCGAGCCGCCGCTCAAGCTGGCGCTGCCGCTGCACTATGCCCATGCCGGCCAGGGCTGGGCACCACTGCAAAGCGCCGCCGCCATGCCCGCCGGGCCCTGGTGGGGCGTGTTCGACGACCCGGTGCTGAGCGCTCTGGAAGCCCGCGTGGCGTCACACAACCAGTCCCTTGCCGCGCAACTCGCCGCCTACGAGCAGGCCGAGGCCGCCATCGCCCAGGCCCAGGCGGCGTACTTCCCGACGCTGTCGGCGGGGGCTTCGGCGACGCGCTCCAAATCAGCCTCGGCCAGCAACAGCGTGGCGCAGCCGGGGCGCATCTTCAACAGCCTCAGCACCTCGGTCACGGCAAGTTGGGCGCCCGACCTGTGGGGCAAGGTGCGCCTGCAGGTGCAGGCCGGCGAGGCCAGCGCCGCGGCCAGCGCCGCCACCCTGCGATTCACCCAGCTCAGCCTGCAGGGCACGCTGGCGCAGAGCTATCTGCAACTGCGCACGGTGGATGCGCAAGTGCGCCTGGCGCAAGACACGGTGGCGGCCTACACGCGGGCCTTGCAGCTCACCGAGAACCGCTACAAGGCCGGGGTCGACACCGCTGCCGGCGTGGCACAAGCCCGTACCCAGTTGCTGCAGGCGCAGACCAGCGCCACCGACCTGGGGGTGACCCGGGCGCAGTTGCAAAACGCCATCGCCGTGCTGGTGGGGCAGACCCCCGGCGACTTCACGCTGCCGGCGGTGAACGCACTGCCCAGCGTGCCCGCAATACCTCCCGGCATTCCCGTGCAATTGCTGCAGCGCCGGCCCGACTTGGCCGCCGCCGCCGCGCAGGTGCAGGCGGCCAATGCACAGATCGGCGTGGCGCAAACCGCCTGGCTGCCCAACCTCACGCTGTCGGCGCAGGGCGGGAGCCAGGCCACGCGCATGGCCGAGCTGTTCACCGCGCCCTCGCTGTTCTGGTCCATCGGCCCCAGCCTCGCTGCCACCCTGTTCGACGGCGGCCTGCGCCGCGCCCAGGTCGAGTCCAGCAAGGCCGCCTACCGCCAGACCGTGGCCAACTACCGCCAAGACGTGCTCACCGCCCTGCAGCAGGTGCAGGACAACCTCGCCGCCCAGTCCATCCTGGCGCAGGAGGCGCAGCAGCAGGCCGCCGTGGTGCAGGCCGCCGCGGTGTCGTTGCGCCTGGCCGAGAACCAGTACAAAGCCGGCATCGCGCCCTACCTCAATGTCATCACCGCGCAGACCACCGCCACCACCGCCCGCAATGCCGAGCTCACCCTGCTCAACCGCCGCTACGCCGCCAGCGTGGCACTGATCCAGGCGCTGGGTGGCGGCTGGGGCGCGGTCGGCGAGACCGCCATCGGCCCGCTGCCGGCTGCCGCTGCGGGGGATTGAGCGCAGGGCAGGGCGCCAACCGCCAAAGGGCGCTGTCAGGTTTCTTGGTGATCCCGCGTCGTTCCCGCCCGGCCAACCTAAACTGATTCGGCATGGAACTCCCCGAGCCATCCCCTCCCGCGGCTGCCGCCACGCCGCCAGCCGCAGCCCATGCGCCCGACGGTCCGGTGCCATTCAGCCGCTTCGTGCAGTTGTTCACCGCGGTGATGCTGCCCATCTTTCTCGCGGCCATCGACCAGACCCTGCTGGCCACCGCCACGCCGGCCATCGCCCGCGACCTGGGCGACCTGCGCGCCAGCGCCTGGATCGCCGTGGGCTACCTGCTCGCCTCCACCATCATGGCGCCGCTGTACGGGCGGCTGGGCGACCGCTACGGCCGGCGCGATGCGCTGGTGGCGGCGCTCGGTCTGTTCGCCCTCGGCTCGGCTGCCTGCGCTGCAGCCCAAGGCATGTGGTGGCTGATTGCCGCGCGCATGCTGCAGGGGTTGGGCGGCGGGGGCTTGATGGTGATGAGCCAGGCCCTCATCGGCGAGGTCGTGCCGCCGCGCCAACGCCCGCGCTTCCAGGCCTATTTCGGCGTGGTGTTCGTGCTCGCCAGCGTCACCGGCCCGGTGGTGGGTGGGCTGGTGGTCAGTTCCCTGAGTTGGCGCTGGCTGTTCATCGCCAATCTGCCGCTGGCGGCGATTGCGGCGTGGCGCGTGTTGCGGCTGTCGGCCAGCCCGCCGCATGGCGCGCAGGGCCAGAGCCATGATGCGCCTGGTGTGCTGCTGTTCGCTGCCACCGCCGGGCTGGCCCTGTTGTGGTTGACCCTTGCAGGCCACCGCTTCGCCTGGCTGTCCCTGCCCAGCGTGGCGATGGCCGCTGCCGCCCTGGTGCTGGGCCTGGTGCTGGCGCGGCGCGAGCGGGGCCAGCAGCATCCCTTCCTGCCGCTGGAGCTGCTGCGCCTGCCGGCCATTGCCTGGACCAGCCTCAGCGTCACGCTGTTCGCCGCCAGCATGTTCGCGCTCGTGTTCTTCCTGCCGGTGTATCTGCAACTGGGCCACCACGGTGACGCCGCGCATGCCGGGCTGTTGCTGTTGCCGCTCACCGGCGGGCTGGTGCTCGGCTCCAACCTCACCGGCCGCCTGGTGGCCAGAACCGGCCGGCCCGACCAGCCGCCGCGCTATGGGCTGACGCTGGCGGCACTGGCGTTGCTGCTGCTCGGGCTGCTGCCCGGCGGGAGCTGGACGGTGGGGCTGCTCGGCGTGCTCGCCGGCCTGGGTTTCGGCACCGTCATGCCCACGTCCCAGCTCGTCATCCAGACCGTGGCCGGGCGCACCCGGCTGGGCGCGGCTGCGGCCACGGTGTCGCTGGCCCGTTCCGTTGGCGCCTCGGTCGGCACGGCCGTGTTTGGCGCCCTGGTGTTCGGCCTGGCGTCCAGCGCCGAGCTGCAGGCTGCGCTGCACGGCGGCAGCGCAGCGGCCACGCTGCAGGTCACGCATGCCTTCCACCTCGCCTTCCTCGCCGCCGGCGCGCTCACCCTCATCGCCGCGTGGGCGTCCACCCGCGTGCCGCGGGTGGAGATCTGACCCTGCCGGATCACGGGCTGGCGGTGATCGCCTGCACCACGCGCCAAGCGCCGGGGCGAGTGCCGCGATGCCCTGTCGCAGATGGACTGCCCCCTCGGCTACATTGCGCCGCTAGGGCCTCTCCACAGGCGCCATCGCTCCGCATCACGAGGACATCATGGACACGAAACCCCCGCTTCCACCCTTTACGCCCGAGACCGCCGCGCAGAAGGTGCGCATGGCAGAAGACGCCTGGAACACGCGCGACCCGGACCGGGTCGTGCAGGTCTACACCGAGGACACGCGCTGGCGCAACCGCGCCGAGTTCCCGGTCGGCCGCGAGCAGGTGCGGGCCTTCCTGCAGCGCAAGTGGCGCCGCGAGCTCGACTACCGGCTGATCAAGGAACTGTGGACGTTCGGCGGTGAACGCATCGCGGTGCGCTTCGCTTATGAATGGCACGACGATTCGGGCCAGTGGTACCGCAGTTACGGCAACGAAAACTGGGCGTTCAACACGCAGGGTTTCATGGCCCGCCGCTTCGCCAGCATCAACGACCTTCCGATCCGGGACGACGAGCGCCTGTTCCATTGGCCCTTGGGCCGCAGGCCGGACGATCACCCCGGCTTGAGCGATCTCGGGCTTTGATCGACCTGTCGCGACGTCGCCGGTTCGGGCATCGCAGGCAGAATCGGCGCTTTCGCCGCCATCGTTCGCCGCCATGCAAAACCTCGACGCCCTCAAGCCCTTTTCCATCCCCGGCCAGTTGGCCTTTCGCGTCGGACCTGGGGGCCTGCCTTATGCCGACCTCGCCAACACCGGCGGCACGGCCAGCATCTGCCTGCAGGGCGCGCATCTCACCACCTTCCAGCCCCGGGCACAGCGCGCGCCGGTGGTGTGGCTGTCGGAGGCGGCGCGTTTCGCGCCGGGCAAGTCCATCCGCGGCGGCGTGCCGGTGTGCTGGCCCTGGTTCGGGGCGCACGCCGGCGACCCTGCCTATCCCGCCCACGGCTTCGCCCGCACCGTGCCCTGGGAGGTGGTGGACAGCGGCAGTGCCGATGGCGCCACCACCATCACCCTGCGCCTGGAGTTCAGCGACGCCACGCGCGCGCAGTGGCCGCACGACACGCCGCTGGAACTGCACATCAGCATGGCCGATGTGCTCGACCTGGAGCTCACCACCCTCAACGCCGGCGAGGCGCCCGTCATGCTCGGCGAGGCGCTGCACAGCTACCTCCACATCGGTGACATCGCCGAGGTCGAACTCCGAGGCCTCGATGGCTGCGCCTACCTCGACAAGACCGAAGCCTTCGCGCGCGGGCAGCAGAGCGGCCCGCTGCGCTTCGCCTCCGAGATCGATCGCGTGTATGTGAACACCCTCGCCGAATGCGTGATCGATGACGCCCGTCTGGGTCGCCGCATCCACATCGCCAAGCAGGGCTCCGCCTCCACCGTGGTGTGGACGCCCTGGGGCCAGAAGGCCGCGGCGATGGGCGACTACACCGCCGACGGCTGGCGCAGCATGCTGTGCGTGGAATCCGCCAACGCCGCCGACAACGTCCTCACCCTGCGGCCCGGCGAGGCCCACGTTCTGGCGGTGCGCTACAGCGCCGAAACGCTGTAAACGCAAGCCACGCGTCTCCGAGGTGCCTGCCCAGGCCCTCATGACCCGACCGCTCGCCCGTGTCGGCGGGCCTTCGTGCCGTTCAGGCCTGCGCCGTCAGGCCTGGAGCCGCGGGGTGCGACCCGCATGGCTTGAGGCGCGCGGGGCAGGGTCACGCCAGCCAGGGTTGGTGATGGTTTTGTTTTTGATTTTTGCGTTGCATCAAATCGGCTGCTACAGTGCATTCAGGTCTTTCGTCATCGGACCGCTGTGCGCCTAGGCGGGCTACCCACTCGGGCGTATGGTGTTTCACCCACTTCATGCCGGGGTGCCCGGCGCACCAGTGAGCCCACCATGACCATTCAAGAATTACGCGCCAACTCCTATCTGTTCGGCGGCAATGCTCCGTATGTCGAGGAGCTATACGAAACCTATCTCGCCAATCCGGGTTCGGTCCCCGACCACTGGCGCGACTATTTCGACGCCTTGCAGCATGTCCCCGCGGTTGACGGCAGCAACGCCCGCGACATCCCCCACACGCCCGTCGTTTCCGCCTTCGCCCTGCGCGCCAAGACCGGGCCGGCACGCCCCATCAGCCTCAACGCCGACGTGGAGTTGTCGCGCAAGCGTGTCGCGGCTCAGCAACTCATTGCCGCGTACCGCAATGTCGGCGTGCGCTGGGCCGATCTCGATCCGCTCAAGCGCACCGAACGCCCCGACATTCCCGATCTGGAGCCCAGTTTCTACGGCTTCTCCGATGCCGATCTGGAAACCGTGTTCAACACCAGCAACACCTATTTCGGCAAGGAGAGCATGAGTCTGCGTGACCTGCTCAACAACCTGCACGAAACCTACTGCGGCTCCATCGGCGCTGAGTTCATGTACCTGAGCGACCAGGGGCAAAAGCGCTGGTGGCAGCAAAAGCTGGAGAGCATTCGCACCCGTCCCAGCTTCAGCACCGAGAAAAAACGCGAAATTCTGGACAAGCTCACAGCCGCGGAAGGGCTGGAGCGTTACCTCGCCACGCGCTACGTGGGACAGAAGCGGTTCTCGCTCGAAGGCGGCGAGAGTTTCATCGTCGGCATGGACGAGGTCGTGCAGCGCGGCGGCGAACTCGGCTCGCAGGAGGTCATCATCGGCATGGCCCACCGCGGCCGCCTGAACGTGCTGGTGAACACCCTGGGCAAGCGCCCGAAGGATTTGTTCGACGAGTTCGAGGGCAAACATGCCAGCGACCTGCCTTCCGGCGACGTGAAATACCACCAGGGCTTTTCCAGCGACGTGTCCACACCCGCGGGTCCGGTGCATTTGTCGCTGGCCTTCAACCCCTCGCACCTGGAGATCGTCAACCCGGTGGTCGAGGGTTCGGTGCGGGCCCGGCAAGAGCGTCGCGGCGACAAGCGCGGCCAGCAAGTGCTGCCCGTGCTGGTGCATGGCGACGCATCGTTCGCCGGCCAGGGCGTCGTGATGGAGACCCTGGCGCTGGCGCAGACGCGCGGTTACTCCACCGGGGGAACGCTGCACATCGTCATCAACAACCAGATCGGCTTCACCACATCCGACCCGCGCGATGCGCGCTCCACGCTCTACTGCACCGACGTGGTGAAGATGATCGAGGCGCCCATCCTGCATGTGAACGGCGACGATCCCGAGGCTGTGGCACTGTGTTGCCAGCTCGCGGTGGATTACCGCGCCGAATTCGGCCACGATGTGGTGGTCGACATCGTCTGTTTCCGCAAGCTGGGCCACAACGAGCAGGACACACCCGCGGTGACCCAGCCGTTGATGTACAAGAAAATCGCCACGCACCCCGGCACGCGCAAGCTCTACGCCGACCGGCTGGTGAGCCAGGGCGTGATCGGAACCGAAGACGGCGACGCCATGGTGCATGCCTACCGCCAGGCGATGGAAGACGGCGAGCGCGCCGTCGAGCCGGTGCTGTCGAACTACAAGAGCAAATTTGCCGTCGACTGGTCGCCCTTCCTCAATCGCAAGTGGACCGACAGCGCCGACACCTCGTTGCCGATGACCGAACTCAAGCGGCTGGCCGAGCGCATCACCACCATGCCGCCGGATCTGAAATTGCACCCGCTGGTGGAGAAGGTCATCGCCGATCGCGCCAAGATGGGGCAGGGCGAGCTTGCGCTCGACTGGGGCATGGGCGAGCACATGGCCTTTGCCTCGCTGGTCGCCAACGGTTACCCTGTGCGCCTCTCGGGCGAGGACAGCGGGCGCGGCACCTTCAGCCACCGCCATGCGGTGCTGCACGACCAGAACCGCGAGCGCTGGGATGCCGGCAGCTATGTGCCCTTGGAAAACGTGGCCGAGGGCCAGGCGCCGTTCGTCGTCATCGACTCCATCCTGTCCGAGGAAGCGGTGCTCGGTTTCGAGTATGGCTACTCCACGGCCGACCCCAACACCCTGGTGATCTGGGAAGCACAGTTTGGCGATTTCGCCAACGGCGCCCAGGTGCTGATCGACCAGTTCATCTCCGCCGGCGAAGTGAAATGGGGCCGCGCCTCCGGGCTCACCCTGTTCCTGCCGCACGGCTACGAAGGCCAGGGGCCGGAGCATTCGTCCGCGCGCCTGGAGCGCTACCTGCAGCTCTGCGCCGAGACCAATATCCAGGTCTGCCAGCCGACCAACCCGGCGCAGATCTTTCATTTATTGCGGCGCCAGATGATCCGTCCTTTCCGCAAGCCGCTGGTGGTGATGACGCCCAAGTCCCTGCTGCGGCATCACGAGGCGCGCTCGCCGCTCTCCGACCTGGCCAACGGGCATTTCCACACGGTTCTGGGCGAGGCTCAGGAGGTGGATGAAGCCAAGGTCAAGCGCATGATCATGTGCACCGGACGGGTGTACTACGACCTGCTCGCCGAGCGCAAACAGCGCGATCTGCAGGACGTTGTCATCGTCCGCTTCGAGCAACTCTACCCTTTCCCGCACAAGTCTTTCGCCGCCGAACTCAAGCGCTACCCGCAGTTGCGCGACCTGGTCTGGTGCCAGGACGAGCCGCAGAACCAGGGAGCCTGGTTCTTCATCCAGCACCACATCCACGAAAACCTGCAGGAAGGCCAGCGCCTGGGTTATGCGGGCCGGCCGGCATCGGCCTCCACCGCGGCCGGCTACTTCGCCAAGCACACCGAGCAGCAGAAGGAATTGCTGGCGGCGGCTTTCGGCAAGCTCAAGGGCTTCATCCTCACCAAATAAAAGCGGGCTGTACGCGCTGCGGCATGCCGGCCTCGACGGGTCGGTCATGCTGCGCGCACGGCTCAAACCGTTCACATCCAATCGCGAGACCCCACCATGGCACTGATCGATGTCAAGGTTCCCCAGTTGTCCGAATCCGTGGCCGAAGCCACCTTGCTGCAATGGAAGAAAAAACCCGGCGAAGCCGTCAAGCAGGATGAAATCCTGATCGAAATCGAGACCGACAAGGTCGTGCTCGAAGTGCCGGCTCCGGCCTCCGGGGTCATGGCCCAGATCCTGAAGAACGACGGCGCGACCGTGGCCGCCGAGGAAATCATCGCCAAGCTCGATACCGAAGCCAAGCCCCAGGTCAGTCCCTTGCCGGTGTCCGCCGTGCCTGCAGCCATGCCGGCGCCGGCCGCCGCACCTGCCGCCGCCCGAGTTGCGGCCCCTGCGCAAGCACCGACTTCGGCTCCAGTCATGCCGGCCGCCGCCAAGATCCTTGCGGAGCAGGGCGTCGATCCGGCAAACGTGGCGGGTTCCGGTCGTGGGGGGCGCATCACCAAGGGTGACGCACTGGGCGCCATCGCCGGCACCCCCGCCGGTGCGGCCAAGCCCGCAGCGGCGCCGCAACCGAGTCCGATGAGCAGCCCGGTCGCGCTGGCCCCGGTGGATGCCGGAATTGATCTTTCTTCCTATGCCGACCGTCCTGAACAGCGCGTGCCCATGAGCCGGCTGCGCGCCCGCATCGCCCAGCGTCTGATTCAGTCGCAAAGCGAAAACGCCATTCTCACGACGTTCAACGAAGTGAATATGCAGCCGGTCATGGACCTGCGCAACACCCACAAGGAGCGCTTCGAGAAGGAGCATGGCGTGAAGCTCGGCTTCATGAGCTTTTTCGTCAAGGCGGCGGTGCACGCGCTGCGCAAATACCCGGTGATCAACGCCAGCGTGGACGGCACCGACATCATCTACCACGGCTATTTCGACATCGGCATCGCCGTGGGTAGCCCGCGTGGCCTGGTGGTGCCGATTTTGCGCAATGCCGACCAGTTGAGCTTCGCCGAGATCGAGAAGCAGATTGCCGACTTCGGCGCCAAGGCGCGCGACGGCAAGCTGGCGATCGAGGACCTCACCGGCGGCACCTTCTCGATCAGCAATGGCGGCGTGTTCGGCTCCATGCTCTCCACCCCCATCATCAACCCGCCGCAAGCCGCCATTCTCGGTGTGCACGCGACCAAGGAGCGGCCGGTGGTGGAGAACGGTCAGGTCGTCATTCGCCCCATCAACTACCTGGCGATGAGCTACGACCATCGCATCATCGATGGCCGCGAGGCCGTGCTCGGCCTGGTGGCGATGAAGGAAGCGCTGGAAGACCCCGCGCGCCTGCTGCTCAATCTGTGAGGCACAGGCCATGAACGCGCAACCTGATCTCATCGTCATCGGCGCCGGTCCCGGCGGCTACATCGCCGCCATTCGCGCCGCCCAGCTCGGCATGGCCGTGGTCTGCATCGACGCCTGGGCCAACGCCAAGGGCGGCCCCGCGCCGGGAGGCACCTGCACCAATGTCGGCTGCATTCCATCCAAGGCCTTGCTGCAATCATCCGAGCATTTCGACCAGGCGGGTCACGTGTTTGCCGAGCACGGCATCGCAGTGAGCGGACTCAAGCTCGACCTCGACCGCATGCTGGCGCGCAAGGAGTTGGTGGTCCGGCAGAACAACGAGGGCATCCTCTACCTGTTCAAGAAGAACAAGGTGGAGTTCGTGCATGGGCGCGCCGCCTTCGTCGGCGCCGGCTCGGCGGGCTTCGAGATCGGCGTCACCCCGCCGAGCGGCGACGCGCTCAAGCTCGTCGCCAAGCAAGTCATCATCGCCACTGGCTCCAGCCCGCGTGCCCTGCCCGGTGCGGCGTTCGACGAAGACCGCATCCTGTCCAACACCGGAGCGCTGGCGATCTCCTCGGTGCCCAAGCGCCTGGGGGTGATCGGTGCCGGCGTCATCGGCCTGGAAATGGGTTCGGTCTGGCGTCGGCTCGGGGCACAGGTGACGGTCCTCGAAGCCCTGCCGGAATTTCTCGGCGCGGCCGATGTGCAAGTGGCGAAGGAAGCGCAAAAGCAGTTCAAGAAGCAGGGCCTGGACATCCAGCTCGGGGTGAAGATCGCCGAGGTGAAGGCCAGTGCCAAGGGCGTGAGCCTGCGCTATGCCGACGCCGCCGGTGCCGCGCAAAAGCTGGAGGTGGACCGGCTCATCGTCTCCATCGGCCGCGTGCCGAACACCGAAGGTCTGAACCTGCAGGCAGTGGGTCTGCAGGCTGACGAGCGCGGTTTCGTTCCCGTGGATGCCGATTGCAAGACATCGGTGGACGGCATCTGGGCCATCGGCGACGTGGTGCGTGGCCCGATGCTGGCGCACAAGGCCGAAGAGGAGGGCACGGCCGTGGCCGAGCGCATGGCTGGACAAAAGCCGCATGTGGACTTCAACACCGTGCCCTGGGTGATTTACACCGCACCGGAAATCGCCTGGGTGGGACAGACCGAGCAGCAACTCAAGGCTGCTGGCCGCGCCTACAAGTCCGGCAGCTTTCCCTTCCTCGCCAATGGCCGTGCGCGTGCACTGGGCGACACCACCGGCTTCGTCAAGATGTTGAGTGATGCGGCCACCGATGAAATCCTGGGCGTGCACATCATCGGCCCGATGGCGTCCGAGCTGATTGCCGAAGCCGCGGTGGCGATGGAGTTCAAGGCGGCCGCCGAAGACATCGCGCGCATCTGCCATGCACATCCCACCCTGTCGGAGTCGATGAAGGAGGCAGCGTTGGCCACCGATGGCCGCAGCCTCAATTTCTGAGCTTGCCCATGGACGTGACCGCATATGCCCAGCAGTCCCTCGCCGAGCACGGTCACCAGCCTGACGCCGCTCAACAGCTCGCCATCGCGCGGCTGCAGCGTGCCTACGACGAGTGGGTGGGCTACAAGTCACGCCGCTCGACTGCGGTGCGGCGGATCTTGGTTCATCCCGATCTGCCGCGCGGCGTCTATCTGTGGGGCGGCGTGGGGCGCGGCAAGAGCTTCCTGATGGACGCTTTCTACGTGACCGTGCCGGTGGTGCGCAAGACACGGCTGCATTTTCACGAATTCATGCGCGAGGTGCAGCGCGAATTGGCCGACCTGCAGGGCACGCAAAATCCGCTGGAAGAACTGGCACGGCGCATTGCGCGGCGCTTTCGGCTGATCTGCTTCGACGAATTCCACATCAGTGACGTGACCGATGCCATGATCCTGCATCGCTTGCTCCGGGGGCTGTTCGAACAGGGCGTGGTGTTCATGGCCACGAGCAATTTCGAGCCGGACAGTCTTTACCCCGATGGCTTGCACCGTGACCGCATCCTGCCCGCCATCGCCTTGATCCGGGCGAACATGGACGTGCTGCAGGTGGATGGCGGCGTGGACTACCGCCACCAGGCCATGGCCGATATGCGGCTGTATTACACGCCGCTGGGGCCCCTCGCCGAGGACGCCATGGAGCAGGCATTCGAGCGCCTGGCCGAGGCTGCGGACGACGACCCCACGCTGCAGATCGAGCATCGCGAAATCATCGCGCTGCGCCGCGCGGGGGGTGTCGCCTGGTTCGACTTCGAGACCCTGTGCAACACCCCGCGTTCGCAAAACGACTACCTCGAAATCGCAGCGCGCTTCCATACCGTGCTGGTGTCCGACGTGCCCCGCATGGCGCCTGAACTCGCCAGTGCCGCCCGCCGCTTCACCCTGCTGGTGGACGTGCTGTATGACCGCAACATCAAGCTGGTGCTTTCGGCCGCGGTTCCGCCCGCCGCGCTGTATCCTTCAGGCCCCCTGGCCTACGAGTTCGAACGTACCGTTTCGCGCCTGCAGGAAATGCAGACCTCCGCCTATTTGCGATTGGCGCGGCGTGACGTGCAAACCGCATTGACCTGATGCCTCACCCTTTGAATGCACGTTCTTTCGCCATGGTGCAACGTCAATCCACGGAACCGGATCGGCCGCTGGCCCAGGCCTGGCGAGTCGTCCTTGTCGTGGCGCTGGCCTTCGCGGTTTGCTGCCCAAGCCAGGCGCGAGCGGCCCAGCCGCTGGCTCCCGTGGCGTCCAAGCCGGCAAGCCTGATGGTCCCGGGGGCTTCCACCCCGATCTCCACCCAGAGCATCGAGACGGTTGTCTCAGAGGCCGCGCAACGCGCCGCCGAGCGGCAGCAGATCGAGGCCGAGCGCAGCAATCTGGACGCGGCCTATGCACGCGAACAAGACGCATGCCTGCGCCGTTTTTTCGTCAATGACTGTCTGGATCGGGCGCGTCGTCGCTACAACAAGCAGTCGGATGCGCTGGATGCGAGCTTGAGCGCCATCGACCTCGCCGCTCGCCAACAGCGGGCCGAGGCCGAGCGTCGCCGCGTCGCGCAGAATTTGCGTGAGCGCCGCCCGGTACCGGACGCTTCGGCCGCGCAACAGCAACGGCTGCTGCGCGAACAAGAGCAGGCACGCAAGCAGCGCGAGCAGGCCGACCGTGCCGCCGGGGATGCGGCCAGACAGGCTGCCTACGAGGCGAAACAGCGTCAGGCGCAGGGCCGAGGACCGTCGCCATCAGCCGCTCCGGCTTCACCCGCCGTCGTGTCTCCAGGCGCGAACGCGCGATCGGCGCAGCAGGCAAAGCAACAAGCCGCCCAGCGGGCAGCGCAGATGCAGGCTGCCGAGGCGGCCTACGCGCAGAAGCAGGCCGACTATCAGCGCCGCCAGGCCCAGGCGGCGCAGCAGCGCGAGCAAGCGAAACAATCCGGTTCGGCAGCGGCTCCACCGTTGCCACTGCCCCCAGGCTATTGAACGCGCTGCTGGGGACGTCCTGCCCAGCCCCCATGGACGATCTATCCCTGGGACTTGGGTAGGCGTTTGGCTGGCGTCGCGGGTGGCTGGGCGCGCTGCAGCTTGACCACCGCGAGCGACAGGTTGTCGCCTCGCCCCATAGCGCGCTGCCTGGCTTTGGCGATGAGGAACTCGCAGCTGTCGCGCGGATCGAGCCGGTCGAGCGTCGAGCCCAGTTCCGCGTCGACGAAATAGTGCCATAAACCGTCGCTGCACAGCAGCAAGACGTCACCCGCCTGGAGCTGCAGATGGTCACTGGTCAGCGGCGGGTCCTCGGTGGTTCCAAGGCTGGAGGTCAGCACATTGCTCATGGGGTGATTGCGCGCCATGCTCTCGCTCAACGTGCCGGCATCGACCAGATCCTGCACATAGGAGTGATCCTTCGTGCGCACCACCAGCTTGCCCGCGCGAAACACTTGCACGCGTGAATCGCCCACATGCGCCCAGTGGCAATGGCCATCAGGCTGGAGCAGGGCGCAGGCCACGGTGGAGTGGGGCTCCTGTTCGGCCGAGATGGCACTGAGCTTGATCATCAGATGGCTTTCACGCACGAGGCTGTGCAGCAAATCGATCGGCTGCTCCTGGCTGGGCACGAAGCGCTCGAACAGTTGCTGCGCCGTCAGCATCACCTGGTCGGCCGCCATGCGTCCGCCGCTGCGTCCGCCCATGCCGTCGGCCACCACCACGAGAATCAGTCCCTGGACGCGTGGATGCGGGAAGATCTCGATGCGGTCCTGCTGATACTGGCGGTCACCGCGGTGAATGCCGGTGGCGGCCTGCAACTGCAGACGGGTGCGAGCTTGGATCATCCGTGGGCTCGAATGGCGGCATGGGGCCGATGCGGCGCCATGCGTTCATACAATGGAACATCCCATTGCCCCGCCCGCCAGCCACCATGCCGATGGACCAGAATCTGCGCTCTGCCAACCGCCGTCTCATCGAACTGCGCATGGAGCATGCCGACCTGGATGACGCCATCGACAGGCTCGGGCCACAGACGCCCGAGCAGGAATTCCTGTTGCACCGGCTGAAGAAAAAGCGGTTGCAGCTTCGCGATCAAATTGCACTCCTGGAAGCGGCCTCGCAGCCGGACGAACCCGCTTGAACATCGGGGAACAAGCAGCGGGTCATTTTAGGCAGAGCGCTGCCGCATCCGGTGCGGATCCGCCGGATGCGGCCCGCGCCGAAACCGATTCCGCCACGCTCGACCCTCTGTGGGGCGAGCATGGCCTGTTCGCCGAGGCGCTGCCAGGTTGGCGCGAGCGCCCCGGTCAGCGCCATCTCGCCAGCGCCGTCGAGCGAGCCATGGCCGAACGC
>JAJXUC010000085.1 GCA_021783435.1 Pseudomonadota bacterium | reverse complement strand
AGAAAGCCGACGAATTCGAGTACTCCGACC
Organism: Pseudomonadota bacterium; assembly: GCA_021783435.1. The sequence continues at coordinate 16,273 of JAJXUC010000085.1, read as the reverse complement.
TCGTGGCCCGGCACTTCGGCACACGCCACCACAAGCTGCGGATTCCCAACCACGCCGTGCTGGAGCGCCTGCCGCACACCATCGCGCGCATGACCGAACCCATGTTCAGCCACGACGTGGTCGCCTTCGACCTGCTGTCCGAATGGGTCGGGCACGACGTGAAAGCGGTGCTTGCCGGCCAGGGCGCGGATGAGGTGTTCGCAGGCTATTTCTGGTACCCGCGCATGCAGGCCGAGCGCGGCACGCGGTTGGAGCGATTCTCCCGTCATTACTTCGACCGCGATCACGCCGAGTGGCTGTCGATGATCGAGCCTGCCTTCCACGTGCCGGACGTCACGGGCGCACTGGTCGAGCGCGCCCTGGCCCAGCCAGGCGCCGAAACTTTCCTCGACCAGGTGCTGCGCCTGGACGTCACGACCCTGATCGTTGACGACCCGGTCAAGCGCGTGGACAACCTGCCCATGGCGCATGCGCTGGAATTGCGCGTGCCATTTCTAGACCGCCAATTGGTGGAACTGGCTGCCGGCATGCCGCCCGAATTCAGGCTGAGGGATGGCGGCAAATATCCGCTCAAGGCCGTCTCGCGCGGCATCCTTCCCGATGCCATCATCGACAGGCCCAAGGGCTATTTCCCGGTGCCCGTGCTCAAGCATGTGCGCGGCGCTTTCCTCGATCGCATGCGCGCATTGTTGAACTCGGACGCCTGCCGCAATCGCGGGCTTTACCGGCGCGCGTACGTGGACCGCCTGCTGGCCGCTCCCGAGGCTGCGGAGCATTTCACCCGCATCCAGGGCAGCAAACTCTGGCACCTGGCCCTGCTGGAGTGGTGGCTGCAAATCCATGTGGACGGAGCGCCGGCATGACCTCGTCGCCGAGCACCGCGCATGCAAGCGTGGCAACTTGGCGGAAACGCCATACGCCGCAAACGCAAGACCTCGCCGCCATCCATCACCCGACCCATCACGCCGTTCGATGATCGAACATCTCAACCGCGACTGTTTTTGCATCAGCCTGGACCGCGAGGCCCTGGCCCGCGCGCTCGAGTCCGAATTGGGCCAGCCCGGTCTATACGCCCTGGTGCGCGAGCGCAACCCACACCTGTTCTCGGCCCAGCCGGTGTTTGTCGCTAGTCGGCATGCACGGCGCATGCGCGAGATCGTGCAGGCGGTGGAAACCGTGGCCGCCCTGCCTGCCTATCAGCAAACCGTGCTGACCGGAGCGCCAGCCGCAGCACAGCACGACCCCGGCAACACCGGCGTGTTCCTCGGCTTCGACTTTCACCTCGAGGCCGACACCCTGCACCTCATCGAGATCAACACCAACCCCGGCGGCGCCATGCTCTCGGCGGTGCTCGCACGGGCGCAGCGCGCCTGCTGTGACGACATGCAGGACATGGTGCCCACGGCTTCGGCCGTGGATGCGTTCGAGGCGGGCATCGTCGCCATGTTCCTGCGCGAATGGAGGCAGTCCGGGCGCGAAGGCAAGCCACGGTGCATCGCCATCGTCGACACCGCGCCGCGGGACCAGTACCTCTACGCCGAGTTCCTGCTGTTCGCGCGCCTGTTCGAGCGCGCCGGCATGCACGCCGTCGTGGCCGATCCTGCAGCGTTGCACCGTGATGCAGGTCGCTTGTGGCACGGAACCGAGCCCGTCGATCTGGTCTACAACCGGCTCACCGATTTCGCGCTCGACGAAGCGGCGCACGCGGCGCTGCGCCAGGCGTATGAACGGGACGAGGTGGTGCTCACGCCCCACCCGCGCGCCCACGCCCTCTATGCCGACAAGCGCAACCTCGCACTGCTGGGCGACGCCGGCCGGCTGCGCGAACTCGGCGCCGGCGCGGCGACCGCCTCCCTGCTTGCGGCCCACGTACCACGGACCGAAATCGTCACGCCGCACAATGCCGAACGCCTCTGGACCCAGCGGCGCGGCCTCTTCTTCAAGCCCTGGGCCGGCTTCGGCAGCCGCGCCGCCTACCGTGGCGCCAAGCTCACCAAAAGCGTCTGGGACGACATCGTCGTCAGTCCCTATGTGGCCCAGACGCTGTCGCCGCCGGGTGAGCGTCGCATCGGCGACGCCGCCGCGCCGCAGGCGCTCAAATTCGACCTGCGCGTGTACGCCGACGTCGGGCGCGCGATGTGGTTTTCCGCCCGCCTCTACCAGGGACAGACGACCAACTTCCGGACGCCCGGCGGAGGATTCGCGCCGGTCTATACCGAACCCGAAAGCGAAGCAGCCGGGCGTTGAGCACCCGGCTGCTAGGGTTTGCTCAGAACCGATACACCAGCCCGAGCTGGATGACCGGATACCACCGGAAGCTGTTGAGATCGCTTTGCAGGCTGGATTGGGCGGCCTGAGCATACTGGTTCGCCGCCGATTGATAGGCCGGCTGGGTTGTCACGTCGATGTGCGCACTGGGCTTGTCCTGGTACATCACGCCGATGTCGGAGGTGAAGTGCAGTCCTGCGCTGTCGCTGGCATCACCCCAGCCGAAGCCAAGATAAGGGGCGAGTTTGTTGAAGTCCACGCGGGCGACGGCATGGTCCCCTGGATGCGCGGTGTAGGACGCGCCATTGACCGTATAGGTCTGGCCGGCCGTCAGGGTGCCCGTGAGGTCGAACTTGTTGTCGTTGTAGAACAGGCCTCCGGTCAGGCGGAACGAGCCGGCGAACGGGTGCCAGTCTCCCAGCAACGCCAGGTTCTGCAGCTTGAGGTGGCCGTCGTAGTACACGCCGTTGGACGTGGTGTTGTAGCTGTCGCTGAGATAGCCGAAGTTGAGGCGGGCATCGAAGGTGCCCGGCACGAGCACGACACCGACCTGCGGGCCGTAGCCCAGCGTGCCTGCGGCGACCCCGATATCGACGGGGCTGGCGGCATTGGCCGAAGATGCACAAAAACTCGCTGCGGCCAAAGCTGCGGCAAAGAAAGACGAACGCATGGGAGCCCCCTTGTTGTATGGACACGCTGCTTGCGCAAACCGTATCGGTCAGTTTGCGCGATGGATGCAAAACTGGCCGCGACTGTAGGTGAACACGGTTTCGGCTGTCCAGCCGCCTTGTTGCTTTTTTGCGGATCGACGCGACGCATCGCCGGACGGCACACGTCGCGCCAAAGACCTACACACTGCGCGGGTTTGCGATATTCCCGTCAGTATCGCCGTTGTGCCATGATTGGCCGCCGCGACCTTGCGGCTCCACGACGCAAAGAGGAGAACTTCCATGACCATCAATGAAGGCACCCTGGATCGCGCCCTGCGGGTGATCGCCGGCCTGATCCTCATCGGGCTCACGCTCACCCATGTCATCGGCGTATGGGGCTGGATTGGCGTGGTACCGCTCATCGCCGGGGCGGTGGGCTTTTGCCCGCTGTACGCGATCCTGGGCATACGCACCTGCCCGATGCGCAAGAGCTAGGGCCTGTTCACGCTATTTCAGCACCCGCGGCCATGGGGCCGCCTCTGGCTGCCGAAGGCTTGCGAATGACCGGGGCGTCCCGCGCCGCGGATTCGCCGTAGAAGAACGCTTGCGGCGCGCATGCGTGGCACGGCCTTGGCGGTCGACGCCGGTCACAGGATGGCTCGGTGGGCTTGCAAGGCATCGAGCACGATGGTGTCAAGGCCAACGCCGTCCTTGGCGTCGACATGCTCCAGCAACTCGGCACGGGCACGCCGCTCCCAGAAATATTGGATGTGCTCGGCGATGCACTCCAGGGCCTCACCCCGGTTGGGCATCGACGCAAAGAGCTGGCCGATCCGGTTGGCCAGGTGAATCAGGGGATCGAATTCCATCGTTCAGTTTTCGGAATCGAAGATAAGGCGTTGCGGGTGTGCATAGGCCGCCAGATTGCCCATCCGCGCCAGTCCGACCAGGCTCATGCCGGACCGCTGCGCCGTCTCAAGCGCAAGGAGGGTCGGCGCGGAAACGGCGGCCAGAAGCGGCGCGCCAGCCGTGGCGGCCTTCTGCACCATTTCCACGCTGGCGCGGCTGGTCACGGCGATGAAACCCTCGCGGGCATCGACGCCGGCACGCGCCATGGCGCCGATGAGCTTGTCGAGCGCGTTATGGCGTCCCACGTCTTCACGCACCAGCAACGCGTCGCCGCGCACCGAGCACCAGGCTGCGGCATGGGTGGCGCCGGTAGCCTGGCCCAATGCCTGCCGCGCCCGCATGCCATCCATCGCGCGGCCGATGGCCGCGGCGTGGATGCGCAATGCAGCTCCTTGCACCGCGGGAGCATCCCGCAGCACTTGCGCCAGGCTCTCCGTGCCGCAGATTCCGCAGCCCGTGCGGCCCGCCAGGGACCGGCGGCGAACCTTCAGCCGGGCGAAGCTGCGGGAGGACACTTCGAGGCGCACGGTCAGCCCCTCGGCCGAGGCACACGTTTCGCAATCGCGCAGCTCGTCGGGACTCCCCAAGATGCCTTCGCTCAGGGCGAAGCCCAGGGCGAAATCCTCCAGGTCGGCCGGGGTGGCCAGCATCACGGCGTGCGAAATGCCGTTGAACTCCAGCGCCACGGGAACCTCGTCGGCCAGTTGGTCCATGGCTTCGCTGCGCCGCGCGTCGCGCCAGCGCAAAACCTGGGCGTGGCGGACGCCGGCCAACAGGGTCGCGTCGTTGACGTTCATGCTGCGGCCAGCGCCTCGGCCCGCTCCAGAAGCACCGGGATGGACTTGTAGGCCGGCGTGCCGCAGCGGTCGGCCGCGCTGTCCAGCGGCACCAGCGGGTTGGTTTCGGGGTAGTAAGCGCCGAGACAGCCGGGAGGAATGTCGTATTCGACCAGCATGAAGCCGCGGATGCGGCGTTCGATGCCGTCGCCCCACGCCGTGGAAATATCGACCCGCTCACCGGCCCTCAAACCCAGCTTCTGCAGATCCACCGGGTTGATCAGCAGGATGTCGCGCTGACCATAGACACCGCGGTAGCGATCGTCCATGGCGTAGATGGTGGTGTTGTACTGATCGTGCGAGCGGATGGTCGTGAGCACCATCAGGCGCTCGCCGTGGCGCTGGCGCGCCCGCGTGATGGGCGTGTCGCGCTCGATGGCACTGACAATGAACTGCGCCTTGCCGCTGGCGGTTTTCCAAACGCGCTCGCGCGACGCCACGCCCAGGTGAAATCCGCCCGGCTTGGCCACCCGCTTGTTGTAGTCCTGAAAGCCGTCGATGACCTGTTCGATCGCATCACGAATGCGCGCGTAGTCGCGCACGTACCAGGCCCAGTCCACAGGTTTTTTGCCCAGCGTGGCCTCGGCCATGCCCGCCACGATGGCCACCTCGGCCAGCAGATTCGTCGATGCAGGGCGGTTCATGCCATGCGACAAGTGGACCATGCTCATCGAGTCTTCCACCGTGACGCCCTGCGGCACGCCATCCTGCAGGTCGATTTCCGTGCGGCCGAGGGTCGGCAGGATCAACGCCTCCTCGCCGTGAACGAGGTGGCTGCGGTTCAGCTTGGTGCTGATCTGCACCGTCAACCGGCACGCACGCAGCGCCTCCCAAGTTCGCGGCGTGTCCGGCGCGGCCATGGCGAAATTGCCGCCGAGCCCGACGAAAACCCGCACCTCGCCACGCAGCATGGCGTTGATCGTGTCGACCACGTCCAGGCCATGTTGGCGCGGCGGCTCGAAGCCGAACACCTGCTGCAGCCGATCGAGAAACGCCGGCGTCGGTTTCTCCTCGATCCCCACGGTGCGGTCGCCCTGCACGTTCGAGTGTCCGCGCACCGGGCACAGCCCCGCGCCGCGCTTGCCGATCTGGCCGCGCATCATCATCAGGTTCGACAGGATCTGGACGTTGGCGACCGCGTTCTTGTGCTGGGTCAGGCCCATGCCCCAGGTCGCGATCACACGCTGGCCCCTGGCGTAGAGACGCGCCAAGGCTTCGATCTCCGCGCGCGGCACGCCGGATTCGGCGACGATCTCATCCCAATTCCCGGCCTGCAGATCGGCGGCGAAAGCGTCGAATCCCGTTGTGTGCCGCTCCATGAAATCCACGTCGAGCACCCGCGCCTCGCCGCTGCGCTGCGCGGCCAAGTCGAGTTCGAGCACATGCTTGGCCACGCCCTTGATCAGCGCGTAGTCCCCGCCCAAGCGCGGCCGGACGAACACCGAACTGATGCGATCGTTTGCCAGGCCCAGCATGTCCAGCGGATGCTGCGGGCTCGCGAAGCGTTCCAGCCCGCGTTCGCGCAGCGGGTTGATCGCCACGATGGTGGCCCCGCGTTTGGCGCAATCGCGCAATTCACCCATCATGCGAGGGTGATTCGTGGCCGGGTTCTGCCCGAACAGCAGCAGCGTGTCGGCATGCTCGAAATCGTCGAGCGTGACGGTGCCTTTGCCGACGCCCACCGTCCCCGGAAGCCCGCGACTCGTCGCCTCGTGGCACATGTTGGAGCAGTCCGGAAAATTGTTGGTCCCGTAGGCCCGCACGAAGAGCTGGAACAGAAAGGCCGCCTCGTTGCTGGTGCGCCCTGACGTATAGAAAGAAGCCTGGTCCGGATGCTCGAGCGCGTGCAGGTGGCGGGCGATGATCCCGAACGCCTCGCTCCATGCGATCTTGCGGTAGCGGTCCGTCGCCTTGTCGTACACCAGGGGATCGGTCAGGCGGCCGTGCTGCTCCAGCGCGTAGTCGCTCTGTTCCATCAGTTCGGCAACCGTGTGCGCGGCGAACAAGTCCGGGGTCGCACGCTTGCTGGTGGACTCCGCCGCCACGGCCTTGACGCCGTTCTCACAGAATTCGAAGCTCGAAGTGTGGTCGCGGTCGGGCCAGGCGCAGCCTGGGCAGTCGAAGCCGTCAGGCTGGTTTTGCTGCAGCAGCATCCTGTAGTGGGCGCCCGGCACCTTTTCCTTGATCAGATGCACCGCCACCTGCTTCAAGGCACCCCATCCGGCTGCGGCATGGGTATAGGGTTCAATCTTGCGCGTTGTTTCGGAAGCCGCCATGACGTGATCCAAGGTGTTCGACAAGTGCGCCTGGGCGAATGCCTGGCGCTTTAGAAGCACATCCTAGGGATACATCATGCAAATTGAATGAACAAATCGGCGCTTCTTGAAGAAGTACAGTTTTTGAGCCTTTGAACGCAATATGGATATTTCTTGCCGATTTTTTGGGTTAAGAACGCTATTCACGTTAACCCTACAAATACAGTCGGTGATAAATAGAATATTTTCACGAAGGATGACATCGACTGTATCGGCACACATCAAGTGATCTGGATCAGGAGGGATCGGGCTTGAAGCTCTATGAAAAACTGGCAAAAACCATCGGAGATCAGATTCGGCAAGGCGTGCTGTTGCCGGACGAGAAAATTCCGTCCATACGCCAGGCCAGCCAGCACCACAAGATGAGCATGACCACCGTCGTGCACGCCTACTCCCAACTCGAAAGCCAGGGGCTGATCGAGAGCCGGCCGCAGTCGGGTTACTTCGTGCGCACTCGCGCCGAACGCACGGCGATGCCCGCCTTGCGCGCAAGCAACCCGAGCCCGGTTCCTTCGCAGGTGGACGTCAGTCGGCTGGTGCTGTCCACGCTGCGTTCGATTCGCGCCCATAATGCGATTCCATTCGGCTCACCCTACCCGGATCCGTCGCTTTTTCCACAGCGCAAGATCAACCAGCACATCCATGCCGCCGGGCGGCAGGAGGCCAATTGGGGATTGATGAACGACCTGCCTCCCGGCAACCCCGAACTGATCCGGCAGATCGCCCGCCGCTACCTCCAAAACGGGCTGGCCGTCGATCCCAATGAGATCGTCATCACCATCGGGGCGACCGAGGCCATCAACCTCTGCCTGCAGGCCGTGGCCAATCCCGGGGACACGATCGCGGTGGAATCGCCCACCTACTACGCGATGCTGCACGCCATCGAGCGCATGGGCATGCGCGCCGTCGAGGTGGCCACGCACCCGCGCGAGGGTATCGACCTCGATGCTCTGGCCGACGTCATCCGCACGCAAAAGGTCGCGGCCTGTATGGTCATGCCGAACTTCCAGAATCCGCTCGGCTTTCAAATGCCGGACGCGAAGAAGCGCGATCTCGCCGCATTGCTGGCCAAGCACGACATTCCCGCCATCGAGAACGACGTCTATCACGAGCTGTACTACGGCGACGCCCACCCCAGCGCGCTGAAGACCTACGACACCAACGGCCTGGTGCTGCACTGTGCGTCGTTCTCGAAATCGCTCACCGCCGCCTACCGGATCGGCTGGGCTATGGCGGGGCGCTATGTCGCCAGGGTGGAGAAATTTAAGTTTCTCAACACCCTGACCACGCCATCCATTCCGCAGCTGGCCATCGCGGCCTATCTGCAGAACGACAGCTACGAACTTCATTTGCGCCGCATGCGCAGGCGCTATGCCCAGCAGGCGCGCATCATGCGTGCGGCCGTGCTGCGCTTCTTCCCGCGCGGCACCCGGGTGTCGCAGCCCGCGGGCGGCTACGTGCTATGGGTGGAACTGCCCGAGGCCATCGATTCGATGCGCCTGTACCAGGCCGCCATCGCCAGCGGCATCACCATCGGGCCCGGCTATATGTTCGCCACCAGCAACCGTTACCAGAACTGCATCCGGCTCAACTACAGCTATCTCTGGAACCGCGACATCGAGACGGCCATCATGCTGCTTGGAAAGATCGCCGCGGCGCAGTTGTCGTGAAGCCGCGATGCGAAGACCCGATCCCGCTCGCCCCAAGCTACGCCCGCCCTGCGCAGGCGCGGGATCGGATCCATCGATGGCGGCACGGGAACCTCCCGCACTGATGGCCCGGCGCGGTGTTCAGGTCCGCAGGCTGGCGTCCACGCGCTGCAGCGCAGCGCGCACCTGGTGTCCCAGCGTGGTGACCTCCGGCTTGTTAACCATGCCGAGCACGGCCTCAGGGTCCATGAAGCCGACGATCACCTCGCCGCCTTCGGTCTGACGCACCACCACATTGCACGGCAGCAGCAGGCCGATGTCCGGCTCGGCGCGCAAGGCCTGGCTGGCGAAACCGGGGTTGCACGCGCCGAGAATGAGATAAGGCGGCATCTCCTGTCCGAGCTTGGCCTTGAGCGTGGCGGCCACGTCGATGGTCGTGAGCACGCCGAAACCTTCCTGCTTGAGTGCCTGCGTCACGCGCTCGACCACCGCGCCGAACGCGCCTTTCACAGGGGAACCAAAACCATATTGCGCCATGTTTCAAACTCCAGTTGAAATGTCGAAAAACAATGCGTGGCAACCGACCCGGGCACACAAACCGTCCAGTCCCGCGCAGGCTTGCGGCTTGTGCGCCGGCATTGGTCGGCGCGCCCGCCACGTCGAAACCCATGCCCATCGCCAGCCGTGTGGGCATTGTCTCCACCACGGCCCCCAAGCTGCGTGCCGTTTGGTGCGCAGCCGAGCGTCGAGGCCGGGTCTCCCGATGCGAGTCGCGGTTCTAGAATGCCCGCTTTTCACGACGGGGCAGCGCACATGCCGCGCCCCGCAACTGCCATGATTATTGTGCGCCTGGGCCTGATCACGTTGTGCGCGCTGTGGATGCACACTGCCGCGGCAAGGGAACCCGGTGCGCAGGCCGGCGCGTCCTGGGTCGGTGCCTGGGCGATGGCACCGCAGGCCGTGGCGCGGCACCCGGCGGCACCGAGCTACGACCGCGCACCCACGCTGTTCAACGCCACCGTGCGCCAGATCATCGTGCCCACGCTGTCGGGCCCGGCGCTGCGCCTGCGTTTGAGCAACCGCTTCGGCGTGCAGGACGTGCGCGTCGACAAGGTCACCGTCGCCATGGTCCGGCGCGGCGCGGCCATCGACCCCGCCACCCTGCACACCGTGCTGTTCGATGGTCAGGCGCGGTTGCGCATCCCCGCAGGGGGGAGCATTCTCAGCGATGCCGTCGACCTGCCCGTGCAGGCCGGCAAGGCCCTGGCCGTCAGCCTCGCCGTGCATGGCACCGTCGCGCCCCGGACCTGGCACAAGCTCGCCAGCCAGGTCAATTTCATCTCGACCGCCGGCGACCATGCGGGCGATGCCGGCGGCGAGGCCTTCACCCGCCGCGTCACCTCCTATCTCTGGCTCGACGGCATGGAGGTCCGCGCGCCCGCCGCGGAACACGCGGCCGCTGTGGTCGCCATCGGCGACTCCATCACCGACGGCATGCGCTCCACCTTGAATGCTGACCGCCGCTGGCCGGATGCCCTGTTGCGGCGGCTGCGCGAAGCCGGCATCCGCAATCTGGCCGTGCTCAACGCTGGCATCAGCGGCAACCGCCTGCTGCACGACTCGCCCTGTTATGGCGAAAGCCTGGAACAGCGCTTCCAGCGCGATGCGCTCGACCAGCCCGGCGTGCGCGCCGTCATCGTGCTGGTGGGCATCAACGACATCAATTTCGGCTTCGTCGCCCCCCGTGCCGGGCTGGACTGCGATACCCCGCACGTGAAAGTGAGCGCCGCCGACCTCATCGCCGGCTATCGCACGCTCATTGCCCAGGCCCACGCCCTGGGTGTCGTCATCGACGGTGGCACCATCACCCCGGCAAGTCTGCCGCCTGGGCGCGAAGCCGTGCGACGTGCCGTGAACGCGTGGATACGCAACAGCCATGCCTTCGACGGCGTCATCGACTTCGATGCCGCGCTGCGCGACCCCGCGCATCCGTCCCGTCTGCTGCCGCGCTTTGACAGCGGCGACCACGTCCACCCCAGCGACGCCGGCTACGCCGCGATGGCTGCGGCGGTTCCCCTTGGCCTGCTGCAAGCGCTGCCGCCAGCGCCCACCGTCGGCACCGGTGGCGGACGAACGGTTGCCGCCGCCTCGCCTTAGGCCCCGACGAACGCCTCCGGAAACCTCAAGCCGCCTCGCGGCGCGCCGCTTCGTGCTTGGTCTGCTCCTGCACCGCCTGGTTCTGCGCATGCCAGCGGCGTGCCAGCGCGTCCAGCGCGTCCAGCACGGGCCCCAGTTCCTCGCCACGGCGCGTCAGGCTGTAGGTAACCTGAGGTGGAATGATCGGTAGGTGGTCGCGATGGATGACACCCGCCTCCTCCAGCAGGCGCAGGCGCTCGGTCAACACACGCGAAGAAATGCCGGGAATGGCGCGCTTGAGCACACCGAATCGCTGCGGCCCCTGCTGGCGCAGCACCCACAGCAGGTAAGTGGTCCACGGCCCCATCAGCAGACGCAGCAGCGCATCCATCGGGCATTGCGTACTTGTTTTGCGAGGCATCTCCCATTCTCCTTGCTCCTTGCGCGGCAAATTGAACCTTCCGGCCGCACGCCGGAACGACACGGGCCGCTGCTGCCTAGTAGTTACTTAAAGGTACCTACTTTTCATTCACAACCATTAGTTGCATCATACGAACCTCATCCACCCAACCGCAAGGAGTTCTCATGGCCAAAGTTCTCGTTCTCTACTACAGCACCTGGGGGCATGTCGAGCGCATGGCACAGGAAGTCGCCGACGGCGCGCGCGCCGTCGCCGGTATGGACGTGACCATCAAGCGCGTGCCCGAAACCATGCCGCCGGAAACCGTGGCCGCCATCCACGCCAAGACCGATCAGGCCGCCGCCGTGGCCAAGCCCGAGGAACTGGGCGATTACGACGCCATCATCTTCGGCACGCCCACCCGCTTCGGCAATATGTGCGGACAGATGCGCAACTTCCTCGACCAGACCGGCGCGCTGTGGCAGCAAGGCAAGCTGGTGGGCAAGGTCGGCAGCGTGTTCGCCAGCACCGCGACCCAGCACGGCGGACAGGAAACAACCATCACCTCCTTCCATACCACGCTGTTCCACCACGGCATGATCGTCGTCGGCGTGCCCTACGCCTGCGCCGGGCTCACGAACATGGACGACATCAGCGGCGGTTCTCCTTACGGCGCCTCCACGTTGAGCAAAGGCGACGGCAGCCGCATGCCCAGCGCCAACGAACTGGCCATCGCCAAGTACCAGGGACAACACGTGGCCGAGATCGCGAAAAAGATGTTCGGTTGAATTGAACTGCGCCGCCCCGCGCGGGTGGTCAGGACGTCAACCCCCACAGCCGCGTCAAGCTCGCGGCTGTGGGAGGCGCAAGAGGCGCGGATGTTCTGGGCCCAGCTTTTGAGTTTTCTGGGCAAATCAGAGCAGAGGCAGGCCACGCGAGCCCCAAAAACCCCATTGAATGTCACAGGTGGCTTTGTGTCCAGACCCTACCCCCGCTCAGTGGGAGCACAGTGGAGCACAGTGGGAATTGAGAGGGAAGCCTGCCTGGGAAACGGTATAATTTCAAGGAATTGTAGGAAATCGCAAGTAAGCTAAGTTATTGATTTTTATTGATTCAAGCTCTCAAGCGGGCGTAGTTCAATGGTAGAACTTCTGCTTCCCAAGCAGATAGCGTGGGTTCGATTCCCATCGCCCGCTCCACTTCCCTTCGCAGCGATGACCGGCCAGGCCGGTTTTTTTACGCCGGTCATGCCCCCGCCCCCAATCCACGACCCAGACCGCGCCGCCGCGCAAGACATGCCGCGCATACGCGGCATCCGCAGCTTCGTGCTGCGAACCGGGCGCACCACCACAGGCCAGGCGCGCGCGCTTACCGAACTGGGTCCGCGCTTCGTGGCGCCTTATGCCTCGGCACCTGCCGACTGGGATGTGCTGTTTGGCCGCCAGGCACCGCGCGTCCTGGAAATCGGATTCGGCATGGGAGAGGCCACGGCGCGGATCGCACAGGAGCATCCGGACCAGGATTTCATCGGCGTGGAGGTCCATACCCCGGGAGTCGGCGCGCTGTTGCTGCGCATCGAAGCCCTGGGGCTGCACAATCTGCGCCTCGTCCAGCACGACGCGGTCGAAGTCCTGCGCAACATGGTGGCGCCCGCCTCGCTTGCTGGCCTGCACGTCTATTTTCCCGACCCCTGGCACAAGAAGCGCCATCACAAGAGGCGCCTGATTCAACCCGCTTTCGCCGATTTGGCGGCCAGCCGCCTTGGCACCGGCGGCATCCTGCACTGCGCCACGGACTGGGAACCCTACGCCGCGCACATGCTGGACGTGCTCTCAAGCCACCCGCTGCTGCGCAATACGGCCGAAGGCTATGCGCCGCGGCCGGGCTGGCGTCCCTTGAGCAAGTTCGAACAGCGCGGTCTGCGCCTGGGCCATGGCGTGTGGGATCTGGTCTTCGCGCGGCGCGGCGAGCCGGCCTGAACGCATCGCTTCGTCTGCAAGCGCCTCAGCTCGCCCATTGCACCCAGCCCATGCGCGCGGTGACCAGCACCAGCGCGCCGAACGCGAGGCGATACCAGGCAAAAGGCGCGAAGCTGTGCCCTCCGACGTAGCGCAGCAGCCATCGCACCACCACCAAGGCCGAGACGAAGGACACCCCCATGCCCAACGCGAATGCCGGCAGATCGGCCGCACTGAACAATGCGCGATGCTTGAGCAGGTCGTAGCTGGTGGCGGCGAGCAAGGTGGGAATGGCGAGGAAGAATGAAAACTCGGTGGCGGCGACGCGGCTGAGGCCGAACAGCATGCCGCCGATGATGGTGGCCCCCGACCGGCTGGTGCCCGGGATCAGCGCGAAGCTTTGCGCCAGACCCACCTTCAGCGCGTCGAGCGGGCGCATCGCATCCACGCTCTCGATGCGAACCCCATCAGTCCCGCCAGTTTGGCGGCGCTCGGCCCACAGGATCACCAATCCACCGACGACGAAAGCCATCGCGACGGGAATCGGGGCGAACAAATACTGCTTGATGCGCGAAGCGAACACCAGCCCGAGCATGGCGGCCGGAAGAAAGGCGATCAGCAGATTCACCGCGAAGCACCATGCGGCGCGGCGCGCCTGCTGCTGCGGCGCGGCAAGGCCCATCACCACTTCACTCAGGCGCCGACGGTAATGCCAGATGACCGCCAAGATCGCACCGCTCTGGATCGCGATTTCAAAAACCTTGGCCTTGTCGTTGACCCAGCCCAACAAGCTGCCCACGAGGATGAGGTGGCCGGTGGAGGAGATCGGCAGAAATTCGGTCAGTCCCTCGACCAAGCCGAGGATGGCGGCGATGAATGCGGTATGCGTGTCCATGCGGATTGGCGGCAAAAGCCCGCATTATCGCGGGCCATGCATGACGCGCCGTCACGGGGATCAGAACGCGCCACTCAGTCCGCCGTAGACGCCGAGCGCCGAAGTCAATGTCACGACGCCCAGCACGACCCAGAGATACGCGCCGCGCAAACGGTGTTCCGACGGCAAGGCCTTCACCGCCAGCGCCACGAGAAAACCCAACACCACGGGCAACATGAGTGCATTCATGACCTCGACGCCGACGGATAGCGCCACCAGGTCGGGGGCCATAGCGACGATCAGCGCACCACCCACCACGCCGATCGTGAACACGATGTAGAACCAGGGCGCCTCGAAGGGGTGGTATTCGAGCGAATGCTTGTAGCCGGTCACCTCGCCAAACCCCCAGGCCGCGGCGAGCGCCACGACGATGGCTGCCACCATCGCCGCGCCTAAGATGCCGAGACCAAACAGCGTATGGCCCAGGCCCTCGCCAAGAAAAGGGGTCAACGCCTGCGCCACCTGCCCCACTGTATTGAGCGGCGGACTGAGGTGTCCGGACCACAGCGTCGCGGCGGCCACCAGCAAGACCGCAGCCATGACCACCTGGGTCAAGATGGCTCCGAGCGCCGTATCCCAGCGCGCGGCAATATATTGCTCGGACTGCAGACCCTTATCCGCCACGGCGGACTGTTGGTAGAACACCATCCACGGCATGATGACCGCGCCGATATTGGCCGCCACCAGATACCAAAAGCCGGTCTCATGCACCGGGACATGGCTCAGCCCCCCCACCAACTGGTGCATCTGGACCGGCGCCTTCAGCGCCACCCAGACAAAGACCAATTCGAACAAGCCCAGCGCGATGGCCACGCGCTCGACGCGGCGGTAGCTGCCCGTCCACACGACGATGAGCAGGAAAGCCGCAGCCAGTGCCAGGCTCCAGATGCGCGGTACGCCGAACAACTCGCCGACGCCAGCCACCCCGGAAAACTCGGTGAGCAAGGCGCCGATGGTGGCCACGGCCAGCCCCGCCGCGGAAACCCAGGCCCAGGCCGGGCCAAAGGTTTCACGAATCAGTTCGCCATGTCCTTTGCCGGTGAAAATGCCCAGGCGGACCGTGAGTTCCTGCACCACGTACAGGATGGGGATCAGCAGCAATTGCAGGCTGAGCAACTGATAGCCCCATTGCGCACCGCTCTGCGCCGCGGTGAGCACGCTGCCCACGTCGGTATCGGCCAGCATCACCACCAGGCCCGGGCCGAGCACGGCGAAGAAAATTTTCCAGCGCACGACGGCTGGTCGCGTTGGAGGAACGGCGGTGATTCGGGTGCTCATAGACGAGGCGTGGCCTTCTTGCCAGGGCGAAAATACCTCAATAATGATAATCGTTCTTGATTATGGTTACGCTGGCTTTACCTGCCGTTACCCGAGCCGAACCGGGTCAAGCTCCAAAGAGAATCCCGCCCCATGCCGGCACGCTTGCGATACCGGATTTCCGGCCCCTCTAAAATGACCAACTTTCAACGGAAACCGGATGCCATGGACTTCGAACGAGCCCGTTTCAACATGATCGAGCAGCAGATCCGTCCCTGGGACGTCTTGGACCAGGACGTCCTGGATCTCCTGGGTGCCGTCAAGCGCGAGGATTTCGTGCCACCGGCCTATCGCAGTCTGGCCTTCACCGATATGGAAATCCCGCTGCCCTGCGGCGAAACCATGCTCTCGCCCAAGTTGGAAGCACGCATGCTGCAGGAACTGGCCGTGCGCAAACATGAATGGGTGCTCGAGATCGGGACAGGAAGCGGCTATGTCGCAGCGCTGCTCGGGCACCGCGCCGCGCATGTCCTGAGCCTCGAAATCCACCCTGAACTGGCCGAGTCGGCGCAGCAAAAGCTGCGTCACGCCGGCGTGACGAATGCCACCATACGTTGCCTTGATGCGTCCAAGGAACTCCCCGCGGGCGAGTTCGACGCCATCATGCTGTCGGGCTCCGTGGCCCAGATTCCGGATGCCCTGCTAGCCAAGCTCAAACCAGGAGGCCGACTGTGCGCCATCGTCGGCGATGCGCCGATGATGCGCGCGCAGTTGCTCACGCGCACCAGTGAGCAGGAGTCCACAGCGGTAGATTTGTTCGACACCATGGCCCCGCGACTGCATGGCTTTCCCGATACACCCCGTTTCCATTTCTGAGGACCCACACATGATTCAGCAATTGTCCGTGAGCGAACTGTCCGCGCTGCTCGACGAACAACCCGAGCAACTGGCGAACTGGCAG